>JBBRNQ010000228.1:0-4820 GCA_038230235.1 Actinomycetales bacterium
GACGCAGGCTCAACAAGTCGACGACCGGGGTCGCGACTTGCCATGCCCCGAGGACTCCTCTCGGGCGGCCTCACCGGCCGAAATCGGCCTCGTACACAGCGTGGCGTTGCGCGTCCTGTGCCGCGAAGTCGGCCACCCGCAGGACCAGCTGTCGGCCGATGTCGTCGTGGTAGGTCACGAACACGGTGCCAGCGGCGCCGTTGGCCCTGGTACGTACCCAGAACCGGCCACCCGGGTCCGCGTGCCCGAACAGGACCGAGACCGTCACCTCCGTTGCGTACACGCTCGCCCCGATCCGGTCGCCACGCCCCCACGCCCGCACCAGACGGTCCGCGTAGCCGGCCGCGTCGACCGGACGAACCTGCGAGAACTGCACCCCGTATACCGCCTGCGCGTGTCCCTGGCTGAGCAGGACGTCGCTGACTCCCAACGTCACCGTGCCCCCACGAACATCGTCGTGATAGACGACGAAGACGGTGCCGGCGGTACCGTCCCACGCGATGCGACGCCACGACACCCCGCCCGGTGTGGAGTAGCCGAACAGGTGAGTCGCCACGGACGGGGTCGCCAGGACCTCGACCGCTGCTCGGTTCCCACGCCCCCACGCCCGGACGACCTGGTCCGCGTCCTTGAGCGGGTCGATCATCAACCGGACACTCGCACTAGCCCCGGCCCCAGTCACTGGGCCGGCGACGACGGGCACGCTCCCCCCGAGCATCGACAGAGCTGTGGTGGCCAGCGCCACCGTCGCCACCCTGACATTCCACCTTGACTTCATGACGACCTCCTGGCCGATCTCGACGGTGTGTCCCTCCTCTCTGAGACGCCACTCGGAGCCCGGGGGTTGGGGAGGGCGCCGTGACGAGAGAGTGGGGTCGATGAGGATTCCCGCGCCGTGGTCACCGATCGACAACCCGGCCGCACCTGTGCAAGCCCGGGGTTGGCAAGCGGTCCCTAGCCGACCTCACCGGGAGCCTGCATTGCCCCAGCCCGTCGGACTTCCTCGACCAATGGGCCGACCTCGTCGTTTCTCTGCTGGTCAGTTCGACCAGATGTGGGCCACGTCGATGACCACCCGAGGCGGTAGGCCTGCAGCCTCGAGCACGAAGACGCGGAACGGGAGGCGCGCACGTACACCCAGTCCCAGCGTCGTCTGACCCTCGAAGTCGCCGGCGAAGCCCGCCTGCCGGAAGGTCCGGTAGCCGGTCACGTTGACGATCTCGTTGCGGTTCGCCGGGTCGTAGGTCACCTGGTGGGTGTCGTCCGAGCGGGTCGTGACAATCCGCAGGAATGCCCCACCGCGCAGCGGGAGCGGCGCTCCGGACCCGTCGTGCCCGACCTGGTCCACGTACGACACCCGGGCCCACAAGGCCCCGTCAATGACGAGCCGGTCGTAGCAGGCATGCTGCCCGGCCCGCACGTTGGTGACCGAGAGACCGCCCGGTCCGCTCGCCGCCTTGGGGAGCGATCCCCAGGTGATCCCGCAGAACGGCGTGGCCGCCTGCGCGGCGCCGCTGGGAGCCCCTGCCGCCAGCGTGAGCGCCAGCACCGCACAGATCCTGAGAAAACGCTTCATGACTCTTCCTTCCTCCGTCCGGGCCGCCGCCCCACTGGCCGCGTCCACCACTACTAGACGCACGAGGACCGGCGAGGGTTGACACCGGCATTTGTTGTGTCACCGGCGAGCTCATCCGTCCCGCGCCTCCGTCCCCGCGGTCGAGGTCGACCTGCGCGCGTGGGCCAAAGGCATGGCGGGGCTCTCGCCAAACCCGGGAAGAGGTGCTACGGCCAGGGACACGACTGCACGTCGCGGCGGCGGAGGGTGCGCTGGTCCACACGCGACGTGGTGACCTGAGCCCGCGATCGGCCGGGGTCTCCCTCAGGTTCAGCGGATGGTGCCGCGGTACGCCATTGCGATTGTCGTTCAGCTCGACTTCCTGAGCGGCGCTCGCGGCTGCGACCGCACGGCCGCGTAGGGTTGGAGTATGTCGGCGGACGAGACAGATGTGTGCGTCGGCGGGCTGGTTGCCTTCCGCCCAGGAGCACCTGGTGAGCTGGCTCGCGGGCCACATGGAGCGGGTCGTGGGTTCTGAGGCGCCGCGCCCTCGGTGGACGCGTTCAAGGAGCTGATGGACAGCGACCCGGTCGTGGGGGTGTTAGTCCACTGGATGCTCGAACGGGTACCGGCGACCCGGGCCTAGACGAAACGGCATGTGCACGTCGACCACGTGCTGGCCCTGCTCGCACACACCTGCCCTGCTTGAAGTGTGGTCCACCCTGCCGCGACCGTGCCCGCACCGCCAGTTCCCGGGGTCGAACCTCAGCCGCCGTTCGCCTGTCGGGTCACGTGCAGCGGCTGCGCAGGGTTACGACGCCGTCGCCGGTCAGGTCGTCGACGAGCGACTTCCGGCCGGTCATTGCCATGACGAGCGACAGCAGAGGGCCCTTGACGGCAGGGCCGGTCCCGGTGGACCAGTCCTGGTCGGTCGCTTCGAGGGTGAGGCCGGCGATCCGGCTCTTGGCGCCGATGAGGGTGTTGGACCCCTTGTAAAAGTCGGCGACCTCACGAAGAGCGTCCCGGTCGTAGGTATGGGCGATCCCGAGGGGTCGACGGATGTCCTCGGCGTGGACGACGACCTCGCCGAGCCATGTCGGCTTCGGACCGGGCGGGGAGGTCCTCGAGCCCTGTACCGCGCGGAAGCCCGCCAGCGTTGCCGGGGTGTCGGCTCCGAGACGGCGGGCGAGGCCGGCGTTCGCGTAGGCGTCGAAGTTGAAGCGGGCCTTGGCGAACTGGGCGAAGAACGCGCCCGGTCCCGTGGACGCGGCTGCGGAGAGGTGGGCGACGACGTCGCGGACGGTCCAGCCGGAGCAGAGGGACCGGCTACCCCACTGTGCAGACGTCAGGTCAGCCACATCGTCGGCAAGTGCGCCGCGCTCGGCCGCGACGAGGCTCCACAAGTCGGTCATGACAGGCGCTCCTGGTGCGGCTCCGGCCCACAGCGACGGCCAAGGGCACACCTCAGGCTACTCGCCCCACCCGTGCTGTCCCCAGGGCAAACCTGTTCTCCCGCCGACCCGGAGCCCGGGATCTCCCTCGCGTGGCGGCGGCGAACCTCTGCCCGCCGTGGTACCACCCCCGGCATCAGGTCGGTACGCAGGACCATGAGCCACCCCGGCGTCCGCGTCAGGCATGGGAGATCTCTCGCCCTCTGCACACATCGCTTCACCCGCCGGCCCACGAGAACGGGAGTGAACCTCGTGCACTCCCGTTCTCCCCGTGGAGAATGCCCTCATGACAGTTGACGTGCAGGTGGAGACGACGATCGGGCGACCGGTCGCGGACGTCGCGACGTTCTCCGGCGACCCCAGCAATGCCCCGCTGTGGTATGCCAACATCCGAACGGTGAGCTGGAGAACAGCTCCTCCCGTCGCGGTGGGCTCTCGGATGGACTTCGTCGCCCGGTTCCTCGGAAGGCGGCTGTCCTACACCTACGAGGTGGTCGAGCTCGATCCCGAGCGCCGGCTGATGATGCGCACCACCGACGGCCCCTTCCCGATGGAGACCACGTACCGGTGGGAGGCGACCGGGACGGGGCAGACCCGGATGACGCTTCGCAACCGAGGCGACCCGGCCGGCTTCTCCCGCATCGCCGCGCCGATGATGGAACGCGCCATCCGACGGGCGACCAGCAAGGACCTCTCCCGGCTCAAGGCGATCCTCGAAGGCGACTGACCCGACGCCACTGGCCGGCCGTGTCCTTCCGCCGCGTCAGCGGCCGTGTCCTTCCGCCGCGTAGGCGGCCGTGTCCTTCCGCCGCGAGTGCGACCGCCCCACTCTGTCGCGTGCTTGGCGGTCTCCCACCCTCCGGGGTAGAACTCAGGCTGGCACGAAGTCAGCGGGTGTCGGCTTCGGCCAACAGGGCGATCGCCTGGCGCACCATGGTTTTGGCCCTGTCGACGGTGATGAGGGTCGATGAGTAGTGGGCAGCGTCCTTGTCGGCCAAGAGACGCCGGAGCTTGGTGGGGAGTGTGGTGTCCCGCAGCGCGACGTCCTCGAGAAGGTCAACCGCCTGGTGATGATCTGGGCCTCGGCTCCACTTGCCGAGACTGAGCCCGCAGATCGCATCGGCCGCGGCAATGCCGGACAAGACGGCCAGGGCAGCTGCCACGTGAGCCTCGCGTCGATCTTCCGTCAGGACGAGTTCGGCGACTTCGAGAAACGCGCGGGCCTGCTCTCGGCGCGCACCACACTCGGCAGGTGTACACGTGGCGATGCGGCCGGAGCGGCGCGGCGTCATCCCCGCCTCCGAATGAGGTCGGTGAGGCGTTCGCCGCACAGACGGAGGTCTTCGGCGCGCCAGGACTCGAGCAGCGGGTCGCTGTCGGCGGCCATTTGGCTCAGTGTGTCGGGGGCGACGTCGATGATCTGGGCGGCATTTCCGGTCCAGGCCCGGATGGCGCGGTCAAGGTGCTCGAGCTGGTCAAGCCATGCGTCCTCGTCGCGTTCGGCCAAGCCCCCCGGGCGCACGAGAAGCACGTCGATATCGCTATCGGAATCGGCGGTCCCCCGGGCGAAGGACCCGAACAGGCCGGCGTGCGCAGGCGTCACCCGCCAACCGACCACCTGCTCGCGAATCCGGGCGACGATCTGATCCCTGACCCTCGTCAGCGCCTCGATATGGGGAGCGGCCACGTGGTCCCGATTCAGGCGATAGAGGGGATAACGGGCCGGGGTCTCGACGAGTACCACTCCCTGCCTGACCAGGCGCGCCAACACCTTGCGGACTCCCTCGTCGCTGCCGTGGCCCAGGCGTCGATGC
>JBBRNQ010000229.1:0-4707 GCA_038230235.1 Actinomycetales bacterium
CCCTCCACCCACCCGCGCATCCCCTAGTTCCGTAGCCGGATCGCTGCCGAGCCAACACGTGCACGCCGTCGGCCGCGATCCCGGCGACGGGAAACTCTACCTCGCTACTCACGACGGGTTGTTCCGCTACGACCCCACCGGCCCGACGCGGGTCGGGCCCGTCATCGACCTGATGGGGTTCACCATCGTCGGCGCAGGCCACTACCTCGCCTCCGGCCATCCGGGTCCCGGGGTGGACCTCCCGCAACCGGTGGGCCTGCTGGAGTCCACGAACGCCGGGCAGACCTGGCAGCAACGCTCCCGCGCCGGGGAGTCGGACTTCCACACCCTGACCACCTCACCGGCCGGGGTGCTCGCCTTCGACACAGCCCTGCGTTCCAGTGTCGACGGCAGGACCTGGCGTGAGCTCAGCATCCCTCACGAGCCGCGGTGGTTGAGTACCTCCCCGGACGGGGCCCGGACCTTCGCGACGACCGCCGCCGGGGTCCTGTCGTCCACTGACCACGGTGCGACGTGGACACCCCTTGATGAGGCACCCCTCCTTCTGCTAACCGCATGGATGGACGACACCACCGTTGTCGGCGTTCGGCCCGATGGCGTCCTGTTCATCAGCCGAGACCACGGACGTCGCTGGGCTCTCGCAGGCGGCTCAGCTCCGGGCGTCCCGCGGGCGCTGACCGCAGGAGTGTCCCCCGGCCAGCGGGAGATCGTACTCGTCGCCGACAACGCGATTTGGCGATCCGTGGACGACGGGGCAAGCCTGACCGCGTATCGCGGAGAACTGATGTGAGGCCGACGGGGAGTCCTTTGTGGCACTGGCACTGGCGCCGGCACCGCGACGTGGTCCGCACGGATCAGGTGTTGTCGTCGAACCCGGCGGAGCGGGCGAAGCGGCCGTGGAAGGAGGTGTCGCAGGGTCAGCACTGGGTCAGCACTCGGTCAGCGGACGTCAAGCTCGTGGTGCATCCCGTTGGCGTAGTGGTTCTTGAGGTTGCACACGAGCTCGTAGCGGCCGGGCGCCAGGGTGAGGGTGGTCCAGCCCGCCGCGCCCGCGCTGATGCCCTCGCCCGAGCCCGCAGCACAGGAGGCCGACGCCTCGCCCAGGCTGCCGGCCTCAGCGATCTTGCCGTCGGCGCCGGGCGTCCGCTGCCCGTCGGTGGCCCCAGCCGCCAGCGGCAGGACGACGAGCTCATGCGTACGCCACCCGAGGTTCTGCGCCACGAGGCTGACCGCCCCGGCGGGGACGGTGTCTGGCGTCGGAGCCAGAGTCATCCGCGCCCCCATGGGGGCGTCACCGCCCATCATCTGGGTCATGCCCATGTCGGCCAGTACGACGTGAACTGTGCTGCCGGGCATCGTCGCCGGCGCTGAGCAGGTGGCCGTCGAGTAGTGGAAACCCTGGTCGGCGCCGCCCATCATCCCGCCGGACCCGTTCGCTCCCAAGCCTGCCGACCCGGTAGAGGGCTGGGTGGAGGAGCAACCGGCGAGGAGCAGGAGGGTGAACGCCGCGGTCAGCGCATGGGCAGGTGCCGGGGGGCCAGAGCGTCTCATCAGGCCAGTCAACCGGTGGCTATGCCAACGCGCCGGACCAAAGGTCCCGCTATGTCGAAGGAGGTCTGGCCCCGCGGCCTGGAAAGCAGGCCGTGCTGCACCGTCTCAGTCTGTTTCAGCCCCGCCGGCCCTCCTGCTGCCGATCGGGGTGCCTATCGCCGCCCTCTACCCGTCGGACGTCATAGCGGGGCTGGTTCTCGATGCAGCGGTCGCCACCGTGGGCCGGGGGGCTTGGCTGTTCTGGCCGAGCGGGTGCACCGGTGGCCGGTTGTATCGGGGGTGTCTGATGAGCCTGAGGTCATCCGTGCCGAGACCGTCCTGCCGGGGCTCGGGGCTCGGGGCTCGGGGCGATGTCACCCCGGCCGGACCCCCGATGGTCACCGTTGCAGCTGCGGGTACAGGCGTTGCTGCCGAACGAGCTGAAGCCATGAAAGATCGACTGTGGTCGCATGGTCCCGCACCGCGCCCAGGCCGTAACGATGACGGACATGGCCCTGACTCAGTCCACCAGCACCGAGGTGAAGGCTTTGGCTGGCAGGCATGGGCGCTGGCTCGAGGGGCGGCATGATGTCGGGCCAGCAGATGACCGACCTCGGTCGAGCCACCGGTACCGGATTCGACCGGATGTGGCTGCAGCTGATGACCGCTCACCACCAAGGCGCCGTGGCGTCGGCGAAGACCGAGCCGGCTACCGGGCAGAACGCACAGGCCAAGGCCCTGGCCCAGTCGGTCGTCCCCAGCCAGAGGGTCGAGATCGCCCAGATGGCCACGCTGATGACCGCGCTGCCCCCGGCCCGACGCCGAGCCCGACCAGTGACCGTCCTGGCCCCTGTCGCGTACGGCGGGGGCCGTGGCGGCCGTGGTTGACGCGCGGGCAGCCCGCGCCCCTTACGCGGTGTACTTCAGCGCGATCATCATGCCGGCTTCGGCGTGGTAGATGTTGTGGCAGTGGATCATCCAGTCGCCGGCGTTGTCCGCGTCGAGGTCGATGGCGAGGGACTGCATGGGGGCCATGAGCACGGTGTCCTTGCGCAGTCCTGACGGCAGGGCGAAGGTGTGGCCGTGCAGGTGCAGGGGGTGGGTCATCATCGTCATGTTGACGGCGTTGAGGCGCAGTCGTTGCCCGGCGGTGACGGTGAGGGGTTCGTTCTGGCCGAAGGGGGCGCCGTTGATGCCCCACTGGTAGGGCTTCATCGAGCCCTGCAGGGACAGTTGGACCCTGGCATCGGGAGCCTTGGTGGGCAGCCGTGACGACTCGGCCGGCTGCAGCTGGGAGCCGATGAGGACCTGCCCGTCGAGCTCGGCGGGGTGGGCGTCGGCGGGCGGGGTGGGGCCGGTACCGGTGCGGACCACGGCCAGGGCCTGACCGCCGGTGGTCTTGCCGACCGGCTGCGCGACCAGGGGGAAGGCCCCGTCACCGAGGGTGACGACGACGTCGTACCGCTCGCCCATCCCGATGTAGAACGCGCTGACCTCGACCGGTTGCACGGGGTGTCCGTCGGTGTGGGTGACGGTCATCCGGTGACCGCCGAGCGCGACGGTGAAGATGGTGTCGGAGGCGGCGTTGATGACGCGGATCCGTACGCGGTGGCCGGGCTTCGCGGTGAGCACGTCGGGGTCGTTCGGGGGCTTGCCGTTGACGAGGAACAAGGGGTAGGTGATGTCGCCGGCGTCTCCCCAGGGTGACCCGCCCGCGCCCCTGCCCCCCATCCCACCCATGCCACTGCCGGTGCCGCCCATGCCGTCCATGCCGCTGCCGGCGGCGGTGGTGCCGCCGTCGGCGATGAGCTTCTTCAGGACGTCGTCGGGGGTGGTGCCGGTGCCGTCGATCCAGTCGTCGAGGACGACGACCCATTCCGCGTCGTAGGTACCGGGTTCGTGGGGGTCGTCGATGATCATCGGTGCGTAGAGGCCGCGGTCGAGCTGGACCCCGACGTGGGGGTGGAAGAAGTAGGTGCCGGGGTCGGGCGCGGTGAAGTCGTAGACGTACGACGAGCCCGGGGTGACGGCGTCCTGGGTCATGCCCGGGACACCGTCCGCGGCGTTGCGCAGCCGGATTCCGTGCCAGTGGACGGTGGTGTCGGCGGGCAGCCGGTTGTGCAGGGTCACGCGCAGGAGGTCACCGGCGGTGGCCCGCACCAGGGGTCCCGGAAGGATACTGTCGTAGGCCCACGTCGAGACGGTCCGCCCGCCGAGGTCCAGGGTGACTGGCTTGGCGGTCAGGGTCTTCGCGACCACCTTCTGCCCCGGGGTGGGGGAGGGGGGTGTCGGGGCGCCAAAGGTGCGTGACGGCACACCGGCGGGGACGGACGGGCCCGTCGGGCTCGAGCAGGCGGCCAGGCTGGCCGTGGTGGCGAGCCCCAGGCCACCGAGGAGGAGGTGGCGGCGAGAGGGCAGGGGGGAAGACATCGTGGCTCCGGAGGTCGCGAGATGGGTGAGTCGGGGCAGGGCGGGTCAGTGGCCGCCAGTGGCCGTCAGTGGCCGTCGGTGATGAGACGGCGGCGTTGCTCGTACTCCTCCGGGGTGACGTCGCCGCGGGCTAGACCCTCCTTGAGGAGGGTCAAGGGCTCGGGCCGCGCCGCCACGGTGTCGCGGCTGGGGTTGCGCCCCGGGAGGAGACTCCGTACGAGCAGGATCACGACGGTCCAGAAGACGATGGTGCCGACTCCCATGACCATCCACATGCCCCAGCCCATGCTGTATCCGTTGCCCCACATCATGATCGGCTCCCTTGGTCGTGTGGGCCACGCGCTGTGACCTCACTCCTCAGGGTGGACCCGGCAGGTGTGGGTCGAGCAGTCGCCGGGTTGAGGTTTGACGAAGATCCGCGCTGCCAGGTCGTGGGCTGCGCCGACCCCCTTCTGCGCGGGGCCAGACTGGGGGAGTGAGCCGACTTGCAGCGCCTGATGCCGTGACCACGGTGCTGGTCGTCGAGGACGAGCGGGCGCTGGCCGGGATGATGGCCGCCTACCTCTCCCGCGCCGGGTACGAGGTGTCCGTGGTGCACACGGGACCCGAGGGGGTGCGGGCAGCGCGGGAGCAGGAGCCTGACGTGGTCGTCCTCGACCTGGGCCTGCCGGGGCTCGACGGCATCGAGGTGTGCCGCCAGATCCGGACCTTCTCCGACTGCTACGTCATCGTCGTGACCGCGCGCAC
>JBBRNQ010000230.1:0-4627 GCA_038230235.1 Actinomycetales bacterium
CCGGTGCTGGAGTCGAGGACCAGGTAGCTCACGTTCAGCGACGTGATGGCCTTGACGTACTCAGGCGTCTGGACGTAGATGCGGGAGTCCGGGTAGAGGACGTCCGGTGCCGTCGTCCCCTCCGGGCCGTGGAGCAGGTTGCGCTGCTGCTCGCGCCCCAGCTCCACGTCCTGGGCGAGGGAGCGGCCGTCGAACCATCTCCACCGGAAGGATCCGAAGCCGGGGAGGATGGGGTGCAGCAGCCCGTCGGCGACATCGTCCTTGATGGTGCTCAGGCCGGCGTTGAGGTCCATGCCTTCGACCGGGGTCGCCGTGGGACAGTCGTGCGCGATCATCGTCAGCAGCGGCCCGTTGAGGGCCAGGTGGTACGCCACCCCGAAACGCCGGTGGGCGTCGAAGCCGTAGCTGTAGCCGTCGCCCACGCCGCTGGGGGCGACGGCGGGGCGGCTCGAGTAGCGGCCGTCCTCGTCGCGCATCGTCACCTGCATGTAGGTGCGCGGCGGGGTGTAGTCGGCCAGTGGACGGGCGAACAGGTCGTTCAACGCCTGGATGGCGAAGTGGGTGACGAGAACCCGGGTCCCGGCCGCCTGCTCGAGCAGTCCTTCCCGAACCTGTCGCCCGTAGACCTCGAAGACGACAGGGGCGGACTCGTCGTCGCAGGGGATGGTGAACGTGACGCGGTCGGCGTTGACGTCGACGAGTGGGAGTCGCCGCTGCTTCGTCCGGTGGACGACCGCCGGATCTGCTTCCCACCACTGGCCACCGACCTTGAGGCGTACCGGGATCTCGCCGTCCGGGCTCGAGACCGGGATGTCGTCGAGGTCCACCACGATGTGGACGACACCCGGCGCCCGGCGGATCCGGGCGATCCACACGGGTCCCGGGTCGGTGAGGCTGCCCGACCGTCCGCCGACGACGTCGTCCGCCCTGGTCTCGGGCGCCTCGAGGTCAGGCTGGGGCGCCCGGACGACGTACGGTCCGAGGGTCACGAGCCGGTCCTTGGTGGCGCCGCCCGTCCCCGCCTGATCCACGTCGATCCAGTACGTCACGTCACTTCCGGCAGGAATGCGCGGGAGGGTCGCCTCCAGATACGTGAAGCCACCCTGACCGTCGGCGTCCGGAGCGAACGGGGGGATGGTGATCACGGCGTACGGCCGGGACGGTACGCCGGCGGGACGCATGGACGGTCCGAGGGGCGGGGGCGGGGCCGAGACGTCGCGCTGCAGCTGTTCCCGGTAGTAGTCGACCCCCATCGGCTCGACTGCTATTCCCCATCGACAGTGTCGCCCGGGGGGTCTCGGAGCGAGGCGCCACCTGACCCTCAGGGTTGGCGAGACGATCGACCGGTCGAGGCGAACCCTGACGAGGAGGTCGAAGAGGTCGGGTGCGGAACCCGGATTGGCCTGGACGAATCGCGGCATCGCGTCCACCTGGTAGTGGACAGCCCTGGGCGGATCGTCAGGGGGCCCGTCCCTCTCTCTGGGGACTGGCCGGTCAACCGAGGACACGGGCCCTCCATCGTCGCGCCGTCGACGTCATCGGGTGACGCTCCTCTCGCCCAAGGCCGCCTGGGCGCCGCGCTCGGCGGCGAGGAGGGTGAGGGGATGCGTCTCTCCGTACGCGGCTCGGAGGCAGTCGAGGGCGGCGTGGTGGTCACTGGTCGCGCCCTCCCGGTCGCCGGCAGCCTCGCGGGTCAGACCGCGGTTGCTGCGGGCGACGGCCACGCGGGGGTCTCGGACCCCGAAGCAGCGGCCGAGGATCGCGACCGCCTCGTCGTGCAGGGACCCGGCTGCGCCGAGGTCACCCCGCAGGCGCTGCAGGAAGCCCAGCTTGTCGAGGTGCAGACCGACGTCGGGGTGGTCTCGGTCGGCGTGCAGCTCGCGGAGCAGGCGGTGGGCCGACTCCTGGTGCTCCAGGGCCGCGACCAGGTCACCGCGGTCCTGGCTGACCAGCCCGAGGCCCGCAGTGGCGGCGCACCGGGCCCGACGGGTGTCCGGTGTGCTGGCTGCCTCCACGGCGGCACCGAAAGCCTCGGCGGCGTCATCCAGATGGTGCGAACCCCACTCGGCATAGCCGAGGTCGACGAGGGCACCGACATAGGCCAGACCCCCCGACCCGGCGAGGACGGGGAGGGCCCGGCGGTGCAACACACTCGCCTCCCCGGGTGATCCGGCGCAGTTCAGCACGTGGGCTCGGCGGGTGCGCG
The DNA here is from genome assembly GCA_038230235.1 of Actinomycetales bacterium. Classification (GTDB taxonomy): domain Bacteria; phylum Actinomycetota; class Actinomycetes; order Actinomycetales; family Dermatophilaceae; genus Lapillicoccus. The sequence goes on from JBBRNQ010000230.1 coordinate 2,207, forward strand.
CCACCGCCAGCCGGAGGTCGTCGTCAGCCAGGCTCCTCTCGAGGAGGGACAGGGCGGCCTGGGAGTGGGTCAGGGCTGCCGCGAGGTCCCCGGCCGAGTCGAGGGCGTCGGCGTACTCGCTGTGCACCAGCCCGAGAAGCGGCGGCGCCAGCTCAAGCCTCTCCGCCGCCCGTACGGCGATCTCCATGAGGGACGCTGCCGCGCTCGCCGACCCTTGCTCCACCAGGCTGGCGGAGCACTCACGCATCATCGACAGCAGCTCTGTCGACGACGACTGGAGGGTCTCTCCGTGGACCGCCAACGCATGCACGCTTCCCGTCATGGCTCGACGAGCCTCGGTCGGATCGTCGGCATCGGCCACGGCGCGACGGACGAGGTCGACCGCCGTCGCCCAGGTGGCGACGCCCAGGGCCGGGGCGAGCGAGTCACGGACGACGGCCTGGAGCAGACGATGCATCCCGATCGCGTCTCCGGTGCGGCGCACCAGGGAGAACCTCCGCAGCTGGGCCACGGCCTCAGCCACCTCCAGTGCGGGGTCCTTGCGCTCGAACAGCGGGCGCAGGAGGTGGATCGGCACCCTCTCGGCATCCAGGAAGGCCAGCACCTCGAGGAGCCCTGCCGCACTGGGGGACTCCTCGGCGGCCTGCTCGACGGACAGGGTCCACGTCGTCCTCACCGTGTCAGGGTGGTCGTGCGGGGCACCCCGGCCGAGGATCTCGTCCCGTCGCTCCCGGTAGATCGCCAGGTACTCCCCGCAGGTGAGGGCGGCCTGGTCCATGAACGCCGACGCCTGGGCCAGGGCGAGCGGGAGACAGCCGAGCTCGTCCACCAACCGCCGGGAGTCGAGCTCGTGCGACAGCGGACTGCGGGCTTCCAGGAAGGTGTGAGCCTCGTCAGGAGCGAAGCACTCGAGCTCGAGGAGCTCGGCCAGCCCGCTCCACGCGGCGTGTCGGGAGGTGATGACGCTCTGGATGCGGCTCGGGTCGCGAGGAGAGTAGGCGCGCAGGAGCTCGGGTCCGCCGACGCTGTCGAAGACGACGAGCAGGTCGGGGATCGCGCTCAGGTGGTCCCAGGTCCGTCGCAGCCAGTCGTCCATGTCCTGCGACAGCAAACCCAGCTGGACCGCGAGGCTGCGCAGCTGGGTCGCCAGGGCGGCTTCGCTCTCGCACGGGATCCACAGCACGGGGCCGTGGTGCCGGTGCGCGAACTCGACCACGAGCGCGGTCTTGCCGATGCCTCCGAGGCCGGTGCAGACCACGCGGCGCCCCGTGTTGAGCAAGGCGCCGAGCTCGACCAGCTCGGCCGAGCGTCCGTGAAAGCGGACGTCCCGGGGAGGCAGGTGCGCACGGGCCAGCACGAGCGGTGCCGGGGTCCAGGACAGGCCGGGGTCGTTGCGCAGGACCCGTTGGTGCGTGTCACGCAGCACCGTCCCCGGCACCACGCCGAGCTCGTCCCTCAGGGCGCGTTGGCACGAGGAGTAGGCGTTCAGGGCGTCGGCCTGACGCCCGAGGCGGTGCAGGCCGAGCATGAGGTGCGCCACCAGCTGCTCCTGCAGCGGCTCCTCCTCCACCACCTCGGACAGGCGTGCCACGGCCCGGTCGGGCACGCCCAGCGCCAGCTCGGCCTCGGCCAGCAGGGCGACGGCCTGGATCTTCTGGGCGTGGACTCGGCTCCGAGCGCCGTCGAGCCAGGCGGGCCCGGACGACGACCCGTCCATCAGCGGACCCGACCAGCGCTCGAGGAGGGGTCCGAGGATGGCCACGACGCTCGATGCCTCCTCCGGCAGCCGCAGGTCCCGGGCTTCGGTCAGCGCAGCCTCGAACACCCGCAGGTCGACGCACTCGTCAGGGACGTCGAGGTGGTAGCCCGAGCGATCCCCGACGATGACGAGGCCAGTGGGGGCCAGCACCCGTCGGAGCCTGGCGACGTACGCGTAGAGCGTGCCCGACGCGGTCTGAGGTGGCGCCCCGTCCCAGACGAGGTCGGCCATCACCGCCGGCGGCAGGTGCCGCTGGTGAAGGAGCAGGGTCGCGAGCGCGGTCTGCTGTCGGTGACCGCCGAGATCGATCTCCTGGTCACCGACAGTGACCCTGAGTGCGCCGAGGACGCTCACCATGACCGTGTGAGCCACGTGACCTCCCGACGGTCGACCGCGAGTTCCCCTGCCGGCACCGGCCAGGCGGGCGGGACACCCCACAGCATGATGCCCCACCACAAACCGACAATCAAGGCATGTAGGTCGTGGTCCTGCCGAGGCTGCGGGACCCCACGCCTCAGCGCTCAGCCTCCACCCAACGAGAGTCCGCCCCCGGGGACGAACGGGGGCAGGCCAGGGACTGCTCCACACCCCCCGGAGGCGCAGGTGTCATTCCAGTCCTGGTCCGTCCACGGCCTCGTCGGCTGGTTGTCAGGTGCGGAAGG
>JBBRNQ010000231.1:0-4626 GCA_038230235.1 Actinomycetales bacterium
ACACCCCCGGCCGCAGCGCCTGGGGCCCACCCGGTGGCGGCGTCGAGGGCGGCGAGCAGCCGGTCGACGCTGCCGTGCGCGAGCTCACCGAGGAGACCGGGCTCGTCGTCTCCCCGACGCTCCTGCGCCCGGTCGGCTGGGAGCGGTTCACCGTCCGCCCCGACGACCGGGGGCGGGACGGCCGGTGGGGGGCCGGCGCTTCATACCTCCAGCTGTATGCCGTGACGCTCTCCTCGCTCCCGCTGGCGCCGGTTGCCCCCGATGTCGACGCGGCCGTCTGGGTCGGACGTGACGTGCTCGAGGCGCGCTGCGCGGCGGAGTTCTGGTGGCCTCTGCTGGAGCGGGTGCTGCCCACGAGGCGGGCAGCGGAGTAGTCGATGTCGTGGTCAGCGAACGCGCAGCAACGCCCTTCGATCTGGCAGGTTGCGCCGGGCTGGCCCGTTGTCGGCGGCTGGTTCGCCAGCGGTGACGCGGCCCGCGAGCCTGCCGACACCCCGTTCATCGACCCCGCGCTCTTCGACGACCCGGTCGAGCCGTTGACCGAGGAGGAGATGGCCGCGTGCCCGCTCGGGCGGTCCAGCGGTGCGGGCTGGCCGGGACGCCAGCGAGCATCGGAATGGACGGCGAGGAGGAGCTGCGCCTGCCTTCCGAGATCCTGGCCCGGCTCCCGCCCCCACCGCCGCTCTGCACCTGTCCCCCGCTGTCCTGCGGCGGCATCACGTACGACGTGCCATGGGCCGACTGGGCCACCGGCTCGTTCGACAGCGACATGCCCCGTCTGGGTGACGTCACCGGAAGATGACCGCGGCGGCGACGAGGGTGAGGACCATCCCCCGGGGGCGGTCCAGGCTCAGGTCGGGGTCCATCCGGCTCCGCTTGACTCTCCAGCCGCCTCAGCATCGTCGACCATTGCCAACACGGATAGCGGTCACTATGAGTGGTCAACGAGCAGGGGGGTGAAGCGACACGGGTTGCAACACAGGTGATCCGTTTTGGCGCTTTTGACGGGTGGGTGCCAGCCTCCGCACCGACGGAGAGCTTCGCGTCGCCGCTCAAGCGTGACCTGCATGGAATCTCGGCCAAGATGCCGGCCCGCACCCTGCGGGCACAGGAAAGCGACCGGCTCGTGACCGCGTCACGTCGAGGACACGTCCCCGCCCGAGGTCCTTTACCGCGTCACCGAGCGTCACCGAGCGTCACCGAGCGTCACCGAGCGTCACCGAGCGTCACCGAGCGTCACCGAGCGTCACCGAGCGTCACCGAGCGTCACCGAGCTCGGCTGCTCCCTCGAGCAGGCTCTGGCCCCGCGGTGGGCCGAGCTTATCCTGGGCGTGATGACCCGCGAGGAACGCGAGATCTGATCGAGGTCGGCGGCCCGCTGGGATGGGTGGGGAGCGACCGCGGCCCCGCCCTGAGCACCGCCTGTCACGTCGTGATGCCACCTGCGTGATGGCATCGTCGGAGTGCTCCTGTGTGAGTCTCGCGGTTGAGGGGCTATCGACCATCGGCTCGGAGGGCTATGGTCCGCTCCATGATCATCAGGGCGTCGGGGTTCGGCCGGATCGTGCGTGGCATGTCGGTCATCGGGGTGGCACTCCTGGCTGTGGCGGCCGCTGGGCCGCCCGCGGGCGCAGCGCCACCGTCCGTCGTACCAGCCACCTCGCCGTCGACGGGGACGGGGACGGGGACGGAGCGCCCGCAGCCGCTCGGGGGCGACGCGCTGGCCGGGGCAGAAACCGCAGCCGCCGTCAGCGCGGGTGCTTACCACTCGTGCGTGTTGACGACTGCGGGAGGGGTGAAGTGCTGGGGTTACGACCAGAGCGGTCAGGTCGGTGACGGTGGCGGCCATCTTCGGCGCCTCTGGGCCGTGGACGTCGTCGGGCTGACGTCCGGGGTGGCGATGGTCTCCGCCGGTGACAACCACACCTGCGTGGTCACGACGCGGGGAGGCGTCAAGTGCTGGGGCGGCAACGTTGCGGGTCAGCTAGGCGACGGGACCACCACGGACCGGGCCACCCCGGTGGACGTGGTCGGGCTGTCCTCAGGGGTCGCCTCGGTCACCGCCGGGTCGATCTCCACCTGCGCCTTGACCACGGGGGGCGCGGTCAAGTGCTGGGGGTACAACGGAGCGGGCGAGCTCGGCGACGGGACCACCAAGACCAGGCTGACGCCGGTGGATGTGGTGGGCCTTACCTCCGGGGTGCGCCAGGTCACCGTCAGCATGTTCGGCCTGCACGCCTGCGCGCTCACCACGGTCGGGGTCGAGTGCTGGGGCCTCAACCTCTCCGGTCAGCTCGGGGACGGCACGCACACGCGCCGAACCACCCCGACCGTGGTGGCCAAGATCGGCCCCGGAATCACCTCCGTGTCGGCGGGCGGACTATCCACCTGCGCGATCAGCAGCTCGGGGCGGGCCTGGTGCTGGGGGGACAACATCTACGGACAGCTCGGAACCGGCGACTACATCGGCCGGCGCGTCCCGACCCCCGTCACGGGGCTGACCACGAGAGTCACGGGTATCAGTGTCGGAGGGTTTCATACCTGCGCCGCCGGCGCCGGGATGGCCTGGTGTTGGGGATACGGCGATCACGGCGCGCTGGGGAACGGGATCGCGGACAGCCCGACCTCCCCGGTCGCGGTTGCCCTGCCGGGGGTCGCCACCGTGTCCGCAGGGGTTGATGACTCGTGTGCGGTCAACCGGTGGGGGCGGGCCTTCTGCTGGGGCTACAACCGCTTCGGAGAGGTCGGAGACGGCACCGTCGTCGACCGCCTGTCCCCCGTGCCCGTGGTCGCCCTCAACCACTGACCCGACCGGCGTGTGGTCCGAAGGGGTGGCCGGGACGGCCCTCCCCCGTCTGACGCGAAAGGCGACCCCCACCACTGACGCCTCGGGCCGCCACTCCGTCGGCGTCGGCGGCGTTCCTGGCGATCTCGCGGATGGAGGTGCTCATCTGCCCGGCCCCGGCCGCCACGGACTGCAGGTTGACCGACACCTCCTCCGCGGTGGACGACAGCGACTGCGCCTGCAACGACGACTACTCGGCCGACCTCTTCATCTGGGCCGACACCGAGGACATCTCCGCCGACGCAGACGACAGACCGACGGTGCTGGCGCCCATCGCGCCGGTCGAGTCCCTCAGGCGGACCAGGGCACGGTTGTGGGCGGAGGCCATCTGGCCGACCTCGTCCCTGGTGTCCAGGTCGACGTGCCGGTCGGGGGCAGGCCCGAGGATGATCGAAGGTGACATCGCGGCGCGCGACCCCGGTCTCGAGGGTTGAGGAAGATCGTAATCGTCAGCGTGCGTCCACGCTCGCCAAGCTCAGTTGCGTGTAGGCGCAGAATGAACGGGACGGCGCCGCCCTTCGTCGGCGCCCGCATCCGAAGGGGTCCGTCGTGGAGATCGGCAAGGAGTTGGTGCGCCGCCATTTCGAGGAGATGTGGAACGAGCACAGGCTTGATCTGGCCGACGAACTGATGGCCGTGGAGTTCACGGAACACGCCCCGGCACCGTTCTCGAGCGACAGTCCCGGTGCGGTGAATGGACCCAGGGCCATGCGAGGGCCCGTGCACGTGGCTGCTTGAGCAGTTTCCCGACCTGTCCATGACCCTCGAGATGATGATTGTCGATGACGATCTCGTGGCCGCACAGTGTCAAGAACCGGGTTTGATGGAGGGTTCGAACTGCCCCTGAGAACTTCCATCTCAGCCCCTTGGGCCACACCCGTCCCACATGCCACGCCGACCACACCCTCACGAAGACGCAGGTCACAGCCCTACCGACCGACCTTTGAGGCACCCCGGGAGGGAATGGGGCGCCTCAAAGTGCACCGTCTCGCGCCAGTGCACTGGGGGTTACGGTTTGGCTTATGACGTCGCTGACGATCCGCACTGACCCCGAGGTCGAGCGCGCCCTGGAGCGGCTGACCCTCCATGGGCGGTCGCGTTCGGAAGTGCCCAGGACAGCGATCCTCGGGGCTGACCGTGCGCGCCGCCGGGCCCGCCTTCGAGCCAAGGCATAGTCGCTGCGCGACAACCCCCGACGACGTCGCTTCCCGTGAGCTGGCAGCTGAGATGGACGCCCTCGGTGCGTGGTGACCGGTGCCGGCTCCGAGCACCCGACGACGCTTGTGGGCACGAGCGGGCGGTGCTCCTTCCTCCCGCCTACGGGCGGCCCGGGCCGAGCCGGGTCATCTCTGCCCGCACGTTGCTGCGCGCGCGCTCGGTCCACCCCCGGTGGGCGTGGTCGGTGAGGTAGAGCCGGTCGCGGGAGACGAGGTCGGTGAGGATCGCCGCTCTGCCGGCGGCGAAGGCGTCGTCGGGGACAGCGGCGTACTCCTCGCGCACCTGGGCCGCGTAGGCGGCGTAGCGCGTCGGGGGGGCGGCGAGGATCCACAGGTCGGCGTCGTGCAGGGCGCGGGTGAGGGGTGGGGGGTCCGTCGCTACGTGGTCGGCAGTCATCCGCACGAGGGCGACCACGGTCGCGACGGCGTCGGGCCGCAGGCCCAGGCGGGTGAGGGCAGCGAGGGCCAGCTGGGCGCTGCGCTCCTCGTTGTCACCCGCCGCCGGGTCGTAGACCGCGTCGTGCCACCACGCGGCCAGACGGGCGAAGCGCTCGTCGTCGGCCC
>JBBRNQ010000232.1:0-4622 GCA_038230235.1 Actinomycetales bacterium
CCTACTGGGGGAGACCCGACCCGGGGAGGTCGACTCTGAGTCGCTGGGGTTGGCTGCGTCTCTGGGGGAGGTTGAATCAGAGTCGCTGCGCTCGGCTGATGCTCTAACAGCAGCCAACCTCAAGGGCTCTGAGTCAACCTCCGCCGGAAGGGCAGCCAACCCCAGCGACTCAGAGTCAACCCTTACCGCTGGCGACCCAGCGGCTGGGTGGCCCGACGAGCCCGTGACCTCCGCCAGGCCGGCTCGACGGAAGCACCATGCCCTTCCGCTTTCGGGAGCGCATCTTGACCTACGAGCGTCTTACCGCCGCCAGTCGACCGCCCGGTGAGCACACCGAGCCAGCCGAGGTGGACAGCGGCTTGGCACGCCGGTTCGAGAGGTACTACGAGACCCTCATGAAGGGTCTAAACTGCATAAGCGATCGCCGCATTAGGTAGTTTAGACCGTCTGTGAGGGGCTCTGATGCACTCGTTCGCCGACCTGGACCGAGTCCTCGGCGCTGTCCCGGCGCCCTTGGTCATGACGTTGCGCGACGTCGACCGCGGCCAAGGCAGCGAGGGGCTGTACCTCCACCAGGTGCCCGACCTCCTGACGGAGCTGGCCCACCGCGCTCGGGTCGCGAGCATCACTGCGTCGTCTGCCCTTGAGGGCGTCGTCGTCAGGAACCGCAGCCGGGCGGCCGCCATCATCGCCAACAAGCCGATCGAGCTGCGCACCCGCAGCGAACAAGAACTCGCCGGCTACCGCGCTGCCCTCGACTACCTCTTCGCCGAGGACTGGCGCCCCCTGAACGTCGGCCTGCTCCTTCACCTCCACCGGCTGCTTTTCGCGGACACCCGAGCCAGCGGTGGGACCTTCAAGCAGAGCGACAACCTTGTCGTCGACCGGTCTCCCGACGGGGTCCAGACCGTCCGGTTCAAGCCCGTCCCTGCCGCTCGCACCCAGGACTACGTTGCTGACCTCATCGACCGCTACGCCGATGCCGTCAAGGCAAACCAACACCATCCCGTGCTCCTCGTCGGCATGTTCGTCTTGGATCTGCTCATCATCCACCCGTTCGACGACGGCAATGGTCGGGTAGCGCGCGCGCTGACGAACGCCCTTCTCGCCGAAGCCGGGTATGGGGTAGGCCGCTTCGTGTCGCTCGAACAGCTCATCGCCGAATCCGCCGACGACTACTACCAGGCGTTGCTTGACTCAACCCACGACTGGAACGACCACGCCAACGACCCCTGGCCCTGGCTCGCGTACTTCAGCACACTCCTCGCTCGCGGCTACACCCGACTCGCGATCAGTGTCGCCGCCGATAGGTCTGGAGGGACGAAATCGGAACGCGTCCGTGAGCACGTCCTGAGGCATGGGGCGCCTGTCTTTGCGATCTCCGACATCAGAGCCGCGCTACCCGGAATCAGCGATCCCACCATCCGGCTCGTCCTCAATGAGCTGAAGGACGAAGGACTCCTCAAGCCGCAGGGCACAGGACGCTCAGCCGTGTGGCTGCGTGTGACCACGTAGCTGCCTCTCGGTGGTTGGCGGGCGGTCGCCACCTGCGTCTATCCGCCGCCTGTGGGCGCTGTCGTGTTCCCGGTCGTAGTCCGCGCCGACGACCGCCGGGCGCCGCAGTTGCGCGTGGATTTGGTGCGTGGGCGTGGTGCAGAAGCGCACGCACCCGGTCACATGAGCAGCGGTCGATCCGTCGCCGAGACCATGATCCTGTCGATGGCAGACGCCGGCCGATGGGCCCGATGACTTCCGTGGGCGCTGGGCCCGTCAGCGTGAGACCGGCCGCCCGGGTGACGCCAAGTGGGCAATCAGGTCGGGGTCGCCGTGGCCGCTGTCGGTGACGACACGACCAGGGCTGGCAGCGTGGAGCGCGAAGGGGAATGGTGGCGTGGGTGCTGCCGCTGTGGCCACGATCGAGAGTTCGGGCGCTGCAACCCGCGCAGGTAGACACGTGTCAGACCCGGCAGCACTCGCCGGCATCTTGTGCCCAGGCGCGCGGCCTCTTCGCCACAGACCTGGCCACAGACTCCATCCACCGAGGATCAACCCCGGCGCCTGAGGGACCAACGTCGAGTGCCCCACTCTCGGCACAGACGGACCACAGCGAATCCGCCGTTGGCCAAGCGGAGGGTGCATGATCTTCACCCACGGGATCGCACCTTGATGCCGAACGCAACACCGGCTTGAGGTCGGGGGTCTGAGGTCGGGGGGGTCCGATCGGGTGGGTGGGAACGATCGCGTGAGGCGGGGCTCGTCACGCCGATAGGGTCGTCGCCATGCCTGACACCCCCAGCCCCCCGCCATCCGAGTCGGGGGACTCGGGTCACCGGCGACGGATCGCCGTCATCGTCAACCCCACCAAGTTCTCCGACCTCGAGAAGATCACCGGCGACCTCGCCGAGGTCTGCGCGGAGGAGGGCTGGGCTGAGCCGCTCGTGCTCGAGACGACCGCGGAGGATCCGGGCGTCGGTCAGGCGAAGGAGGCGCTCGAGGCGGGCGTCGACATCGTATGCCCCCTCGGCGGCGACGGGACCGTGCGGGCGGTGGCGACGAGCCTCGTCGGCACCGACACCCCGATCGGGCTGCTGCCCGGCGGGACGGGCAACCTCCTGGCGCGCAACCTCGAGCTCCCGGTCGACAGCATCGTCGACGCCCTCCGCATCGTGCTCACGGGCACCGACCGCCGCATCGACGTCGGCCTGGTGCGTTTGCTGCCCGACTCGCCTTCTCAGGACGCCCTGCTGGGTGACGAGGACGACGACAGCCCGCGCCACGAGGACGAGGAGGTCTTCCTCATCATGGCCGGGATCGGGGTCGACGCCGAGGTCATGGCGGAGACCAGCGAGAAGGTCAAGGGCGTGATCGGCTGGCCCGCCTACGTCATCGCCGGCCTGGGCAAGGTCTGGCGCCGCGGTTTCCGGGTGCGGGTCTCCGGGGGCACCAGCCAGCCCCGGGTGCAGCACGCCAAGACGGTGCTCATCGGCAACTGCGGCAAGCTGCAGGGCAACCTCGAGGTGCTCCCGAACGCGCAGGTCGACGACGGCCGTCTCGACGGGGTGATCATGTCGCCGACAGGACCGGCCGGGTGGCTCGCCATCGCCGCCGACCTCGGCTCGCGACACCGTCGCGGCCACAAGCGACTGGTTCCCCTGGCCGGCTCCAGCATCAGCGTGGTGACCGAGGAAGAGATCCAGACCCAGGTCGACGGTGACCCGATGGGCAAGCACTACGGTCTGGCGACCCGCATCCTGCCCGGTGCCCTGATCGTGCGGGTGCCGGCCCCGGAGGGTGAGCCCCAACAGGGACGGGCCCAGGAGGGTGAGGCTCAGGAGGGTGAGGCCCAGGAGAGTCGGGTCGTGAGCGCCGGCGCCGGTCAGTAGGCCCACGCTGCGCCCTCGCGTCGTCGGCAGGGATGGAGGGGGCATGACGGGGGGACGATGGGGGGGTATAAAGAGGGCTCGGTGCGGGTACGTTGCCCCGATGGCCGCAGTCCGCCCACCTCGCGACGCCCAGCCGCCCGGCGGAGCCGCCCCTGCCGCACCGGCTGGCGCCCCGCGCGGACGCTGGGCGGCGGTGGTGCCGGGTCTGCTCGCCGCCGTGGGGTTCGCCGTACCGGTGACGGTGCTGGCGCTCGTCGTCCGCGGCAAGGTCAGCGGGCTCGCCGAGCTCGACCAGCGCGTGATCACCGCGGCCACGGTCGTCACCCGTGACCACCCGGCGCTGCTCTCGGCCCTCAAGGGGTGGGAGGCAGCCCTCCAGCCGGTGAACGTCTACGTCGTCGCCACTGCGGTCTGCCTCGTCGTGTGGTGGCGAGGGGGTCTGCGCTCGCGCGCCATCTGGGCGTTCGCCACGATGATGGTGGCCTGGAACATCGCGCTCGACCTGAAGTACGTGGTGCAGCGGGTGCGGCCGGCGGTCGACGACCCGGTGTCGTCGGCTCCGGGCTACAGCTTCCCGAGCGGCCACGTCGCCAACGCCGCCGCCGCCTGCACCGCCGTGACGATCCTCCTCTGGCCGTTCCTGCGCTCCACGGCGTCACGGGTGGCCGTCCTCGGTGTGGCGGTGGCGGTCGTCGTCCTCACGATGCTCGACCGGGTCTATCTCGGCGTGCACTTCCCCTCCGACACGGTCGCCGGCGTCCTCGTGGGCAGCGGGCTGGTCCTGTCGTCATACCGGATGTACCAAGGAATACGGGGCTACCGCGGCACCAGCCGCCGTCGCCACGACACAGAACCCGAGCCAGAACACGAGCCAGAACACGAGCCAGAACACGAGACAGAACACGAGACAGAACACGAGACAGAAGCGGAGAACCAGAGATGACCCTGATCGACGGCACCAGGTCCACCCGGCCTGCAGGGGGCCACCCCTTCGTGCACCGGTGGGACGGCCTCGTCCCACCCCCTGCGAAGCTTGTTGTGCGCGACGTGCTCCTGCGTCTGCTCGCCCCGGCGGTCGCGCTGTTCCTCGTCATCCTCGGGATCGGCGAGGTCATCGTGGGCCCGCTCGGCAGCCTCCAGTCCGAGAGCGCCATCAACCGGGCCCTGCAGGACACCCGCACCACGACCTGGGACGCCGTCACCGCCGTCTGGTCGCACATCGGCAACACCGAGATCGTC
>JBBRNQ010000233.1:0-4586 GCA_038230235.1 Actinomycetales bacterium
CGGGGAGAGGTCGACTCAGAGTCGGTGCGCTCGACTGATGTTCTAACAGCAGCCAACCTCACCGACTCCGAGTCAACCGCCACCAGTGACGCAGCCAACCTCACCGACTCCGAGTCGACCGCCCCACCGAGCGCGGACGCGCACCCGATGGCGGTGCGGGTGGGGATCTCGGGGGTGCCCGGGGTCGGCAAGTCGACCTTCATCGAGGCGCTGGGCACCCGGCTCACGGGCGAGGGACACCGCGTCGGCGTGCTCGCGGTCGATCCGTCCTCGGTGCGCACCGGGGGCTCCGTGCTCGGCGACAAGACCCGCATGGCCCGACTCGCGGCCGACCCCCGGGCCTTCATCCGCCCCTCCCCGACGGCCGGCACGCTCGGCGGGGTCGCGCGCTCGACCGTGCAGGCGATGACCGTGCTCGAGGCGGCGGGGTACGACGTGATCCTCGTCGAGACCGTAGGGGTCGGGCAGTCCGAGGTCACCGTCGCCGGCATGGTCGACACCTTCCTCTACCTCACCCTGGCCCGCACCGGCGACCAGCTGCAGGGCATCAAGAAGGGCATCCTCGAGATCGCCGACGTCGTCGCGGTCAACAAGGCCGACGGCGACCAGCAGCTCGCCGCCCGGTCGGCTGCGCGCGAGCTCGCCTCGGCGCTCCGGCTCGTCCGCGGCCACAGCGAGTGGGCGCCGGCCGTCGTCACCTGCTCCGCCCTCGAGGACGTCGGCGTCGACGACCTGTGGCGACAGGTGCATGAGCACCGCGACCACCTGGGGGCGGAGGGCCTGGCGGCCAAGCGCGCCGCCCAGCAGCTCGACTTCACCTGGGCCCTCGTGCGCGACGAGCTCGACCAGCGCCTGCGCCACTCCCCCGGGGTCCGGGCGGTGCAGGACGACGTACGACGTGCCGTCCTCGCCGGCGAGCTGCCGGCCACCGTGGCCGCCGACCGGCTGCTCGAGGCCTACGACGCCGACGGCCCCTCCGTCGGCGGGGACGCAGCTCCCGTCGCCCTCGACCCTCGACCCGACCTGAGCTGACCTGAGATGCTCGTGCGGTAGGGAGCTCACCGACCTGGGGATCACCATGCTGCAGACGGGCCACCTGATCGCCTTCGCCTCCACGACCGACCTGGGGCGGGCGCGCCCGTTCTACGCGGGCGTCCTGGGGCTACGCCTCGTCGAGGAGAACACGTACGCCTGCGTCTTCGACGCCCACGGCACCATGCTCCGGATCACCGCCGTAGGAGAGGTCGCGCACCCGGGATACACCGTCCTGGGCTGGCGGGTCGACGACATCGACGACGCCGTCACCCAGCTGGCCCTCCACGGTGTGACCTGCACCCGCTACGACGGCCTGGAGCAGGACTCGCACGGGGTGTGGAGCACCCCGAACGGCGACCGGATTGCCTGGTTCACCGACCCCGACGGCAACGTGCTCTCACTGACGCAGTTCGCCTGACGCCCCGCCCTCCACCGCCCCGCCCTCCACCGGCCCCTTCCACCGCCCCCGCCACGACCCCTTGTTGCTCCCGACCTGCCCGAAACCGCCGGTGCGTCACGGATTTCGGGCACATCGGGGGCAACAAGGGGTCTGTGGGGGGTGCGTCTTCACGGGAGGGGTCCGGGGGGGTCAGGGGCGCAGGAGGGCGGCCAGGACCGCGTCCACGCCGGGGGCGGCGGTGGTGAACGGACCCGGGCCCGGCCACCTCGTCTCGTGCCCGAGGGCGTCACGCACGATGGCGCCCGCCTCCGCCGAGATCAGCAGCGCCGCGAGGTGGTCCTCGGGGTGGAACTCGCCGATCACCGCTCCAGCAGCGCGGCCGGCCCCCACGGAGGCGACCGTCAGGGTGCCCGACCCCATCACGCGGCTCGTGCAGAACTGCCCCGCCAGGGCGTCGAGCAGCTCGAGCATCCCCGGCCACGGCAGGTACGACGCCCACTCGCTGAGCACCACCTGACCGGCCAGGGTCGTGGTTGACGACGCCTCCACGGTCACGACGCTCCCGTCTGCCCGGCGCAGGTGGGCCCCGCCGCCCGCGCTGGCCGTGAGCACCTCCTTGCGCCACGGGTCACCCACGACGCCGACGAGCGGCACCCGGCCGACCGACAGGGCCAGCGAGAACGAGGTCCATGGCAGGCCGGAGGCGAGGTTGGTCGTGCCGTCGACGGGGTCGCACCACCAGGTGGGCTCGCCCTGCTCGAGGTCGGGCGTCCCGCCGAGCTCCTCCCCGACGACGACGTGGTTGGGGAAGGCCTGGGCCAACCGCGCCCGGACCGCCTCCTCGGTCGCCACGTCGACGTCGGTGACGACGTCGGCGGCGTGCGCCTTCGTGCGCACCCGCCCCTGCGGCACGTCGCGCAGCACCCCCGCGGCGATGTCGGCGCACTCCACCGCCACCTCCAGCGCCCACCCGAGGTCGATGCCGTATGCCGCCGCAGCCGCCTGTGCGCTCATCGAGCCACCGTAGCGTTCCAGCGATCGACCTCCTGCACGACGAGGTCGACCTGGTTGCTGATGACGGCGTCGGCCCCCTCCCGGAGCACCCGGGTCATCAGCTCGCGGTCGTCGACCGTCCAGCAGCAGAGCGCCAGACCCCGCTCCCGGGCCCAGGCCCGCACCGGCTCGACCACCCCCATCCAGTGCGGGTTGAAGGCCTCCGGACGCAGCTCCTGCACGAGTCCGTCGGGGGGCAGCCCGTCACGCAGCTCCTCCCCCCACGACAGGAAGATCCGCGCGGTGGCGTCGGCCGCACGGACGGCCCGCAACGCGTCGACCTGCCCGCACCAGACGACCTGGGTCGGCCACACCTCTCCCGCAGCCAGGGCCCGCGCGACCGTCGAGAGGGCGGCACCTACCCATTCCTGAGAATCCATATCGACGAGCAGCCCGACGCCCGTGCCGGATACCGCCCGCAGCACTTGCTCGAGCCGGGGGATCCGGTGCGGCCCGCCACCGGGTGAGTCGCCGACCGCCTCCACCTCAGCCACCGTGAGCTCGCGGATGTCGCGGTCGACCCCCCACAGACGCGCAAGACTGTCGTCGTGGAGCACCACGCTGACCCCGTCGGCGGTCGTCTTGACGTCGATCTCGATGAGGTCGGCTCCCGCCTCGACGGCACGTCGTATCGCGGGAAGTGTGTTCTCGCGATACGTCACCGGGTCACCCCTGTGCGCGACGGCGAGCGCTCGCCCACCCCCCACCTGCTGGTGGGCGGTCACAGCAGCCGCCCCTCGCGGTAGACCAGCGCCCGTCTCAGGCGTACGGCGACCTGCGCCCCCGGCTGGGCCTGGGCCGCCGCGTCGGCGTCGACGTACGCGCGCACGCTCGCACCGGCGAGGAGCAGGACGACCTCGGTGAAGTGCCCACGGGGGATCACCCGCACGACATCGGCCGAAACCCCCTCTGGCGCAGCGAGACCGGTCACCACGACGTCCTCGGGCCGCACCGTGACCGTGTCGTCCGAGGCACTGGAGACTCCCGCCGCGAGGTTCGTCGACGCCACCGGCACCCGCAGGTCGCGACCCTCCGTGGTCAGGACGACGACCGGCTCGCAGCCCCCCGCGTCGACGTGGCCGACGAGCGTGTTGGTGGCGCCGACGAAGCCGCCGACGAAGGTGGTGGCCGGCGCGCGGTAGAGCTCGGCGGGGTCGGCGTACTGCTCGATGCGGCCGTCGTTCATCACCGCCACCCGGTCTGACATCGACAGGGCCTCATCCTGGTCGTGCGTGACGACGACGGTCGTGATGCCCAGGCGCTGCTGGATCTCGCGGATGTCCTCGCGCACGCGCACCCGCAGCTTGGCGTCGAGGTTGGACAGCGGCTCGTCGAGCAACAGCACCTCCGGGCGCTGCACGAGCGCCCGAGCGAGCGCCACCCGCTGCTGCTCGCCACCGGAGATGCGGGCCGGCCTCGACCGCACGTGGTGGGTAAGGCCGACGAGCTCGAGGACCTCCTCGACCTGGAGACGGATCTCACCCTTCGGCAGCCTGCGCAGCTTCAACGGGAACGCGACGTTGTCGTAGACCGACATGTGGGGCCACAGGGCGTAGTTCTGGAAGACCATCGCGGTCGGGCGCCGCTCCGGCGGCAGACCGGTCACGTCGCGTCCCTCGATGACGACGGCGCCCTGGTCGGGCTGCAGGAAGCCCGCCACCATCCGCAGGGTCGTGGTCTTGCCGCAGCCGGAGGGCCCGAGCAGGCAGACCAGCTCACCCTTGCCGACGACGAGGTCGAGCTCGTCGACGATGGCCCGTCCACCGAGCACCTTGTGCAGCCTGCGGAGCATGAGCCCGCCCGCAGTGGGCTGGTCGACCGCGGGCCCGTCGACCGTCGTGGCGGGCGCCACCGGGACGGGGACGGCGCGGCTGGTGGGAGTGGTTGCGGTCATCGGATCTGGAACCCTTCGGCGAGCTGGCCGCCCATCACGTGCTTGCGCACCAGCAGGAGCAGCAGCGCCGACGGGATGGACAGCAGGATGGAGAAGACGGCGGCCACCTGAGGTGGGTAGTTGAGGACCAGGGAGTACATCTGGGTCGGCATCGTCACGTAGTCGGGGCTGCCCACCAGGTAGGTCCCCTGCGCCTCGTCGAAC
>JBBRNQ010000234.1:0-4584 GCA_038230235.1 Actinomycetales bacterium
CCCTCAGGCCCCTGTCGAGCGCAGGTAGCGGCCGAAGTGGGGGACGGTGAAGGCGATGCGGCCACGCTCGCCGGAGTAGATGAGGCCCTTCTTGAGCAGGCCGTCGCGGGCCGGTGAGAGCGACTGCGGCTTGCGGTCGAGCAGGGCGGCGACGGCGGCGGTGGGAACCGAGTCTCCCTCGGGCACAGCGGGTTCCGTCACTCCGGTGGCCGCCTCCTCTGGAGTGGCGACGTCGGCCATGGCCCGGAGGTACTCCCGCTCGGCGGGGGTCGCGCGCTCCAGCCGCGAGCCGAAGAAGCCGACCGCGAGCTCGGCCTCGGCCTCGGGGGCGGCGACGCGCACGTCGTCGGCGGTGATGGGCGAGTGGGGGGCCACGTCCCAGGCGACCTTGCCGTAGGCCTGGACGAAGTAGGGGTAGCCGGCGGTGACGTCATACATCGCCTCGAGGGCCTCGGGGGTGAACTCCGCGTCCTCGTCACCGGCCGGGGCGACGAGGGCGAGGTCGGCCGCTGCGCGGTCGAGGCGGTCGATGCGGGAGTAGCGGAAGAGCCGCTCGCTGTAGGACTTGCTGGCGCTGAGCACCGCCGGCAGGTGCGGCAGCCCGGCGCCGACGACGATGAGCGGCAGGCCCTGCTGCGAGATCTCGTGGCAGGCGGCACACAGCGCCGAGACGTCGTCCGGCCCGAGGTCCTGCATCTCGTCGACGAAGACGCCCACCCCCTTGCCCCGGTCGGCAGCCAGCCCCGCGACGTCGGTGAGCAGCTCGACGAGGTCGATCTCGATGTCACCCGAGTCGGCCCGGCCCAGCGTGGCGGGCACGTCGATGCCCGAGCTCCACCGCTCGCGCACCTTCGCCGCGGGGGCCTCGCGCAGCGCGAAGGCCTTCACGGTGCCCAGCACCTCGTCGGCCTGCTCGCGATCGGGGTGGCCGAGCTCTCGCACCGCGACGTGCAGGGCGGCGGCGAGCGGTCGGCGCAGCCGCTGGTCGGGGCGGGCCTCGAGCTTGCCCGTGCCCCACCCGGCCCGGACGGCCTGCGAGCGCATGGCGTTGAGCAGCACCGTCTTGCCCACCCCCCGCAGCCCGGTGTTGACGATCGAGCGCTCGGGCCGGCCCCGCGCCACTCGCTCGAGCACGACGTCGAACTGCCGCAGCTGCGCGTCGCGGCCCGCGAGCTCGGGCGGCCGCTGGCCCGCGCCGGGCGCGTAGGGGTTGCGGATCGGGTCCATGGATCGCAGCGTATGGGGCTGTCTAGCGTTCACCCGATATTGCCGCAGACTCCCGTAGTGCGTGTCGTGGCCGGGCAGCGCCGTACGGTGGGTGGGTGCCCCTTTCCTCCTCCGCTGCGGCGGTTGCCGCGCTCGCCCAGGCCGCGGTCGGTGACGACGGCGCGCTGGCGCCGGTCAGCGACGGTACGACGGCTCTCGACTCCCGCCTGCACGTGGAGGACCTCGCCCTCGGGGCGGTGACCTTCTGTGCGACCGCGGCGTCCCGCTTCCTGGGGCGCGAGCTGAGTGTCGACCCCGGGCGGGTGGGGGCTTCATACCGCAGCCCGTCGTACGTCGCGCTCGACGGCGTCGGCTTCGAGGGGTTCGACCCGCTGTCGGGCTTCTTCCAGGCGTCGGACGGGTGGGTGCGCACCCACGCGAACTACCCCTGGCACCGGGAACGGCTGATCCGGGTGCTGGGTCTGGGGGGGACACCGACACGCGACGACGTCGCCGCTGCCGTGCGCGAGCGCACGGCCAACGAGATCGAGGGTGCGGCCAACGCCGCCGGGGCGATCGCCGTGGAGGTGCGCACGGCGGCGGAGTTCGCCGCGGTGCCGGGCATGGCGGTAGCCCCGCTGCTGAGCTACCGGCCGGGACCTCCGGCGTCTCGCGACACCGACCGACCCGTGCGCGTGCTCGACCTGACCCGCGTCATCGCCGGACCGGTGGCCACCAGGACCCTCGCCGCCATGGGCCTCGACGTGCTCCGGCTCGACCCGCCCCAGCTGCCCGAGATCGAGATGCAGCACCTCGACTCCGCGGCCGGCAAGCACTCGACGGTGGTCGACCTGCGCCTCAACGCCAAGCTTGTGCGCACCCTGGTCGACCAGGCCGACGTGGTCGTCACGGGCTACCGCCCCGGATCACTGGCCACCTTCGGGCTCGGCGCCAACGAGCTCCTCGAGCGTCGGCCCGACCTCGTGGTCGCGGTGATCCAGGCGTGGCCGGGTGCCAGCGCCTGGTCGCACCGCCGCGGCTTCGACTCCATCGTGCAGGCGGCGAGCGGCATCGCCGACCTCGAGCGGCGGCCCGACGGCACCCCCGGTGCGCTGCGCGCCCAGGCCCTCGACCACAGCGCGGGCTACCTGCTGGCCGGGGCCGTGCTGCACGCCCTCGCCGCCGGGCAGGGCGCCCGGCTGGGGGTCTCGCTCACGGGGCCCGCGATGGCGCTGCTCGGGCTCGGCCAGGGTGAGCCGTCACCGGAACCCCTTCTGCCGGAAGGCGACTCGGCCCACCTCGAGACCGTCGACTGCGGCGGCCAGAGCCTCCGACGGGTGCGCTCGATGTGGGAGCTGGAGGGGGTCGACGCGCACGCCGAGCCGCTCGGGACGAGCATGCCGATGTTCCGCAAGGTCGGGCAGGCCGTGGGCGTCGACCACCCCTGAGGCCGCTCGAGGGTCGGGCGGCCACCAGCCGAGGGCCCTGCACTCTCGCGGGTGGTCCCTCAGCCGCGGTGCCGAAGGATGTTGAGGACGGTGCCATCGGGGGCGCGTACGAAGAACCGTCGCACCCCCCAGGTCTCGTCAGCCAGCGGGTGGACGATCTCGTAGCCGCGCCGTACGGCGATCTCGTAGGCCGCGTCGACGTCGTCGACCATGACCGACACCACCGGCACCTCGGGAGCGGTGGCGTCCCGGCTCACGAGCTGCACGGCCGCCCCGGTCTCCGGTGACCGCAGGCGGGTCACCCAGTCGAGACCCAGGCCCTGCTCCTCGAGACCGAGGAAGCCCGTGTAGAAGTCCCTGGCCGACTCGACGTCGTCGACGTGGAGGTCGGCGATGATTCCCATGACCCGCACCGGTGCGTCCCCTCGTTGATGGTGTCGACTCATCGTGGCACCGGACCGTGCGCAGGGCCAGGTCAGCAAGGCACCCCGCCCCCGGCCGCCACGACAGCCGTTCGAGCGGCGAGCCCACGATTGCCTCGTTACTCGCGGTAGGTAAGACTGTGCCCCCACGGGGTCCACGGTCCGAGCCACAGGGAGTTCTTCGATGAGCAAGCGGTCCATCTCGTCACGTGCCACCGCGATCGCGACCGCGGTCCTGCTCGCCGGCGTCGCGGTCGGCGCGAGCAGCGCCGACGCCACGACGACCGACGCCAGTGCCGCCGCTACCGCCACCGGCGCCGTCACCCCCGTCCCCCGGGTCGAGGTCATCCGCTACCTGGGCGACTGGTACCAGGTCGCCGCCGTCCCGGCCATCTACGAGCTGCAGTGCGCCAAGGACGCCAGGGCGAACTACGTGCTCGACTCCCCTGGCACCCTGGGCGTCACCAACACGTGCACCGACTGGCTCGGCGGCACGAGCACCGTCCTCGGCAAGGCCCGCATCGACAACGCGCCGAAGAACTCCGCCCTGTCGGTGTCGTTCTTCGCCCTCTTCGGCCACCAGATCTACACAGGCACCAACTACGTGGTCTTCGGCCTCGACAAGGACTACCGGTGGGCGCTCGTCGGAGACCCTGCCCGCAACAGCGGCTTCGTCCTCTCGCGCACCCCTGCCCTCACCTCCGCGCAGACCCGCACGATCCTCGCGAAGATCGCCGGGGCCGGTTACAGCGCGTGTGCCTTCAAGGTCACCCCGCAGACGGGCGGCCTCGCGTCGAGCACCGGCTTCTGCTGAGCAGGAGCCGCTCCCCTATCGGTGGCCAGCGGTGGTTCGAGCCGGCCGACGCGCCGAGTCTCAGACCATCACGCACCGTCTGGCGTGGTGGGCGCCTGTCGGGAGGTGTCGGTAGTGCTGTCGAGGAAGGCGAACAGTGCGGAGATCTCGAGCGGCTTCGTGAGATAGCGGTCGGCGCCAGCCGCGAGGAGGCGGGTGATCTGGGTGGGGTTCGCGTCGGCGCTGAGCATGGCCACAGGGATGTCGGCGGTAGACGGTGTCGACTTGAGGATGTGGAGGATGTCGGCCCCGTCGATGTCGAGGAGGTGGAGGTCGAGCACGATGGCGGTGGGTGGATGCGCGCGGGCGTGTTCGAGACCGCTCTTGCCGGTGAGCGCGTGGGTGAGGGTCCAATGCGGTTTCCGCGCGATGACGTGGGCCAACAGCTCACCGTTGGACGAGTTGTCCTCGATGTACAGGACACTCGATGACGGGGTGGGCTCACCTGGTGCGGCAACAGCCTCGCTCAGGTCCTGTTGGCCGCCGACGTCGGGAGCGCCGGGTAGCGTCACGGTCATCGTGCTGCCCACCTCGGCCGCAGTCTCGACCTCGAGGTGCCCGCCCATCAGGATGACCAGCCGCCTGGACAACGTCAGCCCGATGCCGGTGCCCTCGATCCCCGTTGACTGGCGCCCGAGTCGGTCGAACGCCGTGA
>JBBRNQ010000235.1:0-4563 GCA_038230235.1 Actinomycetales bacterium
CCGGTCTGACCTGCGACGAGGACCCTTGTCCCCAGGATCCACAGCCCCTATGACCACGACGAGCCCAGATGATGTCATTTTCCGCCCCGACCACGACTCTCCACACCTCGGGCCAGACCGTGCGCCACGCCTGGACCTCTCCCACCAGGACCTCTCCCAGAGCGACAGGCCCCCCGATGCTGGTCCTGACCCCCGTCGGGCACTAGGGTTCGAGTCCGCATGGATACGGGTGCATCCGGCACCGAGCAAGGCAGGGCCACCGACACGGGCCTCGCCACCGACACAGGCAGGGCAGGAGCGACGTGAAGTTCAAGGTTGAGCGCGACGTGCTGGCTGAAGCGGTGACCTGGGTCGCCCGCGGTCTGCCCGCGCGCCCCCCCGTCCCCGTCCTGGCGGGCGTCCTGCTCGAGGCGTCGGAGGAGGGCACCCTGACGCTCTCCGCGTTCGACTACGAGGTCTCGGCCCGGATCACCGTGCCGGCAGAGGTCGCGACAGGGGGCAAGGTCCTCGTCCTCGGACGCCTGTTGTCCGACATCTCGCGCAACCTGCCCAACCGGCCCATCGAGGTCTCCTCCGAGGGCAACAAGCTCCAGCTCACGTGCGGCAGCTCGCGCTTCAGCCTGCTGCTCATGCCGAGCGACGACTACCCCTCGCTCCCCGTGTCGCCCGAGGGCAGCGGCACGATCGACGGCGACGTCTTCACCCAGGCCGTCACGCAGGTGTCCATCGCGGCCGACCGGGGCGACACCCTCCCCATCCTCACGGGCGTGCGGATGGAGATCGACGGCGACAAGGTGACGCTGCTCGCCACCGACCGCTACCGCCTCGCGATGCGCGAGCTGACGTGGCACCCCTCATCGGCCTCGGCCGAGCACGTGGCCCTCATCCCGGCCCGCACCCTCTCCGACACCGCCAAGGCGCTGGGGGCCAGCGGCTCCGTGCAGCTGGCCCTAGGCAGCTCGGCCGGCGGCGACGGGCTGATCGGCTTCCAGGCCGGGCAGCGCCGGGCGACGACCCGTCTGCTCGACGGTGAGTACCCCAAGGTCACCTCGATCTTCCCCACGACGGTCGACACCGAGTCGGTGATGAAGACCTCCGACCTCGTCGAGGCGGTCAAGCGCGTCGCCCTCGTGGCCGAGCGCAACACCCCGGTGCGTCTGCGGTTCTCCGAGGGCCAGGTCGCGATCGAGGCGGGCACCGGTGACGACGCCCAGGCCTCCGAAGCGGTCGAGGCCGTGCTCACCGGGCCCGAGATCGAGATCGCCTTCAACCCGCAGTTCCTCCTCGACGGGCTCGGGGCCCTCGGCACTCCGTACGCTCGGCTGTCGTTCACCCAGCCCAGCCGTCCCGCCGTGCTGACCGGTCCGCACGACCTCGAGTCCGACTCCGACCAGTCCTACCGTTACGTGCTCATGCCCGTGCGCTTCGCCAGCTGACCCCCACCACACCCACCCGTACGCCCGAAAGGTCCCCCTCATGCAGCTCGGTCTCATCGGTCTCGGCAAGATGGGTGGCAACATGCGCGAGCGTCTGCGCCGCGCCGGCCACGAGGTGGTCGGCTTCGACCGCAACCCCGACGTCGCCGACGTCAAGACCATGGCGGCCCTGGTCAAGGCGCTCGAGGCGCCGCGGGTGGTCTGGGTGATGGTGCCCTCTGGCGCCCCCACGCGTGACACGGTGGCCAAGCTCGGTGACCTGCTCGAGAAGGGGGACCTCGTCATCGACGGCGGCAACTCCCGCTTCACCGACGACATCGAGAACGCCAAGGCGCTGAAGGCCAAGGGCATCGGCTACCTCGACTGCGGCGTCTCCGGCGGCATCTGGGGCCTGCAGAACGGCTACGGCCTCATGGTCGGCGGCGACAAGCGGTGGCTCAACAAGGCGATGCCGATCTTCGACGCCCTGCGCCCCGAGGGGCCCCGCGAGGAGGGCTTCGTGCACGCCGGCGAGGTCGGTGCCGGGCACTACACCAAGATGGTGCACAACGGCATCGAGTACGGCCTCATGGCGGCGTACGCCGAGGGCTACGAGCTGCTCGAGAAGAAGGACATCGTCAAGGACGTGCCCGGCGCGTTCAAGGCCTGGAGCCGTGGCACCGTCGTCCGCTCCTGGCTGCTCGACCTCGCGGTCGCCGCGCTCGAGGAGAACCCGCACCTCGACGGCGTCTCCGACTACACCGTCGACTCGGGTGAGGGGAAGTGGACCGTCGAGGAGGCCATCGCCCTCGACGTGCCGATGCCGGTCATCTCGGCCTCGCTCTTCGCCCGCTTCGCGTCACGCCAGAAGTTCTCCCCCACCATGCAGATGGTGGCCGCGCTGCGCGGCCAGTTCGGTGGCCACGAGGTGATGACCGTGCCCGAGGGCGAGAAGCTGCGGGATGCGGCCGTCACCGGAGACGGCGACATCGCCCGCTCGGCCGAGGCCACGAGCGCGAAGAAGGCCACCACGCGTCGTACGTCGTCCAAGGCCAAGAAGGTCACCACCGCCGGGCCCTCCTCGGGCACCGGTTCCGTGTCGTGACGCTCCGTGTCGTGACGGGCCGTCGCATCGCGGGCCGTCTGGTCGACGACGTCCTCACCCCGGGGGCCCTCGTGCCGTGCACGTCCGGCACCTGAGCGTCAGCGACTTCCGCAGCTACCCCACCGCCGAGCTCGCGCTCGGCCCTGGTGTCACCACGCTCGTGGGGCTCAACGGCCAGGGCAAGACCAACCTGGTCGAGGCGATCGGCTACCTCGCCACCCTGTCGAGCCACCGCGTCGCCACCGACCAGCCCCTCGTGCGGTTCGGCACGACGTCGGCGGTCATCCGCGGCCTCATCGACCGGGACGGCCGCGAGGTGCTCGTCGAGCTCGAGCTGACGCCCGGGCGCGCGAACCGGGCCAAGCTCAACCGCTCGCCGGTCAGCCGCCCCCGCGACGTCCTCGGCTCACTGCGTACGGTCCTCTTCGCACCGGAGGACCTCTCGCTGGTGAAGGGTGACCCGGCCGGCCGTCGTTCCTTCGTCGACGACCTGCTCGTGCAACGGCAGCCGCGGTGGGCCGGGGTGAGGGCCGACTACGACAAGATCCTGCGGCAACGCAACGCCCTGCTGAAGTCGGCCGCGCCGGTGCTGCGACGGGGTGCGCGTCGACCCAGCCGCACCCTCGCGCCGGGTGAGCCCGTGGACGAGGCCCGGGCGTCGGCCCTTCAGACGCTCGAGGTCTGGGACAGTCACCTCAGCGAGGTGGGTTCCCAGCTGCTGTACGCACGCCTGCGCCTCCTGCGCGACCTTCGCCCCCACCTCTCCCACGCGTACGACGCCGTCAGCGCCGGTGCGTCGAACGCCACCCTCCACTACCGTGCCAGCCTCCCGCAGGACGCGGCCGACGCGGTCGCCGCCGGCGAGGTGCCCGAGCAGGGGAGGCTGCGCGAGCTGCTGCTGGAGGCGTTCGCGCAGGTGCGCGGTCAGGAGATCGAGCGGGGGATCTCGCTCGTCGGGCCGCACCGGGACGACATCGTGCTCACCCTCGGCGAGCTCCCGGCCAAGGGCTACGCCAGCCACGGCGAGTCGTGGTCCTTCGCCCTGGGACTGAAGCTCGCGGCCTACCAGCTGTTGCGGGTCGACCTCGGTGAGGACCCCGTCCTCGTGCTCGACGACGTCTTCGCCGAGCTCGACACCGGGCGGCGCGAGCGGCTGGCCGGGCTGGTGGTCGACTGCGAGCAGGTGCTCATCACCGCCGCTGTGGGCGCGGACGTGCCCGAGGTGCTGCGCACCACCGGCCGCACCTACGTCGTCACCCTGGGCGAGGTCGCCGAGCTCGCTTGAGCGCCGGCGTCCGCCTCCCGGTGGCTGGAGTCTGCGGACGCGCAGACCTCACGCGACCGCGGCGACGGTGGCGCCGGAGAACCGTGCGAGATGCCGGGTACGGCGCTGGTGGTCAGCTGTGCGAGATGCCGTACTTCTCCAGCTTGCGGTAGAGCGACGAGCGCGAGAGGCCGAGCTGGGCCGCGGCGCTGACCCGGTTGTCGCCGACCTGGGCCAGCGTCCGCACGATGGCGTCGCGCTCGGTGACCTCGAGCGGGGTGAGGGTGCGGGTGCTGGCCGTGTGGCAGTAGCCCGGGAGGTCGCCGGGCTCCAGCTCGCCGACCGGCCGCCTGCGCAGCGCGCTGACCAGGGCCTCCCGCAGCTGGGAGACATTGCGCGGCCAGCTGTAGCGAGCCACCAGACGAGCGGTGTCGGGGCGCAGGGTCACGACGCGGTCGGGCGCCAGCTCGGCGAGGATCCGGGCGACCAGCGTGGTGAGGTCGTCGCCACGGAAGCGGATCGGCGGAAGGGTGACGCTGAGATCGAAGTGCCTGACCACCATGGCGCACGGCAGCGGGGCGTCGTTGACCCCGTCGTCGGCCGTCGCCGCCACGAAGCGGCCCGCGTCACCCTGCGACGCCGTCAGCACCTCGTCGAGCAGCTCGGCGCCCGCCGTCGTCAGGGCGTCGAGGTGGCGCAGGATGAAGAGGGTCGGTGCGCTGTGCTCGTCGGGCTCGCGCAGCAGGAAGTGGCTGTCGTCGGTGAGGCCGGCCGCGTCG
>JBBRNQ010000236.1:0-4547 GCA_038230235.1 Actinomycetales bacterium
ATCGAACCGACGACAGCCGCGGTGTAAACGCGGAACAGGGGCAATTTTGCCCCACGCGTGGGACCGCGATACCTGCTCTGAACTGCACGTATACCGTTGGAGGTCGATGGACCAACACGAGCGTTTACGAACGTCTTGCGGTCAATCTGCGGTCAAATCAGCCGCGACGCCGAGACTCGTCGCTCCAGTGATCGCACGCCCCAGGCGTGCCTGACTGACTTGAGGGCGACGGCCCGTGGAACTTCTCCCGGAAGGGTCACCCGCAACTTGGCGCGCCATCGGCCGGGCCACGACTCCCGCGGGGGTCGACGCAGCCGGACCCTTCGGTGCCTCACCCCTCGTTGGGTGGGGCGGCCCACAGGTCGGGCCCGAAGACCTCGTAGCGGATGTGTTCCGCCGGGACGCCGCGGGCGATGAGTGCGCTGCGCACTGTGCGCATGAAGGGCAGCGGGCCGCAGGTGAAGACGTGGACCCCTTCGGGGAGGATCACGTTGGTGAGGTCCATGAGGCCGGTCCGGGAGCGGTGGTCGTTCGCCTCTACGCTCTCGTACCAGGTGTAGGAAGTGAAGTCGTCGATCTGGCGGCCGGCGTGGAGGACGGTCTCGCGCAGGGCGTGGTCCTGTGCCGTTCGATCGGCGTGGGCCACGATGACTGGGCGCTGGGGTTGGGTGCGGGCGATGTGCTCGACGATGGGGAGCACCGTCGTGATCCCGGCCCCGGCGGTGGCCAGCAGCAGTGGTGAGTCGGAGGAGGGGACGACGAGGTCGCCCGCCGGGGCGCTGACGTCAACCAGCTGGCCGACCATGGCCTGATCGTGCAGGTACGACGACACCCGCCCGTCCGGTGCCCCGTCGGCCCCGTGGACCTTGCGGACCGTGACCTGCAGGCGGGTGCCCACTGCCGTCGAGGAGACGGTGTACTGGCGGGGCTGGCGGTCGCCCCCGGGCAGGTCGACGAAGAGGGAGACGTACTGCCCCGGCTCGATCTGCGGGACAGGTGCGCCGTCCGCGGGCTCGAGCACGAGGGAGACGACGTCGTCGGTCTCCTCGATGCGTCGCACGACCCGGTAGGGGCGCGTCGGGGTGGCGGGGTCGACTCCGGCGGCGGCATACAGCCGGGCCTCTTCGGCGATCAGCTGGGTCGCGAAGAGCCAGTAGACCTCGTCCCAGGCGGCGGCGATCTCGGGGGTGACCGCGTCGCCGAGGACCTCCCCCACCGCGGCGAGCAGGTGGTGGCCCACGATCGTGTACTGCTCGGGGCGGATGCCGAGGGAGACGTGCTTGTGGGCGATCCGGGTCATGACGTGGGCGAAGGACGGCGCCGCCGGGTCGATGAGCTGGACGGCGTACGCCACGACCGACGCCGCAAGGGCGCGGCTCTGCTCACCGGTCGCCTGGTTGGCGAGGTTGAAGACCCGCAGCAGCGGTGGGTTGTCGGCGAACATCCGCGGGTAGAAGCGCGCGGTGATCTGCTCGGCGTGCTCGGCGACGACGGCGGCGGTCGCCGCGATCACGGCGGCGGAGCTGGGGGAGAGCAGGCTGAGGGAGGCGGGGGCGGGGGTCAGGGTGGCAGTCATCGGGTCGGATCTCCTGAGGTGATGGGCATTGTCCGTCGGCTGAACTTCTGCCTGCGCGAGGCAGGCCCTCGAGGTGTCGCTAGGCCGGTCCCGCGTGCAGGGCGACGGTGAGCAGCACGACGGCGTCGGTGAGCGCCAGCAGGGAGTGCCGCGCAGGGGGGATGTCGGTGACCTCGCCCTGCTCGAGGGTCCGCTCGCCCTCGGGCCAACGCAAACGCACTTGGCCCTGCAGTACCTGCAGGGTGGCGGCCGGGGGTGCGTCGTGCTCGGCGAGCTCCGACCCCGTCAGGAGCGCGATCACGGTGGCTCGCAGGGCGGACCCGGAGTGGATGGTGCGCGCGGCGCGGTGGGCCGGGTGGGCCCGGGCCTGTTCGAGCAGCTCGGTGCCGAGGCGCGTTAGGTGCTCCACCTCGGAGCCGGGGGGTCGGGTGTTGGTGTGCTCGGTCATGAGCCTTCTCTCGATCGTTCGATGAGGCAGGGGTGTCAGGCTGACGGCGCGAGACCGCTGCCGACTTGGGCTCGGATGTCGTCGACCTGGTTCCAGTCGTCGTTGTCCAGGACGCTCAAGGCGGCGGGGAAGACGCCGTCCTGCTCCTTGAGGATGTGTTCACGCAGCAGGTCGAGGGCGCGCACCACCCGGCCCGGCCAGGCGGGTCCGTCGGGGTGCCGGCGTCGCACTCGGCGAGGACAGCCTCGATCGCCCGGTGCTCCTGCTGGAGGCTCTCGACCCGGTCGGGGAACTCGGACGCCATCGCCGGGAAGAGTCCGTCCTCCTCGACAGCGTTGTGGGGTAGCAGGATTCGAGAGATCCGCCGGCAGGCGTCGGCCGCCGCGGTGGTGTTCCCGTCGCGCAGCCCGCGGGTGATCTCCGCGATCTGGTTGACGACGACGTCGTGCTCGACCGTCAGCTCGCGGATCGCGGGGATGCTCTGGCATCCGCAGTACTCGCACATCGGTGTCTCCTTCTCTCAGCCGACCCGGTCCCAGCCGCGGCGGCGTCGGTGGCTGCCGAGCTTGGTGTCGTCGCGGCTGCGGTAGACGATGTAGGGGCGGGTGAGGTAGCCCACGGGAGCGCTGAAGACGTGCACGAGGCGGGTGAACGGCCAGAGGGCGAAGAGGCCGAAGGCGACCAGGGCATGGATCTGGAACCCCAGGGGGGCGTTCGCCATGAGGGACGCGTCGGGGTGGAAGGCGAGGAACGAGCGGAACCAGACCGAGACGCCCTCGCGGTAGTTGTACTCGCCGCCGATGGTGAGGATCGAGCCGGCGATCGTGTTCCACATCCCTAGGGTGATGACGACCGCCAGGAAGGCGTACATGACCTTGTCAATGACGGTGGTGGCCGAGAAGACGGGGCCGGTGGTGCGCCGGCGGTAGATCAGGATCGCCATCCCGACGACCGTGGCGATGCCCGAGAGGAGGCCGCCGACGACGGCCACGACGTGGTAGCCGGTCTCGCTGATGCCCACCGCATCCGTCCACGACTGGGGGACGAGGAGGCCGATGACGTGGCCGCCGACGACGCCGAGCATGCCGAAGTGGAAGAGGGGGCTGCCGATGCGCAGCAGCCGGTTCTCGTAGAGCTGGGACGAGCGGGTGGTCCAGCCGAACTTGTCGTAGCGGTAGCGCCACAGGTGCCCGACGACGAACGTCGTCAGGCAGATGTACGGGACGACGACGAAGAGGAACTCGGTCATGCGCGGGCTCCCGGGAAGGACGGCATCGGCAGGCGGATGGAGGCGGAAGAGGGGGAGGAGGCTGCGGCAGGGCTGAACGCCGGTGCGGCGAAGGGGGCGAGCCCCACCTCCTCCTCGGGGGGGCCCTCGGCGGCCAGTCGGCGGACGGCGTCGCGTTCGTCGCCGCCGAGTGGGGGCAGGGTGGCGGTGACCGCGTCGAGCAGGCCGGCCCACGGTGAGCCCTTGTCTCGCAGCGAGAGCCGCAGCAGCTCGAGCCCGGCGCGGTGGTCGAGCATGAGGTCTCGGCCCAGGACGTGGTCGCCGGTGGCGGCGAACTCGAGGACGACGCAGAGGTGGTCGGGCAGCTCGGCGTCGTCGAGCTCGAACCCCGCGCTGAGGTAGGTCTGCTTGAACCGCAGCAGCGCCATGCCTCGCTTGCGGGTGTCGCCGTGGGCGAAGTACGTGAGGAAGAGGTTGCAGCGTCGGCGGGTGTCGAAGGTCTCGACGTAGTCGGCCTGCAGCTGCGGCAGCGGGGTGGTTTCGAGGTGGTCGAGGAAGCGGCGCAGCTCGTCCCCGATCGCGGGGGGCACGTCGGCTGCGGCCGACCGCAGCAGCCCGACCCGGGCGAGCAGTGCCTCGTCGGGGTAGTCCAGGAGCAGCGAGACCGACTGCCACACCAGGGTCAGCTGGTGCGCCGACAGGGTCGGCTTCGGTCGGCGGGACCTCACGAGGCTCACGAGTCGGCCCCCTTCGGCGGGAACACCCCCGGTGGGGAGCCCTTGCCGTCCCAGTTGAGCAGGTTGACCCGGCGACCCTTGTTCTCCGGCCCGGTGAGCGCGTCGGAGGACTGCCGGGCCTGCAGCATCGAGAAGTTCTCGACCGCGATGGGGGTCGGGGTGCCGGAGCCCTCACCGAAGACGTCCTGCTGCCCGCCGCCGTAGTCGGAGACCGAGCACTCGGTCGACAGCTCCTCGAGCGAGTGCGCCTGCTCGGCGTGAGCCGGTGGGATCACGTAGCGCTCGTCGTACTTCGCGATCGCCAGGAGGCGGTACATGTCATACATGTCCTCCTCGGTCATGCCGACGGCTGCCGGTATGGCGCCGTCGGGATCGCGTCCCATGTTGATGTCACGCATGTAGCAGCGCATCGCGGCGAGCTTCTTGAGGACCGCGTCGACCGGTGCGACATCACCGGCGGTGAAGAGCTCGGCGAGGTACTCGACCGGGATGCGCAGTGCGTCGATGGCGGCGAAGAGGTTGCCCGTGTCCTCGGCGTCCTCGCCGGTCTCGGCGACG
>JBBRNQ010000237.1:0-4538 GCA_038230235.1 Actinomycetales bacterium
AGCACCGTCGTGTCGCCGGTTGGTGCCGTCCGGGCGACGTCGTCGGGGAAGGCCGCGAGCGCCGTGAGGAGGGCACCCTCCGCGAGATCGGTGAGCAGGGCTCCCACCGGACCGGGCTCGATCCCCTGCGTCGCAGCCAGGGTGGTCACGCTGCGGGCCCGGGCGTGGGCCCAGATCAGCGAGAACACCGGGTCGTCGCGGCGGCGGCACCCCGGGCGCGGCAGCGCAGGGGTGGCGAGCCGTCGCGGAGCAGTCCGGTCCACACCGTCTCCGGACAGCACGCGGGAGACCACCGTGCCCGCCGCCGCCGGGGTGAGCACGAGGTCGAGCATCCCGTCCCCGAGCACCCCGGCCGTCCAGACGTCAGGGTGGCCCAGCAGGCGCGCCGCGGCCTCGCTGGCGACCTCGTACGGTGTCCGCGCCAGCCCCAGCGCGAGGCGCAGGGCCGCCGGCGAGCGCCAGCCCGGCCCGTCGTCAGCCGGTACGAGGCGAGGCGGGCCGTCGGGGGGTGGAGGGATGCCCGGTACGACCGCTGCCCACACCAGCAGCGCGAGCTGTTCCGGCGTCATGACTGGCTCGGCGTCATGGCTGTTCCGGCGTCACGGCTGTTCCGGCGTCATGGCTGCTTCGGAACCATGGCTGGCTCGGCGTCATGACTACTTCGGCGTGACGGCTGGATCGGCATCGCGGCTGTCACTCGCCCGTCCGTGGTTCCTCCGGCACCGTCTCCGCGACACCGGTGAGGGCGGCGAGCACCGGAGACATCCTGTCCACGGTGTCGACCCAGCGGAGCGACTCGACCACGCGCGCCCGACCGGCGGAGCCCATGCGGGTGGCGCGTTCGGGGTCGGTCAGCAGGTCGGTCAGGGCGGCGGCCAGCGCGGACACCGACACCTCGCCGCCTCGCTCCGACCGGGCTCCCCCAGGGGTGGGGCTGTCGTTCGCGCCGGCCTGCTGCCCGCGGGGCACCATGATCCCGGTGACGCCGTCGACGATGATCTCGGGGATCCCGCAGGAGGTCGTGGCCACGCAGGGCAGCTGGTAGGCCATGGCTTCGAGCAGGACGAAGCCGTAGGGCTCGAACGTCGAGGGAAGACAGAAGACGTCGGCGTCGGCGTAGAGGGAGGCCATCTCGTCTCGGGACTCGACCCGCCCGATGACCTCGACCCCGGGTTGGGGGGCGATGGGGTGCGGCGTCCCGACGATGCGCAGCCGGGCGTCCGGGACGTTCCCACGCACGAGGCGGAAGGCCTCCAGCAGCCGCTCGCCACCCTTTCGTACGAAGTCGTTCCCGACGAAGAGCACCGTCGGCGACTCGACGCTGGGGCGGGGGCGCTGGGGCGGGTCGGGCACCGGGTCGAAGTTCAGTCCAGCACCGACCACCGTGACCCGGTCGGCAGCCACGGCGTAGTCGTCGACGAGCACGTCCCTCGTCTCGTGCGAGAACGTGAACACGTGCGCCGCCCCGTGGTACTGGCGCCGCTCCCGTGCGTACCAGCGCTCCAGCGCCGACCCGCGCAGGGGGTTCCAGTCAGGCCACTGCTCCGCGGACTGGCGGTGGGTGCAGTCGACGTAGAGGACCACGCGGGGGTCGCGGAGCTCGAAGAGGGCATGGGCCTGGAAGATCACGTCGTAGGGCTCGTCCACCCGGGCGAGGGCCCGACGGGCGTTGGCCGAGCGGAAGGAGATCGCGACCTGGCTCTTGAAGAACCGCTCGACCCAGGCCCGCCGCGACGGGCGGAACGTCACGAGCGCCGTGATCAGCCGTTGGACCTGCGAGAGCTCGGCGTCCACGTGACCGACCACGTCGACGCGCTGGGCGAGCGCCGCCTCGAGGTACGGCACGAACGAGTCGCTGCGGCCCGCCATGACCACCTTGAGACGCCGAGCGCCACCCTGCTGGATCACGGTGTCCCCTCATGGATCGGACGCGTCGGCAGGCCCGCCCTACCCGTGGTCACCCGTCATCGACCGCCTCCGAAGTTAGCACCCCGCACGCGAGGCCTGCTTCCGCGGACCTCCATGGGAACCTCCTGACGGACCTACTTGTCGAGGCGGACGGCCGGGGTCCGCAGCACCAGCGTGTCGGCCACGTCGTCGCGGTCGACGACCACGACGCTCCCGTCGCGGGCCTCGCCGGAGAGGATGACGCGGGCCAGCCGGTCGCCGATCTCCTTCTGCACGAGACGGCGCAGGGGCCGCGCTCCGTACGCCGGGTCGTAGCCGGTGACGGCGAGCCACTCGCGGGCGCCGGGCGTGACCTCGAGGGTGATCCGACGGTCGCGCAGCCGGGTCTCGAGGGCCTGCACCTGCAGCTCGACGATGTGGGCGAGGTCGTCGGTGGAGAGCGGGTCGAAGACGACGATCTCGTCGAGCCGGTTGAGGAACTCCGGCTTGAAGGCGGCTCGCACCGCGGCCATCACGGCCTCGCGCTTCACCGCGTCGTCGAGGGTGGGGTCGACGAGGTACTGGCTGCCGAGGTTGCTGGTCATCACGAGGATGACGTTGCGGAAGTCGACCGTGCGTCCCTGACCGTCGGTGAGCCGCCCGTCGTCGAGCACCTGGAGCAGGATGTCGAAGGTCTCGGGGTGGGCCTTCTCGACCTCGTCGAGGAGCACGACGGAGTAGGGCCGGCGGCGGACGGCCTCGGTCAGCTGACCGCCCTCGTCGTAGCCGACGTATCCCGGAGGCGCCCCGACCAGGCGCGAGACCGCGTGCCGCTCGGAGTACTCCGACATGTCGATGCGCACCATCGCGCGCTCGTCGTCGAAGAGGAAGTCGGCGAGCGACTTGGCCAGCTCGGTCTTGCCGACCCCGGTCGGCCCGAGGAAGAGGAACGACCCGGTGGGGCGGTCGGGGTCGGCGATGCCGGAGCGGGCCCGCCGTACGGCGTCGCTCACGGCGCGGACCGCGTCGTGCTGGCCGATGAGGCGGGCGCCGATGTGCTGCTCCATGTGGAGCAGCTTCTCGGTCTCGCCCTCGAGGAGTCGGCCGGCGGGGATGCCGGTCCAGGCCGAGATGACGTCGGCGATGTCGTCGGCTCCGACCTCGTCCTTGACCATGACGTCGTCCCCGCGGGCGTCCTCGTCCCGGGAAGCCTTATCGATCTCTTTCTCCAGCAACGGGATCCGGCCATAGCGCAGCTCTGACGCCCCAGCGAGGTCGCCTTCGCGCTCGGTGCGCTCCGCGAGGATCCGCAGGTCGTCGAGCTGGGCCTTGAGGTCGCCGACCCGGTTGAGCCCGGCCTTCTCGGCCTCCCAGCGGGCGTTGAGGGCGGCGAGCTGCTCGCTGCGGTCGGCGAGGTCCTTGCGCAGCCGGTCGAGGCGGTCGCGCGAGGCGTCGTCGGTCTCCTTCTGCAGGTGCAGCTCCTCCATCCGCAGGCGGTCGACGGCGCGCCGCAGCTCGTCGACCTCGACGGGACTCGAGTCGATCTCCATACGGAGCCGTGAGGCCGCCTCGTCGACGAGGTCGATGGCCTTGTCGGGCAGCTGACGCCCCGGGATGTAGCGGTCCGAGAGCGCCGCGGCCGCGACGAGCGCGGCGTCGGCGATGGCCACCTTGTGGTGGCCCTCGTACTTCTCCTTGAGCCCACGCAGGATGGCGATCGTGTCCTCGACGCTGGGCTCCCCGACGTAGACCTGCTGGAAGCGGCGCTCGAGCGCGGCGTCCTTCTCGATGTGCTTGCGGTACTCCTCGAGGGTGGTCGCGCCGACCAGGCGCAGCTCACCGCGGGCCAGCAGCGGCTTGAGCATGTTGCCGGCGTCCATCGAGCCCTCGCCGGTGGCACCGGCCCCGACGACCGTGTGCAGCTCGTCGATGAAGGTGATGACCTCGCCCTCGGCCCCGGTGATCTCCGCGAGGACGGCCTTGAGCCGCTCCTCGAACTCTCCGCGGTACTTCGCCCCGGCCACCATCGCGCCGAGGTCGAGCGAGATGAGGCGCTTGCCCTTGAGGCTCTCGGGCACGTCGCCGGCCACGATGCGCTGGGCCAGGCCCTCGACGACGGCGGTCTTGCCCACGCCGGGCTCGCCGATGAGCACGGGGTTGTTCTTGGTGCGTCGGCTGAGCACCTGCACCACCCGGCGGATCTCGGCGTCACGACCGATCACGGGGTCGAGCTTGCCCTCGCGGGCGATGGCGGTGAGGTCGGTGCCGTACTTCTCCAGCGCCTCGTACGACGCCTCGGGGTGCTCGGAGTCGACCTTGCGGCCCCCGCGCACCTGCGGGATCGCCTTCTCGATGGCGGCGGCGTCGAGACCGAAGTCGCCCGTGCGGGCGATGGCGAGCAGCAGGTGGTCGGTGGAGACGTAGCTGTCACCCATGGCGGCCATGAGCGAGCGGGCGTTCTCGAAGGCCGCGAGCGCCCCCCGAGAGAAGGCAGGCGCCGAGACGGTCGAGCCGCTGACCGAGGGCAGGTTGGCGAGGACCTTGTCGGCCGCGGTGATGGTGTCGGCGACCGAGGTGCCGGCAGCCTGCAGCAGCGTCGGCGTCGTCGTCTCCGTCTGCTGGGCGAGCGCACGCAGCAGGTGGGCGGTCTC
>JBBRNQ010000238.1:0-4503 GCA_038230235.1 Actinomycetales bacterium
CCAGTCGACGAACATCAGCAGGTCGTCGCGCTCCATCGCGCTCACGCACCGGTGAAGCTCCGTGAAGTACGTCACGCCGTGCACGAGGGGCCGCACGGTGTTGCCCTCGGTCCACGCGCGGTCGTCGGCGTGACGGGAGTCAAGGACGGTGTGGGGGTTGCCCCTCTCCTTCGCGGAGAGGAACCAGTCGCTGGGCGGCACCTTGCGAGGCTAGCCCTTCTGCCCCATTCCCTCAGTCAACACCCCATGTGTCCCTCCCCCCCGGAACCCTCTTCGACCTACCTATTGCGGTGACGGCCGGACATTTCGGTTCGGCGGCAGACTGATCGGGGGCAGAGTGATTCGCGGCGCACACCGCAACAAGTCGGCATGGGAGGGGCGGTGAGCTGACCGTGATACCTTCCGAAGGCACGTCTCCTTCAGGGAAAGCCGGTCTCAATCCGGCGCTGACCCGCAACCGTAGGCCCTCGTCACGAGGGCGAGCCGGAATGCCTGACTGGGACTGGCTCCCCTGTCATGACCGTCGAGGACTGCGGTCGGAGCCTTGAGCGCCCGGTCGGGTATATCGGGTGCCCGGGGTCTCGGCGCGTGTCCTTCCACGAAAGGCACGCTCCCGATGACCGTCCGCCCCACCCTGGCCGCCCTTCCGGCCGCGGCCCTGCTCCTGACCATCGGGGTGACCGCTCCGGCCCACGCCGCGGCGCCGGCCTCGACGACGACCGTTGCCCCAGCCACCGCGGCCCCCGCCCTCGGCAACACCACCTCCGCGCGGTACGGCGCGGCCTGGCTCGCCGCCCAGATCACTGCCAACGGCGGATACCTGGCCCCCTTCGGCTCCCCC
Source organism: Actinomycetales bacterium (assembly GCA_038230235.1). Lineage (GTDB taxonomy): Bacteria > Actinomycetota > Actinomycetes > Actinomycetales > Dermatophilaceae > Lapillicoccus. The sequence continues at coordinate 842 of JBBRNQ010000238.1, forward strand.
GACCCGGGCAACACCGCGTACGCCGTCTCGGCCCTCACGGCAGCCGGGGTCGGCGGCAAGGCCCGCGACCTGGCCATCACCTACCTCGAGTCGCAGGTCGGCAACCTCGGTGACGGCACCGGCCACGACAACGCCGGGGGCCTGGCCAACGTCGTCCTCGCCGCCCGCGCCGCCGGGCAGGACCCTCGCGCCTTCGGTGGGTCGGCCCCGGTCAACAACCTGGTCGCCCGTCTGCTGAAGACTGCTCGCACCAGCGGTCCCGACACGGGCCTCTTCGGCGCTTCCGACCCCACCTACGACGGCGCCTTCCGCCAGGGCCTGGCCCTCGCCGCCCTCAAAGCCTCTGGCGTGAGCGCCACCAGGCTGTCCGCCCCGGTCGCCTGGCTCCAGCACCAGCAGTGCGCCAACGGCCTGTGGGAGTCCTACCGCTCAGACGTCCGCGTCCCCTGCGCGAAGGCGAACCCCACGACGTTCGCCGGCCCTGACACCAACAGCAGCTCCCTCGCGGCGCAGGGCCTGTCGGCGTACGGCGTCCTCGCCAAGCGGGGTGCGCTCCTCACCTCGCTCGAGGCGGTGCAGGCCGCCGACGGCGGCTTCCCCTCCACCGCCGCCCCGGGTCAGACCTCCGACCCGAACTCGACGGCGGTGTCGATCCAGCTGATCCTCGCCGCGGGCAGCGGACCCTCGGCGAAGCGCTGGAAGGTCGGGGGTGCGACGCCGTACAGCGCCCTGCAGTCCTACCAGCTCTCGTGCGGTGACGCGGTCGCCGACCGTGGCGCCTACTACTACCCGGGCTCGCGGACGGGCAACGTGCTCGCGACGATCCAGGCCGTGCCCGCCCAGGCCGGGATGACCCTGCCCGTGCGCCCGGGGGCGATCGCCCCCGGCGCGCCGACCTACCCGTGCCCGTCGCCGAGTGCGTCGCCGGTCGCGACCTCCACGACCGCCTCCAACTCCGTCGCCTCGTCGCCCAGCGCCACGCTGCTCGCCGCGTCGGCCACCCGCGCCGGCACCGCGGGCCACTGCCCCGGCACCACCGGGGTGACCGTCGCCGTCGACTTCAGCGCGTTCGGCGCGGGCACCCAGGTGCGGTGCGCGGCGGGCAAACCGGCGACCGGCGTCGCAGCCCTCCAGCAGGCCGGGTTCACCCCCGCGGGCACCTCCCGCTACGGCCTGGCCTTCATCTGCCGGATCAACAACAAGCCGGCCCCCGCGCAGGATCCGTGCGTCAACACCCCTGCGCCGACGGCGTACTGGAGCTACTACCACGCCCTCGCCGGTCAGACCACGTGGACCTACGCCACCTCGGGCGCCTCCACCTACGCCCCGCCGCAGGGCAGCATCGACGCGTGGGCCTTCGGCAACGGCGCGAAGCCCACCCTGACCCCCGCCAAGGTCCGCGCGCGCTGACCGGCGACCTGACCACACCTGAGCGGGTCGAAGGAGAACTCACCGTATGACGTCACGCTCCACCCGTCCCGCCCTCGTGCGGCTCGCCCTCGCGGCGACCGCCGGGGTGGTTGCCGTGCTCCCCCTGCTGCTCTCACCCGGCCCCGCCGCGGCGAGCGGTGCTCTCGTCATGACGACGGGCACGGGGAGTGCGCCCACCGACGCTGCGCTGGCCGCCGGCTGGCTGGCGGGAGAGCGGGACGTGGCCGGCGGGGTGCCCGGGCCCTTCGCCGGGACCGACTGGGGCCTGACCGTCGACACCCTCTGGGCCATGAAGGCCGGGGGTGCGAGCACCGTTGACCTGCAACGCACCTGGGGAGCGATCGAGGCGAACGCCAAGGAGCTCACCGGGCCTCCGTCGTGGTCGACCGACACGACCGTGCGCTTCGGCGGTGGCACCGCCAAGGTGCTCGTCGCGGCCCAGTCGGTGGGGGCCGACCCGCGTGCGGTGCGCGCCGCGGGCACGACGTACGACCTGGTGGCCGCCACCCTCGACCGGATCGCGACGAGCGGGCCGCAGGCGGGCCGGGTGGAGGACTCTGCCAGTGCGGGGTTCGACAGCACCAACGTGCTCGGTCAGGCCCTCGCCGTGATCGGTCTGAGTGACGCCGGTGTGGCCACCGGGTCGCACGCACCGACGGTGCGCTCGGCCCTCGCCTTCCTGACGTCGCAGCAGTGCGCGCCGGGCTGGTTCCGCGTGTTCTACGACGACGACCTCACCTGCGACGCCGCCCTGGCCAGGGGGGACGCCACGGGTGACGTCGACGGCACGGCGATGGCCGTGCAGGCGCTCGTCGCCGCCCGCGACGCCGGGCTGCCGGTCGCGCCGGGCGCCCTCGACTCGGCGGTCGCCTGGCTGGTCTCGGCCCAGCACGGTGACGGCTCCTTCGGCGGGGGCGCCAGCACGTCGGGGGCCAACGCCAACAGCACGGGGCTGGCCGCCGCCGCCCTGCAGGTCGGTGGCCGCACGGCGCAGGCCGACCGGGCCCGCACCTGGGTCGCCGCGCTCCAGCTCACCGGGACCACCGGTTCGCTCGCCGGCGACCGCGGGGCCATCGCGTACGACGCCGTCGCCCTGACCGACGCCCGGGCCCACGGCATCACCGCCAACGGCCGGGACCAGTGGCGCCGGGCCACCGCACAGGCGGTCTTCGCCCTCCACCCGGTCGGTCTCGCCCAGCTCGCCGACCTGCCCACGGGTGGCGGGCTGCCCACCCCGCCACCGACTCCGCCCGCACCCCCGACGTCGCCCCCCACCTCGCGCCCGACCTCACCTCCGGCGACGGCGTCGGGCCAGGCGTCGGCGACGGGGGCGCCGTCGAGCGGGCGGCCGTCCGGCACGAGCTCTGCCGGGACGAGCGAGGGCGGCACGCCGTCGGGCCTGCAGCCGTCCGGCCTCGGCTCCGCGAGCGGAACGGGCAGCGGCACTGTGGGACGCGGCGACCGACTCCAGGGGACAGGCGGGCCGGGTGGCGCACCGTCCACTCCCCCGGCTGGCGGGACGACGTCCCCCACCACCACGGTGCCCACGGACGCGGTCCCCACTCCTTCGCAGACGAGCGCTGCGGGGGTCGCGGTCGCCAGCGCGGCCACCGCTGCCGAGACCGGGGCCGGTAGCCCGTGGCGCTCGCCCCTGGTGCTCGCGGTCGTGATCGGTGTCCTCCTCGGTCTCGTCGTCGTGCTGCGGCCCTGGCGGCTGCTGGGTGGGCGGGCTCGATGAGGGGCTCGGCCACGGGCTCGGTGAAGAGCGCGGTGACCAGCCTCGGCCTGGCCAGCGTCCTGGCCGTGTCGCTGGCCGTCGTGACCCCCGCTCCGGCGCAGGCCGCAGGACAGCCGGGCTACTGCCCCGACGCGACCGGGGTCACCGTGGTCGTCGACTTCCAGGCCCTCGGCGGCGGGGTCGTCGTACGCTGCGCCCCCGCGCCCCTCCCAGGGTCGGGTACCGGGCTCGACGCGCTCGTCGCCGCCGGGATCTCGCTGGAGGGAACGCGGCGGTGGGGCGACTCCTTCATCTGCCGACTCGGCGGGAAACCTGCGGTCACCACGTCGCTCGCCGTGACCGGGCAGTCCGGCTACCACGAGCAGTGCCTCGACACCCCGCCCAGCGCGGCCTTCTGGGGCTACTGGCACGCGTCGAACGGCGGGTCGTGGCAGTACAGCCTGCAGGGAGTCAAGAGCTACCAGACCACTCCCGGAGGCTTCGAGGGCTGGTC
>JBBRNQ010000239.1:0-4473 GCA_038230235.1 Actinomycetales bacterium
CGCAGGGGTCATCGTCACGACGTGGCTCGGGGGCCTGTTCCTTCTGGGGCCCGGTTGAGCGCCACCGAGCAGCGCTGCAGTTCAACCGCGCACTGCAAGTTCAGGTGGGCGCGTCGCAGCTCAGGTGGGTGAGTCAGGTCACCAGGTGTCGTTGCGGCGACGGTCCCAGCGGGCTTCGATGCGCTGCATGAAGCCACCTCGAGCCGCCTTGCCGGAGCCGGACGAGCGGCCCCTCACCGCCTTGCGCACCGTGCCGTCAGGGCCTACCGCTCCGACGACCGTCTTGCGGGTGGGCGTGAAGGCGAAGGCTCCGCCGGCCACCATGAGCGCGAAGCCGAGGGCGCCCAGCCAGATGAGGCTGTTGAGCGCCGAGAGAACCACGAGGGCCAGTCCCGCGACCATGCCGACACCGCCCAGGAGCATGCGCCGCTTGTTCTGGTGCAACCCGTGGTTGGTGATGTGGGTGGCAAAGCGAGGATCCTCGGCATACAAGGCCTGCTCCATCTGCTGGAGAACCTTCTGCTCGTGTTCCGACAGCGGCACCGTTAACCTCCCTCGCCGACCGTGGCCTTCATCATGAAGGCGGACTTCCACCAGTAAGACGTCTGGCGGCCCGACAAGGTTCGCCGGATCGCACGGGTCTTCGTACTTCCTGCTCACTCTAAGTCCTCAGGACCGGCCAGCGCGACAGAGCCCGGAACTTGTGCCAGACAACACGGTCATCGGGTCCTGAGGGCGGGTTGGCCACGGTCGTCCGGTCATGAGGGCGGGGTCGCCCGGTCAGGTCGCCCTGGCCGACCGGGGACGCCTGGCTCCCGCACGAGGGCTGCCGGGCGCACGGCTCCGGCCCCGAACCGGGCACTGGCCCGGTCGATCGCTCGGTCGGCGTCGCGCCATCCGAAGTCTGGTTCGTCGAGAGTGGCCTGGATGGGGGCGCCGGCGGCCTCGGTGAGACCTTCCATCCGGACCCCGACGAGCCGGATCCGGGCGCGTTGCAGACCGAGGGCGTCGAAGAGGGAGCGGGCCGTGGCGTAGAGGTCGCGAGAGACGTCGGTGGGGTCGCGCAAGGTGCGCGAGCGGGTGATCGTGGTGAAGTCGGCGAACCTCACCTTGAGGGTGACCGTGCGCCCGACGAGCCCGGCGGACCGCACCCGGGCCGCCGTGCGGTCACTCAGCCGCAGCAGCTCACGATGGATGACGACGGGGTCGTCCACGTCGTGCCCGAACGTCTCGTCGGAGCCGATGCTCTTCTCCCGCTGCTGCCGCACGACCGTCCGCTCGTCGCGCCCCCAGGCGAGCTGGTGCAGGTGGGTGCCGGTGCCGTGACCGAGAGCGGTGCGCAGGGTCTCCACCGGGGTGTGGGCGATGTCGGCCACCGTGCGCAACCCGAGACGCTGCAGAACCTCCTCGGTGCGGTCCCCCACGCCCCAGAGGGCTCCTACCGGCAGCTGGTGGAGGAAGCCGAGGACCTCGGCAACGGGAACGACGATCATGCCGTCTGGCTTGGCCAGGCTCGAGGCGAGCTTGGCGACGAACTTCGTGGAGGCCACGCCGACCGAGCACGTGATGCCCTGCTCGTCGGCGATGGCGTCCCGCAGCTGCTGGGCGATGTGGGCGGGAGGACCGAGCCGACGTCGCGCTCCGGAGACCTCGAGGAAGGCCTCGTCGAGGGAAAGGGGCTCGACGGCGTCGGTGACGGCGTGGAAGGTCGCCATGATGGCATCCGAGATCTGGGCGTAGCGCGTGAAGTCCGGCTGGATCACCACCGCCTGCGGGCACAGCCGTCGGGCTCGGGACATGGGCATGGCGGAGGTGACCCCGAACCGCCGGGCCTCGTAGGTCGCGGACAGGACGACCGAGCGACCTCCGCCTCCGATGACGACCGGGCGCCCCCGCAGCTCGGGCCGGTCGATGAGCGACGCCGACGCGTAGAAGGCGTCCATGTCGACGTGCAGCACCGTGCACCCGGTGTCGTCGGCCTCGCCGTCTGCGGTCCGGCGAGGTGCGGCGAACTGTCGCCGACTCATCGTGACCTCCGGTGCAGGAGAGGACGGCAGGAGCAGGAGGAGCAGGAGGAGCAAGAGCAGCAGGAGCGGTAGGACAGGAAGGGGCGGCAGGCCTCAGGCCGAACGGACGACGGCGTGGAGGTGGGCGCCCAGGTCGCCGAGGGCGGCGGCGTGGTCGGGGTGGGTGGAGACAGCCTGCTCGAGCGAGAGGAAGGCCCACTGGTCTGCCGGGTCGTCGAGGGCACCCGCTGGCAGGAGGTCGCCGAAGACCCGGACGCCCTGCAGCCGCTCGACGACGAGCCCGGCGTCCTCGAGGAGTCGGCGGAGACCAGCGAGGTCGAAACGGCGCGGCAGCGGGTCGGCGGGTCCCCATCGACCGTCGGCGCTGACGAGCAGCTCGAGCGCAGACCCGACGTCACCGGCGAGGACCTTGGCCAGGACCGCTGCCAGGCGCCCGTGGACGGTGACCGAGAGGTGCCCTCCGGGGGCGAGCACCCCCGCTGCGGCAGTGAGGGTGGCAGCCGGGTCGTCGACGACCTCGAGGACCCCGTGACAGCAGACGAGGTCGTAGGGGCCGGTGAGCTCGGTGGAGCCGACACCGACCTCGTGGGTGCGTCCGAGCGAGTCGGCGTCACCCTGCAGGGCGGTGACCCGGTCGGCGACCCCGGACTCGGCGGCGCGACGGGTGAGGGCTGCGAGGGCGTCGGGGCTGGGGTCGAGGACGGTGACGGTGTGGCCGAGCTCGGCCAGGCGCACCGCAAGACCACCGGTGCCGCCGCCGAGGTCGAGGACCTGCAGGGGACGACCCAGTCGGGCCTGCTCGTCGGTGACCAGGTCATCGACGGCGGTCGACACCGCGTAGGTGCGCAGGGACGCCGCTCCCACACGCCCTGACGGGCGGCGTTCGTCGGGCATGAGGATCCCTCTCCGCCTTTCGCTGCGTGCTGGTGGTCTGCTTGCAACACTAGTGCCCTGAGCTTCCGGGGCTGGAGTGCCACAGCTTGCGCGGAGGCAGACCGAGCAGCTCGGTGTCGTCGGGTACGACCGATGGATCGGCCAGCTCCCGCGACGACCGGGCGTCAGAACCGGCCGGCTTGATATCGGCGTACGGCGACTGCGTGAACCCCGAGGCGTGGACGAGGACGCGTCGGGTGTGCACACCGTCGACGACGTGCCCGACCCCACCCGGGGCCGTTCCGCTCGGCACCTGCCGCAGGGGCACCGCACGTGGGTCCGACGTCCGCCCCGGGGGGTGCGGACCACCCGACGTCCCGTCGGCGCCAGTGGCAGCGGTAGCAGGAACGCCAGCAGCGGCAGGAGCGCCAGGGGCGGCAGCAGCGGCAGGGACGCCAGCGGCAGCAGGACCGGTAATGGCAGCGGCAGCGGCAGGGACGCCGGCCGAACCAGGGATGCTGCCGCCACCCATACCACCGGCGCGACCGCGACGGCCGACCCCACCGAGTCCGACATCGGCGTGTTGCTCGGAGTGGTCGGAGCCGAGCCGTCGGCTGTCTGCGGCCTCACGGTCGCTCCCACCCTCGCGTCCCCCACCGGAGCGGGACGTGGCTGCGGGTACGGGGGGAAGCACCCGACCATCCGCATTCGCAGCTGCGGCGAGAGCGGCAGCGCTGCGGCTGACGGCCTCCTCGTCTGCCGTGCGAAGGGTGTGGTGGACGGCATCGATCCCCCCACGGGTCCAGGCCTCCCACAGTCCGGACAGCTCCCAGGCCCCGGTCGCCCGGACCGAGACCCCCCGCGGTCCGGTGCGCCGCAGCACACCGCGCACGAGGAGCATCCACGAGTGGAAGACCGTGGTGGCGTAAGGCCCCTGGACGTCTTCGAAGAACGTGGCGTCGGCCGGGCCGGTTGCGTCGTCGAGGGTGAGGAAGACGACCCGCCGTCCGGAGCGCACCGGAGGTGTCTGCGTAGCGACCTTGACCCCGGCGACCCAGACCTCGCGGCGGTTGCGGGCGGCGAGCAGGTCGCGGGAGCGGGTGACGCCGAGGGCTTCGAGCATCGGGACGTAGAAGTCGACGATGTGGGCGCTGGCATCGAGACCGAGGATGTCGAGCTCGGCCCGCACCCGCTCCGGGCCCGTCATCTCCGGCAGCCCCGAGCCGCGCTCGAGCCGGGGGGTGTCACCGAGGTCGAGGGTCAGCTGGGTGGCGTGCTGGCTGACCGGGGCCACGGGGCGCGCAGCCCGGGACTGGAACGCCGCGAGCCGCGCGACTCCCCCGCCTTCCTGGGTGCCTCCCCCGCCCGGGCCTCCCTCCCCCGGGCCTCTTTCCCTCATGCCTCTCTCCCTCATGCCTCCCTCGCCCGGGCCTCTCTGCCCCGGGCCTCTCTCCCCCGGGCCTCTCTCCCCCGGGCCTTCCTCTGCTGCCCTCCTCTGCCCTGCCCCCGTCGCCTGCGGGACCCGACTGGTCACCACGGTGCGCTGGGAGGTGGCCGCTGCGGCAACCCGGGA
>JBBRNQ010000240.1:0-4378 GCA_038230235.1 Actinomycetales bacterium
AGCTCGACCGCGGCCTGGGCCCTCGGCCTCGGAGGTCTCGGCCAGACCCTCGGGCGCGGCCTGTACGGCGTCCTCACCCGCGCCACCGGGGTGCGCACGCGCACGGTCGCCCTCCTCGGGGCGGGCGGGGCCTGCACCCTGCTGCTGGCCGTGGTGCCCGGGCCCGTCCCGCTCGTCTTCGCGCTCGCCCTGGTTGCCGGGATGGTGCGCGGCAACCTCACCCTGCTGCAGGCGACCGCCGTCGTCGACCGCTGGGGGCCGGCCGACTACGGACGGCTGTCCGGCGTCCTGGGCGCGCCGGTCACGGTGGCGGCGGCAGCGGCTCCGTGGGGCGGGGCGGCCGTCGCCGGGTGGGCCGGGGGCTACGCGCACCTGTTCGTCGGTCTGGCCGTGGTCTCCGGTGTCGCCGCGGCGCTTTCCCTGCTCGCGGGGCCGCCGGAGGGGCTCCATACCGAGGAGGCACTCAGCGACGAGGGCCGTGAAGCAGCTGGCCACAGCTCTCCCCCGGCAGAGGTGACGGCGCGCGAGTCGTGACGGTCGGCACGACCGTCGCAGATCTGATCGTTGTCGAGGGGGCGCGCGGGCTACGGTGGCCGGCATGGACGACGAAGCCGCCCGGTCGCGGCTCCTCGCCGACCTCGGCTCGGTGCGTGCCGCGCTCGTGGGCAAGGTGAGTGGCCTCTCGGAGTAGGACGCCCGTCGGCCCCTCACGCCGACCGGCACCAACCTCCTGGGACTCGTGAAGCACTGCGCCCTGTGGGAGTCGCGCTACCTGGGCGAGGTCTTCAACCGCCCATGGCCCCGCCCACTTCCGGCGTGGACGGACCACGCTGGCAACCGTGACCATCTGTGGGTCAGGGAGACCGAGACACGGGACGACGTCCTCGGGCTCTACGAGCGCGTGGCCGCCCACGGTGACGCGACGATCGTCGCCCTGCCGCTCGACGCCCCTGGTCACGTGCCGTGGTGGGGCGCCGAGGTCACGCTGTTCGGCGTGGTCACGCACCTGCTCACCGAGACCGCCCGCCACGCCGGGCACGCCGACATCCTGCGTGAGCTCATCGACGGAGCGGTGGGCGACGACGTGAGCGCTCCACCCCCTGACCCCGAGGTCTGGCGGCGGTGGCGGTCTCGCGTAGAGGAGTCGGCCAGAGCGGCGCCGACAGCCAGCGGTTGACCTGACGCTCGAGGTCCTGCCGTCTGAGGTCAGGTGGGCTCCTGCGCGAAGGCGCCCACGCCTGGACCGCCCGGGAGTCGCACTGCGCGACCAGAGCTCGTGCCGCCGTGACGGGCGTAGTGACACCCGAGGCCATCGCCAGACGACGTGCGAGGTCGGGCAGCGCCGGCGCTGGCACCTCGTCGACGTAGCGGGTGAGAGGTCAAGCAGGATGGAGTCGACTGTCCAGTGGGCGACGGGAGGATGCCCGTACACCCCCTCATCGAGGGGCCACCTCGCCGAGACGGGGAGGTCCCACAGGCCGAGGGCGGCACCCGCGTCGAGGGCCTTGTCTGCGACCGGTGTCGGTACGACGCCGCCAAGGCGTGCCAGGGCCCGGTCGACCCGGGCGGTGCACTGCTCGTCGTCACCCTCACGGATCAGGATGAGCGCACCCGTCACGCCGTCGCGTCCACAGGATGCGCCATCTCCGGATCGGCCAGGGCCTTGAGCAGGGCGGAGCGCAGGCCCTTCTCGGGCCGCGCCATGACGGTGGTCGTGAGCTCGGCGAGGCTCGCCTCATCCGTCACCAGCCGGACCGCCAACGGCAGGACGCTGGTCGCGACCGACCCGTGGGCGGTGACCAGGAGGCCGAGAGGTCAGCAGACCGACGGTCACCTCGTCGGTCCTGACCTCGAGTGCGGTGACCAGGTCAGGCAGGGGGCGCTGGGCCCCGGGGCGTCGGGACCGGTCAGGGCCGAGAAGAGGTGAGGCACCAGTCGGGCGCGGTCGACGAGACCCTCCGCAGTCACCGTGGCCGCGGCTGCCGCCCACTCCCTCGGCGCGGGGCTCGCGAGGGTCTCGACGTAGACCCACAGGATGTCCGGCATCAGCTCGTCGGCCCGCATAACGTCGACCGCCGCGCGACCCAGCCAGACCTCGGCCAACCACCCGGCAGCGAAGGTCGGCCCCGTGGGGCAGGGCCACCCGTGGTGGGAGACGACGCATCGCATGAGCCGCGAGCTCCGCGGCCCATACCTCGTTGCTGTCGACACCCTAGTGAGCGAACTTCGAGAGGAGACCGTCTTCGCTCGCTGAAGAGACCTACCCCAGACGCTCTAGATGCGGGAGGACCTCGCTGCACACGGTGCAGACCTTTAGCGGACTCGTCGAGTCCACACTCCGCACCTCCAGTGGGAGCGGGTGAGACGGCAGCGGTGCACACACCAGCACGCCCGCCGCCAAGGGCAGGTTGTACGGACCTCCGGCGAACTCGGACACGCTGGCGTCGAGCCGGCTCGCGGTGCGCTTGTCAATTCGTGTCAAGCGAGCGTGGCGGACGGACCCCCGGCGGGCGACAACCCATTCGAACTCGAACCCCATCGGGACATGCAATCAGGCTTCGGGTCGCCCTGGAAGGCCCTGCCCCAGCTGGGCTTGGTCCCATGAGCCTGGCTTGCCGCTCGTGGCCGCTGTCGACGACGCCCTGAGGTGACAGACTGGGCTTGACGGCAAGCGAGAGGAGGACACGATGACTACGACGAAGCTAGATGATCGCTTCACGGTCCCCCTCTATACGCTCGGCGAAGCATCGACATACCTGCGCGTTCCCCAGGCCACTCTCCGTACCTGGGCCGATGGCTACGAGCAACTGCGTCACGATCGAGCCGTGGACCGCAGGGTCAGCGCTCAGCCCGTGATCACGTCCCTCGAGGCCAGCCAGCGCGGTCACGCTCGCCTTCCGTTCATAGGTATCGCCGAGGCGTATGTCCTCAACGCCTTCCGGCGCTCCGGCGTGCCAATGCAGCGCATACGCCCGTCGCTCGACTGGCTCGTCGAACACGTCGGGCCGCACGCGCTCGCCTCGAAGGATCTCTACACCGACGGTGCCGAGGTGCTCTGGAGCTTCGCCAAGGAGGCCGGCGAGGACAGTCCCGACGGGGTTCTTGTCAGCCATCTGGTCGTACCCCGCTCGGGCCAGTACGTCTTCAAGGAGATCGTGCAGCACTACCTGAAGCAGATCAGCTTCAGCGACGACAACTACGCCAACCTCATCCGGCTCCCCCAGTTCGAGCATGCCAACGTCGTGCTCGATCCGCGACGCGGTTACGGCCAGCCTGTGTTTGGCAACAGCGGCGTCCGAGTCTCTGATGCGCTCGGTCCGCTCCGAGCGGGCGACAGCTTCGAAGACGTCTCTGAGGACTACGGGGTGCCGATAGGCGAACTGCATGACGCGCTCGACCTCAGCGCCTGAGCCGCCACGGCTGACTGGCTTCCCGCACGTCTTCATCGACCGAAGCCTCGGCGCCCTCCAGGTGCCGCGCGCGCTGCGAGCGGCGGGGGTTGACCTCACGACGATGCGCGAGCATTACGGCGAGTCGCTGGCTCAGGCCGTCGCCGACCCTGACTGGATCGCCTTCACCGCCGACCGAGGGTGGATTGGCTTTCACAAGGACGCCGCCATCCGCCGCAACGACCTCGAGCGTGCGTCGGTTGTAGCCCACGGCGCACGGCTTTTCTGCGTCCCCCGAGCCGATATCACCGCCGCCGCACTCGTCGAGCGTTACCTGAACAACCTCCCCGCCATTGCGAGGGCCGCTCAGCAGCCTGGCCCCTACATCTACGGCGTCTACCCCGACGAGATCCGCCTGCTGCCCCTCACCTGACATGACGGGCGCACGACGAGCCAAGCCGGAGTCAGCCGGCTAGAGACTAGTAGGTGCGCAGCGCCCGCGACGGCCACCGCCAGTCAGGCACCTTGTCTCGTACCGGGTTTGATGGAGACCATCAAGCCACGGAGGTTGGAGCATGGCAGCACTACGGAAATATCCGAACGAGCTTCGAGAGCGAGCGATCCGGCTGGCGCTGGACGCACGGAAGGACCCGGCCTCACGGGCGGGTGCGTGCGCCCGGATCGGAGGCCGGCTCGGGATCAACCCCGAGACCCTGCGCGGGTGGGCCGCGCAGGCCGAGGTCGATACCGGGTCCCGGCCCGGGACCAGCAGCACTGACGCCAAGCGGATCACTGACCTAGAGCGGGAGAACCGCGAGCTGCGCCGCTCGAACGCGATCCTGCGCGCCGCATCGGCTTATGTAGGTGATCGGTGTCAAGCGGGTGTGTCGTCAAGTCGTCGTAGGAGGGTGTCGTACACGTCTCGGCGGCCGCTTTGGCCCTTGGCGTCGGCGTCGTCGCGTTGGGCTTGGATGGTGGGGCGGTGCTCG
>JBBRNQ010000241.1:0-4370 GCA_038230235.1 Actinomycetales bacterium
GAGTCGTCCGGCGACCTGCTGAGCGCCAAGCGACCCCTGGTGACCCCCCTCCACCCCCGGGACTGACCGGAGCGCCGCCACCGACCCTTCGCTCACGCCGCGCCGCGCCTTGAGTAGCCAAAGAATCACCACCCAAGCCGCGGGGGGGGTGATTCTTTGGCTACCCAAGGTGGGGGCGCTGGGTGGGCCGGGAGGCAGTGTCAGGGTGCCTGATGGGCGCGCAGGATGGCTGCCGCCTCGTCCGCGTGCGCGTACTCGGCCCAGCCCAGGGGGGTGGCGTGGTGCTCGTCGTCGAGCACCTCCGGGTCTGCGCCGGCGTCGAGCAGGGCCCGCACCAGCTCGACGTCACCGATCCAGGCGGCGTGGTGAAGCAGCGTGTGGCCGTCGTAGCGGGCGTCGAGGTCCTCCCCCGCCGCAGCCAGGGCCCGGACCGCCTCGGGGCTCCCCGCCCGCGCCACGGCGGGCACCGGCGTACGACGCCGCCACGGTGACGGTGCCGCCGCAGTGGCCCCCTCGACGAACCCGTGCTCCGCCAGCAGTGCGAGCCGGGTCGTGAAGCCGTGGTCGCGAGACCAGTCGACCTGGCGGCGCACCATCTCGTCGGGGGACTCGAGCGCCTCCCCGAGCCGGCGGTGCCACGCCCCACCGTCGCCCCGGCCCAGCCCGAGCGGGAGCAGGAGCCGCAGGTGCCCGTCGTCGCGGGCGAACATCCGGTTGTAGAGGGTCTGGGCGTCGTTGGGGTCGGCCCCTCGGGCGACGAGCAGCCGCGCGAGCTCCTCGCCGACGGGGTGAGCCGGCTGGCGCGAGGGCCCCTGCTCCCCGCCGCCGAAGCACCCGGTGAGCACGGTGAACGGTGTCGGCTGCCCCTGCCAGAGGTACCCGGCCTCCGGGTCGGCGCCGGCGTCGAGGAGAAGGGTCGCCACCTCCATCGGATCTCGTTGCGCCACACGGGAGTACACGAGGTGGAAGAGCATCGTCCAGCGGAACGCACCCCCGTGCGCCCGCGCCAGCGACGGGTCCCGCCGCAGGTGCTCGCGAACGGCACCAGCATCGGCGACAACCGCGGCTGCATACGGGTCTGTTTGGGGCAGAGAGGGATTCGCGTCCAGCAGCTCGGCGGCGACCTCCCAGCGGGGCGGCCCGTCGTCCCAGACGTAGAGAAGGCACGCGTGCGCGAGGAACCGCATGACCGGGTCGTCCCCCGGGTCCGACGCGGTGTCGCGGCCGAGCTCCGCGGCGCTGCGCAGGTAGTCACGCAGCCGCGGCCAGCTGGTGAAGCCGTGGCCGCGGGCGACGGCGTGCTTCGCCGCTGCCAGGCTGAACGACGAGGGGTCGTCGACGGGGCGTCGCAGCGCGCGGGTGACGAGGGTGAGCGCTTCCTCGTCTCCGGCGCGCACGGAGCGCTGGAGACGGCGCGCGTCGCGCCGGAAGTGCTCGAGGTCTGGACGGTTGGGCAGGGTGACGGCCACCGGGGCCTCCTTCCGTGAGCCCGCGGTCCGCTGCGCCGGGCCGGGCCGGAAGAAGGGTCGGGCCGGGAAGGGTGGTGCACCCAGGAGGGCTGAGCCCCTTCCCGCGGACCGGTGGCGACCTGGACGCCGGGGCCCAGACTACCCCGCCGCGTCCTCCTGGTTGAGGAACCAGCGATGGCCGAAGGGGTCATGGAAGACCGCGACCCGGCCGACGCCGGTGGTCTCGGGCCCTCGGTCGAGGGTGACCCTGGGCCACCACCCGGGCGACCCAGGCGTCGCAGTCGTCGACCCGCACGTGGAGCGTGACCGCGTTGCCCCGCGCCGGGTCGGGCGGGGCCACCCCGGCGCTCTCGAACTCGTCCGACATCATCACCCGGGCCCCGTCACCGACGCTGAGCTCGCAGTGCCCCACCCGACCGTCCTCCATCACGTACGGCGGCACCGTCACCGTGGCGCCCAGCGCGGCCGCGTACCACTCGAGCGCCGCGCGGCTGTCCGCGACGCAGAGGTACGGCGTGATCTCGGTCATCTGGATCTCCCTCTGTGGCAATGGTGCTGACACCATCTGTCAGTCCGAACCGATGGCTGAGTCGGCTCCGACGGCCGGGTCGACTGCCTCCGACTCGTGCTCGAGCAGGCTCATGAAGGACCACACGCCACCCTCGGGGTCGCGCGCGTCCCACTCCCGGTAGCCGTAATCCATGTCACGCGGCGCGGCCCTCACCTCGGCGCCGGCAGCGACCGCACGCGCGTAGTGCGCGTCGACGTCCTCCACCATGACGGCCAGGCACGCGGTGGCGGCCCCGAGGCTGCGCGGGGAGTCCAGCCCGTGCTCCGGCGACGTCGGGTGCAGCCACAGCACGCCGTCCCCGACGTGCACCTCGCCGTGCACCACGCGACCCTCCGCGTCACGGGTCAGCCGGCCGGGGCCCAGGCCGAAGACGGTGACCAGGTGGTCGTGGGCGGCCTCGAGGTCGTCGTACACCAGCAGGGTGATGCGCTGGCTGATGCCCGTCTCCGCACCGTCCATGCCCTCCAGCAGCTCGAGCACCTCCTCGTCGGCGGCCGTGCCGTCGGCGTGCAGGGTCTCTCTGACCGCGCTCACCCGCTCCCGCAGGCGTCCGGTCGCCACGAGGCGGGCATCGAGGTCGGCGAGATGCCGGTCCACGGCGTCGACGAGGTCGGCCCCCGGCCGGTCGAGCGCCGCACCGATCTCGGCGAGGGGGGTGCCGAGCTGCCGCAGGACGCAGATGCGGTAGAGCCGCGTGAGGTCCTGCTGGGTGTAGACGCGATGACCGCTCACGAGACGCTCGCCCGGCACGACGAGCCCGAGCTCCTCGTAGTAGCGCAGGGTGCGCGCGGTCAGGCCGGTGCGGCGGGCGACCTCGCCGATCTTGAGCGGCGTCGGCTGGGAGAGGTTCATGACGTCGACGCTACGACCTCACGTCGGGTGAGGTTCAAGACCTGGTGGTCCGGGTCTGTGATCGGGGTCCGTCGGGAGATGCGGGGGTCCAGTCAGGGTCGATCCCGAGTGCGCCGGGCTTGCGGGCGCGCATACGGTGGGGGGAACCCAACCACCACCCACGGGAGGAGCCGTCATGGGCTTCATGGACAAGCTGAAGCAGAAGGCCGAGGAGTACGACCTCCAGGGCAAGGCCGGCAAGCTGGCCGACGGCATCGAGAAGACCGGCAAGCAGGCCGCCGAGAAGGCCGGCGAGCTGGCCCACGAGAACCGCGCCAAGGTCGCCTCGGGCCTCGACAAGGCCGGGGAGAAGTTCGACGCCCAGACCGACGGCAAGTACACCGACAAGGTGGCCAAGGCCAAGGGCATGGCCACCAAGGCGGTCGACAAGGTCGCCGAGCAGCGGTCTGCCGGCACCCCCGGTTCGGCCGCAGGGCCGACCACGGGGCCGACCCCCAACGCGTACGACGCCCCGCCGGCCCCGGCCGGGGGAACCCCCGACTACGTCAAGCGGACGCCGACCGTCGGCGACGGCGCCTCGGGCGCGACGCCCCCGCCCGGCCCCCAGGACCCGTCGATCTGAGCTCACTCCGTTCGCACAGCCCGCCCCCGTCGCCGTCGTGCGACGGGGGTGCGTTGCGTCCGTCTCGGGTGACTGGTGGAAAAGTCCCGTTTGGCCATGTAAGGGACAAATCGGGGATAACCTCTGGCTGACCGCGCGATCGCCGCGCGCCCATTCGAGGGGACACCATGACCGACGTCGAGCGACCAGACCTGACCACCCACCCGCAGGCGCCGCCGGGGCAGGACCTCGTGCCGGCCTCTCCGCCGAGCGGGTCGTACGGCATGGTCACCGCGGGCGCCCTCGGGCCGCACCCGACGTCTCCCGCCACCGGGAGCGCGATGAAGCGGCGCAACGTCGTCGCCGTGTGGCTGGGACTCCCGCTCATCACCCTGGGGATCTACACCTGGGTCTGGTGGTACAAGATCAACGCCGAGATGGGACGCCTCGACCCGCGTCGCCCGGTCGGTGCCGGCACCAGTCTCCTGGCCATCACCCTGGGCAGCTTCCTCATCGTGCCTCCCTACATCAGCGTCTACAACACGGGAAAGCGGATCGCCGAGCGCCAGCACGCGGTCGGCATCGGTGCCAGCTGCTCGCCGGTCGTCGGCCTCGTGCTCACCTTCTTCTTCGGCCTCTACTCGCTCTACTACCAGTCCGAGCTCAATAAGATCTCCGACCACCTCGGCTCTCCCGAGGCCGGCACCGTGGTCCACCTCGTCGCCTGACGCCTCGGCTCAGCCCCCGGGCAGCATGGCCCGCAGGGCGCCGATCGAGTCGGCCTCCTGCGGGCCCTTGTCGTCGCGGTAGCCCTTGACCCGGGCGAACCGCAGGGCGATGCCCCCGGGGTAGCGGCTGCTGCGCTGGACCCCGTCGA
>JBBRNQ010000242.1:0-4344 GCA_038230235.1 Actinomycetales bacterium
AGAGCAGCAGGTGTGGCGGGTGGAGGCCAGCGCTGGCCGAGCAGCGGGCACAGGGGTCTTCGACCTGGTCCACGACGCCGTGTCCCTGGCCGGTGAGAGCGACTGGCGCCTCGTGCGGGTCGCCGACTGACGGCGCAGCGGCAGCGCCCGGCAGCGCAGCCCCGAGGGGACGACCAGCCGCCACCAGCACAGCAGCAGTGCCCGAACAGCAGGACCCGAACAGCAGGACCCGAACAGCAGGACCCGAACAGCAGGACCCGAACAGCAGGACCCGCCAGGACAGCAGGAACGAGGAGCAGGATGAGCACCCACCACACGAGCCCGAGGGCCACCGCCGCCCGACGGGCCCGGGCAGCCGTGACCGCTGACCCCGGTCGCCGCCCTCCCGTCGCGGCGACGACCCTCGAGCTGCTCGACCGCGCCCGCGGCAGCCTGCTGCTCGCCTGCCGCACCGGTGACTGCGCCGAGCGCTATCTCGAAGCCCACCTCGGTGCGCTGCGGGCGGCTGCGGCCCTCCTCTCGGCGCGCAGCGCGGCGACCGGTCGGTCCCGCCCTCGCAGCGTGTGGGAGGTCCTGCCCGTCGTCGCACCGGAGCTGGCCGAGTGGGCCACCTTCTTCGCCGGCTCAGCCCGGCGTCGGGTGGTCGTCGAGCGCGGAGGAGCGCCCAGCGCGCGGGAGGCCGACGACCTGCTGCGCCAGGCCGAGGTCTTCCTCGAGATCGTCCAGGACACCCTCGGGGTGCTCCGTGTCGACCGACTACCCGACTACCTCGCACCGGTTTCGCTCGTGCAGGCCTCCGCCCGGGGCCTGCACGAGAGAGACGGCTGAGGGGCTCTTCGTGCGAGACACCTTCGTCCACCTCCACGTCGCCTCGGGCTACTCCCTGCAGTACGGCGCGTCGACCCCTGCCGCCCTCGTCCAGCGGGCTGCTGCCTGGGGGCAGCCGGCGCTCGCGCTCACCGACCGCGACGGGCTCTACGGTGCCGTCCGTTTCGTCCAGGCCTGCGAGGAGGCGGGGATCGCCCCGATCCTCGGCGTCGACCTCGCCGTGCGCCTGCCCGTGTCGCCTGTGCGCCGGTCGGGCAGCCGCGACGACGGGGGTGGCGACAAGAGCGGGACACGAGGCCGGGGGAGTCGACGCAGCATCGACTGGAGCGGACGAGGAATGTGGGACGGGGCCGCCGGGTCGACCGGGGCTCCGGAGTCGGGGTGGGGCCGGCGGGCGGGCGGAGCGGTGCCACCCCCGGCTGCGCGGGTGCCGGGTGGGTCTCCGGCACGCAAGACCGGGCGCACCCCGACCCGGGGTGGAGCCGCCGTCGACGCCCGACTGCCGCGGGTGACCGTGCTCGCCCGCGGACGCCGTCTCGGTCTCGAGCCCGGGGCAGGCTGGGGGCGGTTGTGCCGCCTCGTCACCCGGACCCACCTGGCCGGCGAGCGGGGGGAGCCGGTGACGACCCCCGACCTGCTCGCCGAGCACGCCCGCGCGCCAGATCCCTCTGGCGGGACACCGAGTCCGCTCGTCGTCCTGCTCGGCCCCGACTCCGACGTCGGACGGGCCGCCCTGGCCCGACGCCGCGACCTCGCCCGGGCCGCCCTGGCCCGGTGGCAGGCACTCCTGCCGCGCGACGCCCTGGCCATCGAGGTCGTGTGCCACGGCGGTCCCGAGGGCACCCCGGCGAGCCTCGGCCACGCGGCTCGTCTCTTTGCCCTGGCCCGCGAGCACGGCATCCGGGTCGTCCTCACCGCCGCTGTTCGTCACGCCGACCCCCGTGAGGCAGCGACGGTCGACGTCCTCGACGCGGCCCGTCGGCTCGTCGCCCTCGACGTCCGCCACCTCGACCGGGTGACCACTGCCGGCCACCTCAGCCCCACCCCGGCGATGCACGCCGTGGCCTGCGACATCCTCCAGGCCTCGGGGCCCGGCATCAGCGGTGGAGGGGTACTCGCCCGGGAAGGGGCGTCGGCGCTGCTCGCCTCGACGGTCGAGCTGGCGCAGGAGTGCGTCCTCGACCCCGTCCTCGACCTCGGCATCGGCAGCGTGCACCTGCCGGAGCAGTCGGTGCTGGGCATCGACCTCGCGGCCGATCCGCAGGCCGTCCTCACCCAGCGGTGCCGGGCCGCCGTCGGCAAGTGCTACCCCACGAGCAGCCCGTCCGAGCTCGCCACCGTCGAGGCCCGGCTCGCCGACGAGCTCGAGGTCATCGGTGGACTGGGTTACCCCACCTACTTCCTCACGGTTGCCACCGTCGTCGACCTCATCCGCGAGATGGGGGTCCGGGTCGCTGCCCGAGGCTCGGGGGCGGGGTCGCTCGTCAACTACCTCCTCGGCATCTCCGGGGTCGACCCGTTGCGCTACGGCCTGCTCATGGAGCGGTTCTGCTCACCGCTGCGGGCGCAGCTACCCGACATCGACATCGACGTCGAGGCGGCTCGGCGCACGGAGATCTACGAGCGGGTCCTCGAGCACTTCGGTGGTGAGCGGGTCACCTGTGTCTCGATGATGGACAGCTATCGCGTGCGCCACGCGATCCGTGACGTCGGGGCTGCGCTGGGGATGCCCCCCGCCGAGGTCGACGCGATGGCCAAGGCCTTTCCCCACATCTCGGCCCGCAACGTCCGCCACGCCATCGCCGACCTGCCCGAGCTGCGCGCAAGCGGGTTGAACGCCCCGCGTCTCGACCTCATGCTCGACCTCGTCGAACGGTTGGACGGTCTGCCCCGGCACATCGCCCTCCATCCCTGCGGGGTAGTGCTGTCCAACTCCGGCCTGCTGGACCGCACCCCGATCGAGGCGAGCTACGCCGGCTTTCCCATGAGCCAGTTCGACAAGGACGACGTCGAGGCCCTCGGGCTGCTCAAGCTCGACATCCTCGGCATCCGGATGCAGTCAGCGATGGCCCACGCCGTCGAGCAGGTCCGCCTCGTGGAGCAGGTGGAGGTCGATCTCGATGACCGCACGCAGGTGGCCCTCGACGACGAGGCGACCTTCCGGCTCATCCGCACGGCCCACACCCTCGGGTGCTTCCAGATCGAGAGTCCCGGTCAGCGTGAGCTCATCGGGAAGTTCGGCCCGCAGACCTTCGAAGACCTCATCACCGACATCTCCCTGTTTCGTCCCGGACCGGTGAAGTCCGACATGATCGTCCCGTTCCTCAACGCCAGACAGGGGTGGGCCGAGCCGCAGTTCCTCCATCCCACCCTCATCCCTGCACTGCGCGAGACCGAGGGCGTCGTCGTCTTCCACGAACAGGTGCTGCTCATCGTCGCCGAGACGACGGGGGTGACCCTGGCCCAGGCCGACGAGGTGCGGCGGGGGATGGGGTCTCCTGCGGGGCAGCAGCAGATCGAGTCGTGGTGGCGACCGGCGGCCCTGGCCCGCGGCTACGCCCCGAGCGACTGCGACCGCATCTGGGAGGTCCTCAAGGCCTTCGCGTCCTTCGGGTTCTGCAAGGCGCACGCAGCGGCGTTCGCCCTCCCTACCTACCAGTCGGCGTGGCTGAAGACCCACCACCCGGCGGCCTTCCTCTCCGGGGTGCTCACCCACGACCCGGGGATGTACCCCAAGCGACTCATCCTCGACGACGCCCGCAGCCTCGGGATCGCCGTCCTCGGTCTCGACGTCAACGCCTCGACCGGCGAGTACGTCGTCGAGCGCGTCGACGACGCGCCACGGGGGTACGACAGCTCAGGCTCGGGCTCGTCGGGCGGTCACCTGGGCCAGCACCCCGACCTGCCGGACGGCAGCGACCACGGCATCCGGCTGTCCCTGTCCGACGTCAAGGGCATCAACGCCGCCGAGGTGGCCCGCATCGTGGCCGGACAGCCCTACGCGGGCCTCGCCGACTTCTGGCGGCGAGCCCAGGTCTCGCGCCCGGTCGTCGAGCGACTGGTGCTCGCCGGTGGGTTCGACACCGTCTACGGCATCGGCGCGCTCACCCCCCACCGCGCCGGTACCTCCGGCACGGGCCGTCGCGGGCGGGTGACCCGCCGCGATCTGCTGCTCCACGTCGCCGAGCTCGACCGGTGGTCGCGCTCGGGGGCCTCGGGTCGTGGACGGTCCCGGGTTGCCGCAGCGGCCACCTCCCAGCGCACCGTGGTGACCAGTCGGGTCCCGCAGGCGACGGGGGCAGGGCAGAGGAGGGCAGCAGAGGAAGGCCCGGGGGAGAGAGGCCCGGGCGAGGGAGGCATGAGGGAGAGAGGCATGAGGGAAAGAGGCCCGGGCGAGGGAGGCCCGGGCGGGGGAGGCACCCAGGAAGGCGGGGGAGTCGCGCGGCTCGCGGCGTTCCAGTCCCGGGCTGCGCGCCCCGTGGCCCCGGTCAGCCAGCACGCCACCCAGCTGACCCT
>JBBRNQ010000243.1:0-4343 GCA_038230235.1 Actinomycetales bacterium
CGACGGCCAGCGTCAGCGCAAGGGCTCGCGTCAGTCGCAGCATCCCGGTGACCGGGACCAGGCTCGACATGGTGCCAAGCGTACGGCCCCGTCCGTCTGCGTCGTGGGGGGCCGGACCCCCCCGTGGACGAACCCCGTCGTCGCGCTTGTTGCTGCGGATGCGCCCGAATGAAGTCACTTGGGTGACGATTCGGGCCCGTATGGGGCAACAAGTGGACTGGGGGGTCACCCTCCCCGCACCACCGACCTTGACCGGTACGACCGACCTTGACCGTACGACGCGGGGCGACGGAGGGTTGCCCAGCCCGCCTGCCCGACCGACACGCCCGACCCGCGTGCCCGACCGACACGCTCGGCCAGCACGGCATCGTCCGCCTGGTCCGGGTTTGAGCCGGGTCGGGGCTCTGAATCGTCTACAGGAGAGTCAGGGGGTCGAGGCCTCGTCTGGCCGGAAGCGAGCGGCCACGGCCACAGACTCGGGTGGATCCACGTCCACGTCGGCCAGGGGCCCAGCGGGTGCGCAGGCACGGGGTCTCGGGCGGGCGACGACCCACCAGAAGCCGCCGTAGCCGCCCTCGTCGAGCAGGGCGGCCGCGGCGCCGCTCTGCGCGAGCCCCTCGAGATAGCGGTGCGGGTCGGTGCGCGCCAGCGCGTGGTCAGGGGTGCGTGCGCTCACCCCCAACCGGCGCAAGGCGTCGCGTTGGCTGAGCGCCTCGTCGTGGCGCAGCGAGTCGACGGCGACGTGCGCCGTGAGGTCGCACGACCCGTCGGGCACCGGGGTGACGAGCACTCCCTGCCGGTATGCCGTGAGCGTCCCTCGCGGGGGTCGCTCACCGACGCGGTGGCCGTAGTCCACCGCCAGGGCGACACCGCCCTCCATCCGGTCCAGCAGGGCCGACCAGGCGGCGTCGCGGGTGACCCCCACCTCGACCCGGTCGCCCGGGTCGAGGCGGGCAACCGGCCAGAACCTTTGGCACCATGACAGCTCATCCCCGCGAAGAGCATTCCCAAGAGACTCTTTCCCAGTCATCGGGTCGACGAGGACCACGCGCGGGACTCCGTCCTCGTCGACTTCACCAACGGTCAACGGCACGACATCCAGCCACTCGTGCGCCACGACGAGCGCGTCCCGGGGCCTCAGCCCGACCGGCAGCTCGGCCCCACCCGGCGAGACGAGCCACTCGATGTCGGTGGGCAGCCCCTCGGGCCGGGCGACGATGTCGACCCCGACCAGGGATACGGCCGGGTCCAGCGCGCGCAGGTGCGCAAGCAGCTCGCCCCGCCCTGCTCCGATGTCGACGACGCCGCTGCAGCCCACCTGCTCGGCGTACGTGAGGAGGGCGCCGGCGAGCACCCGACCGGGGCCTCCGTGGGTCGCCGTCGAGAAGTGACCGGCGGGTCCGCCGGACGACCGGTAGAAGCCATCGGCACCGTAGAGCGCGTCCTGCCACGCGTCTGCCCACGGCCGCGCGGGTGGTCCGTCGGGGGGCACGGGGGACTGCCGCGCGTCAGCCGAGGGCCGGGCGGGTGGTGTCTCACGGGGCACCGGAGTCATAGCGGGAAACCTACCGAGCGCGCTCGGGTAGGTTCGTGGGGTGAGCGAGACCCCTGTGCGGCCGACGCGTTTTCGGGTAGGCGTGGTCGGAGCCGGCCGCGTCGGGGCGGTGCTCGGCGCCGCTCTGAGGAGTGCTGGTCACGAGGTCGTGGCCGTGTCAGCGGTCAGCGAGGCCTCGATGGCGCGGGCCGCCGAGCTCCTGCCAGGAGTGCCCGTGCGCGAGGTGCCCGACCTCGTGGCTCGCGCCGACCTCGTCCTGCTGGCCGTGCCCGACGACGACCTGCCCGGCCTGGTCTCGGGCCTGGCCACCACGGGCGCCTTCCGCGCGGGCCAGGTCGTCGTGCACCCCGGAGGCCGGCACGGGATCGGGGTGCTCGAGCCCGCCGCCCGTCTCGGGGTGCTGCCGGTGGCCCTGCACCCGGCGATGACGTTCACCGGCACCTCGGTCGACCTCGACCGGCTGGTCGGCTGCTGCTTCGGGGTGACCACGCTGCGTGAGCTGCGACCTCTCGGCGAGGCTCTCGTGCTCGAGATGACGGGTGAGCCGGTGTGGATCGAGGAGGAGGACCGCGGGCTCTACCACGCTGCCCTCTGCCACGGGTCGAACCACCTCGTCACCCTCGTCGCCCAGAGCCTCGAGCTGCTCGAGGACGCCGGCATCGACGACCCGGCCCGGATGCTCACCCCCATCCTCACCGCCACCCTCGACAACGTGCTGCGCCGCGGTGACGCTGCGCTCACCGGACCCGTCGCCCGGGGTGACGCGGGCACGGTCGCCGAGCACCTGGCCGAGCTCGCCGCCGCCCCGGCGATCCGGGTCACCTACGCCCAGCTGGCCCACGACACGACGCAGCGGGCGCTCGCGTCGGGTCGGCTGCGCCCCGACGCCGCGGCCCGTATCCTCGCGGTGCTGCGCGAGGAGGGCCTGGCGGGTCCCGACCTCGGCGGCCCTCCCGACCACCCCCACCCCGGCCCCAGCGAACCCCCCGGCGCCAGGGACCAGGGCGGCCCCCCCGACCTGCCTGGCCGCCCCGACCTGCCTGGCCACCCCGATGAGGAGCCCACCCCGTGACCCCCACCGCCGACGCACCGTACGAGGCCGAAGGGGCCCCGACCGCCGACCCGCAGGGGCCGCTCGTCGTCCGCTCCCGGGTGGAGCTGCGCGCGGCCCGCGCGTCCCTGGGCGGTGACGTCGCCGTGGTGATGACGATGGGCGCGCTGCACGAGGGGCACGCGACCCTCATCCGGGAGGCCCGCGCGGGTGCGACGCACGTGATCGTGACGATCTTCCTCAACCCCCTGCAGTTCGGGCCCAAGGAAGACCTGTCGCGCTACCCCCGCACCTTCGAGTCCGACCTGGCGATCTGCCGTGACGCCGGTGTCGACGTGGTCTTCGCCCCGACCCCCGACGTCGTCTACCCCGAGGGTGACCCCGGCGTCACCGTCGGGGCGGGTGAGCTGGGCACCGTGCTCGAGGGGCAGTCGCGCCCCGGGCACTTCGACGGCGTCCTCACCGTCGTGGCCAAGCTGCTGCACCTGACCAACCCCGCGCGAGCGTTCTTCGGGCAGAAGGACGCCCAGCAGCTGCTGCTCATCCGCCGCATGGTGCGCGACCTCGACTGGCCCGTCGACGTCGTCGCCGTCCCCACCGTGCGCGAGCCCGACGGCCTGGCCATGTCGAGCCGCAACACCTACCTCGCGCCGTCCGACCGCGAGGCTGCGCTCGCGCTGTCGGCCGCCCTGCGGGCGGGTGGCGACGTCGCCGACCAGGGCCCCTCCGCCGTACGACGTGCCGCCCGTGCGGTGCTCGTGCAGGAGCCGCTCGTGCTCGTCGACTACCTCGTGCTCGTGCACCCGCAGACGCTGCAGGACGTGCCGGAGTGGTACCACGGCGAGGCGCTGCTCGCGGTCGCCGCCCGGGTCGGCACGACCAGGCTGATCGACAACGTCCCGCTGCTGCTCGGCCCGGGCGGCGGGCCGCTTCCCGTGCTCGGCAACGCGAACCCGGTCGACGCTCCCGCATCGACCGGCACGCAGACGCCGCCGGGGGACGGCGCGCCCCGTGGCTGACGCGCCCGACGAGTCGCCGTACCCGGCCCTGCGCCTGCCCCGCCGACTCGGCGCCCCGGCGCCCGGGTGGACCCGCACCGCCGACGTCGTCGTCGTCGGCTCCGGCATCGCCGGGCTGACCACTGCGCTGCGGCTGCGCACCCACGTCGACAGCGTGCTGCTCGTCACCAAGACCACCCTCGACGAGGGCTCGACCGCGTGGGCCCAGGGCGGCATCGCCGCGGCGATGGACCCCGGCGACTCGCCGGAGGAGCACCTGCAGGACACCCTCGTGGCCGGGGTCGGCATCTGCGACGTCGAGGCCGTGACGATCCTCGTGCGCGAGGGGCCGCAGCGGGTGCGCGAGCTCGTGGCGATGGGGGCGGAGTTCGACCGCGGGCCCGACGGCGAGATCCTCCTGACCCGCGAGGGCGGGCACCACCGCGACCGCATCGCGCACGCCGGTGGCGACGCGACCGGCCGTGAGATCAGCCGGGCCCTCATCGCTGCGCTGCAGGCGGTGCAGGACGACCCGGGCATCCACGTCATCGAGCACGCGCTCGTGGTCGACCTGCTGCAGGACGACGTCGGCGCCGTCTGCGGGGTGACCCTGCACGTGATCGGCGAGGGTCAGGGCGACGGCGTCGGCGCCGCCCACGCGCGGGCCGTCGTGCTCGCCACGGGCGGCCTCGGGCAGATCTACCAGGCGACGACCAACCCGTCGGTCTCCACCGGTGAC
>JBBRNQ010000244.1:0-4335 GCA_038230235.1 Actinomycetales bacterium
CTCGACCCCCAACGCCGAGCCGAGGTCGCCGCCGCCCTCGACGACGCCAAGCTCGCCGACCTGCTCGAAGAGCTGCCCGAGGACGACCAGGTCGAGATCCTCCGTGGGCTCGACACCGAGCGAGCCGCCGACGTGCTCGAGGCGATGCAGCCCGACGATGCCGCCGACCTGCTGGCCGAGCTGCCGGCCGAGCAGCAGGAGCAGCTCCTCCAGCTGATGGAGCCGGACGAGGCCGCGCCGCTGCGCCGGCTGCTCACCTACGACGAGAAGACCGCTGGCGGTCTGATGACCACCGAGCCGGTCATCCTCGGGCCCGAGGCCACCATCGCCGAGGCCCTGGCCGTCGTGCGTCGCGAGGAGATCCCACCCGCGCTGGCCTCCACCGTCTTCGTCTGCCGGCCGCCGCTCGAGACCCCGACCGGGCGCTTCCTCGG
Organism: Actinomycetales bacterium; assembly: GCA_038230235.1. GTDB lineage: Bacteria > Actinomycetota > Actinomycetes > Actinomycetales > Dermatophilaceae > Lapillicoccus. The sequence continues at coordinate 435 of JBBRNQ010000244.1, forward strand.
CCTCGTCCACCTCCAACGGCTGCTGCGCGAGCCCCCGCACAGCCCCGTCGGCGCCGTGATCGACAAGACGATCCAGCCCCTGCTCGTCGACGCCCCTCTCGAGCAGGTCACGCGGATGCTCGCCACCTACAACCTCGTCGCCATGCCCATCGTCGACGCGGCCGGACTGCTGCTCGGGGCGGTGACCGTCGACGACGTGCTCGACCACATCCTCCCCGAGGACTGGCGCGAGGACCGTCACGAGGTCACCCGTGGCTGAGCGACCGGGCAGCCGGGTGCGGGCTCGCACGCAGTCCACCCACCTCGACCAGCCGCGGGAGTTCCGGCGCAGGTTCACGCCCTCCACCAGCTTCCTGCCCACCTACTCGCAGGAGGACTTCGGTCGGCTGAGCGAGAGCTTCGCCCGGCTCATGGGGACGGCGGGCTTCCTGCTCGGGATGACCCTCTTCGTCGTGGCATGGCTGGCGTGGAACACCTACGCGCCCGAGGCCAGCCAGTTCGACCCCAGCAAGACCAACTACACCCTCCTGACCCTCATCCTCAGCCTGCAGGCGTCGTACGCCGCCCCGCTCATCCTCCTCGCGCAGAACCGGCAGGCCGACCGCGACCGCGTCGCCCTCGAGCAGGACCGGGCGCGCGACGAGCGCAACCTCGCCGACACCGAGTTCCTCACCCGCGAGGTCGCCGCCCTGAGGATCGCGCTGCGTGACCAGGCCACCCGTGACTTCGTGCGCTCCGAGCTGCGCAACCTGGTCGACGACCTCGAGGACCGTGCGCTCACCGTCACCAAGGCCCCCAAGCCGGCCAAGGGCTCGAAGGTGACCAAGACGACGCCGTCCGAGGCCCCGGCCGACGACGACGGCCTCCAGCGCACGACCTAGCATGGGAAGCATGCCCATCTCGGTCCTGCCCACCCATGACGCCCTGCTCAGTGCCCTCGCGCGCGTCGACGACCCCGAGATCCGCAAGCCGATCACCGAGCTGGGCATGGTCAAGAGCGTCGAGGTCGACGACAGCGGCCGGGTCGCCCTGGCCATCTTCCTCACCGTCTCCGGCTGCCCCATGAAGGACACGCTGACCAACAACACGACGGCAGCGCTCATGGGGGTCGAGGGGGTCACCGCCGTCGACGTCACGCTCGACGTCATGAGCGACGAGCAGCGCACGGCGCTCAAGACGCAGCTGCGCGGCGGGCAGGCGGAGAAGGAGATCCCCTTCGCCAAGCCCGGCTCCCTCACCCGCGTGTATGCCGTCGCCTCCGGCAAGGGTGGGGTCGGCAAGTCGACCGTCACCGTCAACCTCGCCGCCTCGCTCGCCCAGCAGGGTCTGCGCGTCGGCGTGCTCGACGCCGACGTCTACGGCTTCTCCGTACCGCGCATGCTCGGGGTCGAGCAGCGCCCCACCCAGGTCGACGACATGATCCTGCCGCCCATCTCGCACGAGGTGAAGGTCATCTCGATCGGCATGTTCGTGCCGGGCAACCAGCCCGTCGTCTGGCGCGGGCCGATGCTCCACCGGGCCCTGCAGCAGTTCCTCGCCGACGTCTTCTGGGGCGATCTCGACGTGCTCCTGCTCGACCTGCCCCCGGGCACCGGCGACATCGCGATCTCGGTGGCGCAGCTCGTGCCGAACGCGGAGATCCTCGTCATCACCACCCCGCAGCAGGCGGCGGCCGAGGTCGCGGAGCGGGCTGGCGCCATCGCCCTGCAGACCCACCAGCGCATCGTGGGCGTGGTGGAGAACATGTCCTGGCTCGAGCTGCCCGACGGCACCCGCCACGAGCTCTTCGGCTCCGGAGGCGGTCAGGCGGTGGCCGAGTCGCTGACCCGCTCGGTCGGCTCCGACGTGCCCCTGCTCGGCCAGATCCCGCTCGACACCGCCCTGCGCGAGGGCGGCGACAACGGCACGCCGGTCGTGCTGTCCCACCCCGACTCCCCGGCCGCCGTGGCCCTGCGGGGCATCGCCCGCGGCATGGCCACGAGGGCCCGCGGCCTGGCGGGCCGCTCCCTCGGACTGAGCCCCAAAGGCCGCTGAGGCGGACCCTTGACGGCACCAGACCCTGCGTAGGTCCGGTGGCAGACGGAGGAGGTCGCGCCAGGGGCCGATGAGCCGGTAGGTCGACGGCACCGGACCCTCTCAGGTCCGGTGCCGTGACTGGCCGAGAAGCGGGTCAGCGGGCGCTGGTCGCCACTCCGTACGCGCTGACGATGCCGGCGCCGTAGAAGCCGTTGCTGCGGAGGGGGCCGGCGCAGGTCGCGTCCGCCTCGGAGACGGTGCCGTCGGTCCGGATCCGCGTGTAGTGGTAGGTCCGCGGCTGCGGGCACGAGGTCGCCGTCGCCGAGGCCTTGATCGCGGCGGCCGTCGCGGCGGGAGCCAGGGTCAGACCCCCGTGGCGGGGGTCGGGCTTGCCCAGGTGGCTGACCGCGAGCGCAGCCACCCCGACGGCGTGGGGCGCCGCCATCGAGGTGCCCTGGAGGTACTGGTAGTAGCCGCAGACCTTGCCCTTGCAGTCCTGGACGACGAACGGGGTGTTCGGGGTGCCGTCCGGGTTGAGGGTGCCCTCGGCCTCGGCGACGTTCTTCGGGTAGGCCGCGAGGACCAGTCCGGTGACGTCGAGCGTGTTGTCCGGGGTGTCGTAGGCGTCACCTCCGGGCGCCGCCACGTCGGTCTGCTCGGTGCCGTAGTTGGAGTAGTAGGCCTTGCGGGTGCTCGGTCCCGTCGAGCTGACGACGAAGACGCCCTCCGACTCGGTCGGCACGGTCAGGCACGAGTTGCTGATCGTGCGGGGGTGGGCGACGCCCGCCGGGTAGTCCGGGCTGGTGAGGTCGGTGGTGGGGTTGCCGAGGTCGGTCGCCTCGTTGCCCGCGGCGGCCACCGGCAGCACCCCGTGGTTGACGGCGTAGTTGAGGGCCCGCTGCGTGGCGGAGCGGACGACGCGCTGCTCGCTGCGCTCGGCCGGTGAGTCGGCAGGGTTGGCGAGACAGTTGAAGAGCCACGGGTCGGTGTAGTAGCTCATGTTGACCACGTCGACACCGATGTCGCCGGCGTAGGTCAGGGCCTCGAGCGTGGCCTGGAGGAAGAAGTAGCCCGAGTCCTGCCCGGCCCGCAGGTTGACGACCTTCACCCCCGGGGCGACTCCGGCGATGCCGATGCCGTTGGCCGGCGACGCGATGGTGCTGGCCACGTGGGTGCCGTGCCCGTTGTCGTCGACGTTGGCCGGGTCGACGCACGATGCGACCTCGCAGGGGCCGTCGATGACGGGGATGTCGGTGACGAAGTTGTGGCTGAGGGCGGCGTCGAAGTTCGGGGCGATGTCGGGGTGGGTGCCGTCGACACCGGTGTCGATGACCCCGACGAGCACGCCGGCCCTGCCCTTCTCGACCGCGTACGAGCCGGTGGGCGTGGCACCGATCTGACGCATGTCCCACTGCTTGGCGGCCAGCGGCTCGGGGGTGCGCGGGTCACCGGCGGGGAGCGCGGACGTCGAGGAGGCTGCGGCGCCCGGGCTGACCGCCGCGGGAGCTGAGGACGATGCGCCCACGAGGGCGCGCTCGGCGGTCAGTCGCTCGAGGTCCTGGGCAGGAGACCGGCGCGGCTGGACCGCCGTACCGATGACCCGGTTGCGGGCCGCTCCCTCGATCACCCCGTTGGCGCTGACGGCCGTGGCGAAGTCGGGGCGGCTGCTGCGCACGACGGCATACCCGAGCTCGGCGTTCTCCTTGCTCACGGTGCCGCCGGCGCGGGTGATCGCCATCCGGGCCGCGATGCTCGTGCCGGGCTGCCGGTAGAGGACGACGTAGTCGGCCGGGGCCGACGCCGCGTCCGGGGCGGATGACGACGGCGGGGAGGCCGCCACCCCGGGAGCCGCTCCGAGGAGGCTCACCACGAGGCCCACCACCCC
>JBBRNQ010000245.1:0-4262 GCA_038230235.1 Actinomycetales bacterium
CCTTCAAGCCCGACTCCGACGACATCCGCGACTCGCCCGCCCTCGACGTCGCCCTCGGCGTGCAGCAGGCCGGCGCCGCCGTACGGGTCTACGACCCCTACGCGATGGACAACGCCCGGGTCTCCTTCCCGACGCTGGCCTACGCCACCTCGGCCGTCGACGCCTGCGTCGACGCCGACGTCGTGCTGCACCTCACGGAGTGGCCGGAGTTCCGCGAGATGGCGCCGTCCACGCTCTCGGAGGTCGTGCGCGGCCGCAACATCGTCGACGCCCGCAACGCCCTCGACCGCGAGCGCTGGACCGAGGCCGGCTGGATCCACCGCGCCCTCGGCCGCCGCAGCATCTGAGGTCACCGTACGACTCGGCGACGTTCTACCCCACTGCCCACCGGGGTAGAACGTCGCCGTGCTGAGCGACGGATCACCCCGGAACCCGCCCCGCGACGTTCTACCCCACTGCCTGCCGGGGTAGAACGTCGCCATACGGCGCGACGGATCACCCCGGAACCCGCCCCGCGACGCTTTACCCCGCACCTACCCGAGGACTCCGGGGTGGAACGTCGCCATACGGCGCGACGGATCACCCCGCTGCCCGCCCCGCGACGCTGTACCCCGTTGCCCAGCTGCACCCTCCCGCCCCACTTGGTACCCCTAGGGGGTACTGGTATACCCTGGGTCCCATGATCGAACAGACCTTCCACGTCACGGGGATGACCTGTGACCACTGCGTGCGAGCCGTGACGCAGGAGCTGACCGCGATCGAGGGTGTCGACGCCGTGGTCGTCGACCTCGCCACCGGGGCGGTGACCGTCACCAGCGACGCCCCCCTCGACCCCACCGCGGTGGCGGAGGCGGTCGACGAGGCGGGCTACGACCTGGTGCGCTCCTGATGCCTGCGGCCCCGAGCCCCGTGTCCACTCCCGTCACGGCGGTCGACCTCGACATCACCGGCATGACCTGCGCGTCGTGCGCGATGCGCATCGAGAAGAAGCTCAACCGGCTCGACGGGGTCACGGCCAGCGTCAACTACGCGACCGAGAAGGCCACGGTGCACGCGCCCGACGGGGTCGCCACCGACCGGCTGCTCGCGGTCGTCGAGGCCGCCGGCTACCACGCGACGGTCCCGCGGGCGGTGTCACCCGACGGGCCGGAGGCCGAGGCGACCGACGCACAGGCTCACGACGAGACCGCCGCCCTGCGGCAGCGACTCCTCGTGTCGACTGCCCTCAGCATCCCGGTGGTCGTGCTGGCGATGGTGCCTGCCTGGCAGTTCACTTACTGGCAGTGGCTGTCGCTCACGCTCGCAGCCCCCGTTGCCGTATGGGGCGCCTGGCCCTTCTACCGTGCGGCCTGGGTCAACCTGCGGCACGGCGCGACGACGATGGACACCCTCGTCTCGGTCGGCATCGGGGCCGCCTTGCTCTGGTCGCTCTACGCCCTCTTCCTCGGTGACGCCGGCATGCCCGGCATGCGGCACGGCTTCGACCTCACGCTGCAACGCGGCGGCGGTACGGCGATCTACCTCGAGGCCGCTTCCGGCGTCACCACCTTCCTGCTCGCGGGACGCTACGCCGAGGCCCGCGCCAAGCGCAGGGCCGGGGCGGCGATGCGGGCCCTGCTCGAGCTCGGGGTCAAGGACGTCGCTGTCGTCCGAGACGGGGTCGAGACTCGGGTTCCCTTGCAACAGCTGGCAGTCGGCGACGTCTTTGTCGTGAGACCGGGTGAGAAGGTCGCCACCGACGGCGTCGTCGAGCACGGCAGCTCGGCACTCGACGTGTCCGTGCTCACCGGCGAGTCGGTGCCCGTCGAGGTGGGGGCCGGGGATGACGTCGTCGGGTCCTCGGTCAACGCGGGCGGCCGCCTCGTCGTGCGGGCCACCCGGGTCGGCAGCGACACCCGGATGGCCCAGATCGGCCAGATGGTGCAGGAGGCGCAGCAGGGCAAGGCCGACGTGCAGCGTCTGGCCGATCGCATCTCAGGAATCTTCGTCCCGGTCGTGATCCTGCTCTCGCTGGTGACGCTCGCAGGGTGGCTCATCGCCGGTGCCGGCGCCCAGGCCGCCTTCACCGCCGCCGTCGCGGTGCTCATCATCGCCTGCCCCTGCGCCCTCGGCCTGGCGACCCCCGTCGCCCTCATGGTCGGCACGGGTCGCGGCGCCCAGCTCGGCATCGTCATCAAGGGGCCCGAGGTGCTCGAGAGCACGCGCCGCGTCGACACCGTCGTGCTCGACAAGACGGGCACGGTGACAACCGGCCGGATGACGTTGGCACAGGTGCACCTGGCCGAGGGGGTCGACCGCGCCGACGTGCTGCGGCTCGCTGCGGCTGTCGAGGACGGATCGGAGCACCCGGTCGCGCGGGCGGTGGTGGCCGGGGTGCGGGCGGAGGGCGCGACGCTGCCCGCCGTACTGGCTTTCGAGAACCGTCCGGGGGTCGGGGTGCGCGGCACCGTCGACGGACACGTCGTGACGGTCGAGCGTCCCGCCGCCACCCCCCTCGCCGACGCGAGCCTGCGCGCAGCGCTCGCCGAGGCCGGCGCGGCCGGGCAGACCGCCGTCGTCGTCGGGATCGACGGTCGGGAGACGGCCGTGCTCGTCGTCTCCGACACCATCAAGGACACCAGCGTGCAGGCGGTGCGCGAGCTGCGTGAGCTGGGGCTGACCCCCGTGCTGCTCACCGGCGACCACGAGGCCGTGGCGCGCAGCGTTGCGGCGGAGGTCGGGATCGACGAGGTCGTCGCCGGGGTGCTCCCCCACGACAAGGTCGAGGTCGTGCGTCGGCTGCAGGCGCAGGGCCGGGTCGTCGCCATGGTCGGCGACGGCGTCAACGACGCCGCCGCCCTGGCCCAGGCCGACCTCGGGCTGGCCATGGGCACGGGCGCCGACGTCGCCATCGAGGCCTCCGACCTCACCCTCGTGCGCGGCGACCTGCGCTCGGCTGGTGACGCGATCCGGTTGTCGCGGCGCACCCTGGCCGTGATCCGCGGCAACCTCTTCTGGGCCTTCGCCTACAACGTCGCCGGGCTGCCGCTGGCTGCGGCGGGCCTGCTCAACCCGATGATCGCCGGGGCCGCGATGGCCTTCTCGTCGGTCTTCGTCGTCGGCAACAGCCTGCGGCTGCGGCGCTTCACCGGCCTGGCCGGCACGTCATACCCCACCCCCCACCCCCGTGCCGGTGCCACGCCGGTCCCTGCCCTCCAGGAGCTGTGAGCCCATGTCCCCGTCCAACACGCCCAGTGGCTCAACGACGCCGCACGAGCCCGACGGCCTGACCCCGCTACTCCCCGACGCGGTGCCGCAGGCGTTGCTCGACCCGGAGCCCGCGGCTGCTGCACCGACCCCGGGTGAGCACGACGGCCCGCACGGCTACATCGGCAACAAGGACGCCTACCTGGCGCGGCTCCGGCGCATCGAGGGGCAGGCCCGCGGCCTGCAGCGGATGGTCGAGCAGGACACCTACTGCATCGACATCCTCACCCAGGTCTCGGCGATGACCAAGGCGCTGCAGGCGGTCTCGCTCGGCCTGCTCGAAGACCACCTGCGGCACTGTGTCGTCGACGCCGTCGCCCAGGGCGGGCCAGCGGCAGAGGCGAAGCTGAGCGAGGCATCGGCAGCGATCGCGCGCCTCGTCAGGTCCTGAGAATCGCACGACGCGCCAGGGGGCGCGACCCATCTGCGGATGCGCCTCGGCGGCGACGGGATGCAGACACGAAAATGCCCGGTCCCACCGGGACCGGGCTGGTGATGGTTACGTACCACAACGGGCCAACCACCAAAGTCTTCGTCGGAGCCTCGCGGCGTCCTTGTTCCTCAAGGCTTGCACTCAAACCTGAAGAGCGACAGGGTCTTCGGCAGATACATGGTCAAGATGACCCGTCGGAACCAGGCCGCCTCACCCGTTCGGGCCACGGCTCCCGGTGAGCAGGTGACCACCCGCGGAAATCACCCCCGCTGACGTATCGGTCGTTCGCTCTCAAGGAGTGCCGAGTCGACCTACCGACCCCGAGGCCGTCGGGTCATCGGCCGAAGACGGCGGGGAGGGTGTTGGTGTGGGTCTCGCGGAGGGTCTCGAGGTCGATCGCGAACGACAGGTCTTCGCCCGAAGGCGACGAGGCCGTCACCCCTATGCCGTCGGTCTCGGTGTCGACGACGCCGATCTCGAGCACGGGCACCCGATCAGCCACGGCGGCGAGGAAGTCGTCGTCCGACCCCGGGGCGCAGGCCACGAGCACCCGCCCGGTGGACTCGGAGAAGAGCGCGGTGAA
>JBBRNQ010000246.1:0-4216 GCA_038230235.1 Actinomycetales bacterium
GCGAGCTGGTGCACCCGGCCCCGGGTGTCCCACACCAGGTTGGGGTCGGTCACGTTGGTCCACGACGGTGGCATGTCCTGGGTGCCGGTCGTGACGCAGTCGAAGCCCCCGACGACGTGAGTACTCACCGACCACTGTCGAAGGCGAACGACACCGTGTGCTGCGCCTTGTAGGTGCTCCACTTCTGGAAGTAGGCCTTGGCCCCGCCGACCAGCTGCTCGGACTGCGGGCGCAGAGCCAGGGCGGACTCCGAGAAGTTGCTGTCGTAGCGTCCCCTGACGCAGCCACCGGGGGCCGGGTGGGCTCCTGGGTACCCCCCACCGACAACCGGCGAGGACGCGACCTGCTCCCGGAACGGCACGCTCGGTCCCCAGGCCCCGGTCGGTCCCCCGGCTCCGGTATGGAGGTCTCGACCCGCCTGGGCGGGCGCGGACGAGAGCAGCAGCCCCGAACCGACGACGATGGCGGCAATGGTGACGGACGAACGACGCATCTCCCGGATTCCCCTCTCGCAGAGCACCTGGTGCAGGACGTCACCCGCCCGCTGGACACGTAGCGGGACGGGTGGCCTGGTCAGATCTTGGCCGATGCGACGAGTCCGCGCACCCTGGCGGGGGTCCGCCTCGGCAGGACTTGCGAGACTGTGGCCCGTGAGCACTCCCCACCCCCTGCCGGTGTCCCCCGCACTCTCCGAGGCGCCCGTCCTCGCCCAGGTCGTGCGCTCGGGGGTGGTCGAGAGCGTCCACCGTGCGAGCGTCGTCGTCACCCGGGCCGACGGCGGGGTGGAGTGGCAGCTCGGTGACGCCTCCGGTCCCGTCTTCGCCCGGTCGTCCAACAAGCCGCTGCAGGGCACGGCCATGGTGCGCGCCGGCCTCGACCTGCCCCCCCGTCAGCTCGCCCTCGGCTGCGCGAGCCACTCGGGGGAGCCCTTCCACCTCGAGACGGCGCTCCAGATCCTTGCGGGGGCCGGCCTCACCCCGGAGGCGCTGCGCAACACCCCCGACCTGCCCTCCGACGAGCAGGAGCGCGAGGAGTGGATCCGTGCGGGCAGGCCCCGCAGCTCGCTGGCCCAGAACTGCTCCGGGAAGCACGCGGCCATGGTGGCGACCTGCGTCGCCAACGGGTGGGACGTCGCGTCGTACCTCGACCCTGAGCACCCGCTTCAGCAAGGCGTGCTCGCGACCATCGAGGACCTCTCGGGGTGCCAGGTCAGCGCGATCGCCGTCGACGGCTGCGGCGCGCCCCTGCAGGCCTACCCCCTGGTCGGGCTGGCCCGGGCCTTCGGCCGCATCGCCGGCGCGGCCGACGGCACCCCCGAGCGCCGGGTGGCCGACGCCATCGGCGCCTTCCCCGAGCTGCTCGGCGGCACCCGCCGAGCCGTGACCACCCTCATCCGCGAGGTGCCGGGTCTGGTCGCCAAGGACGGGGCCGAGTCGGTCTACGCCGTCGGGCTGCCCGACGGCCGCGGCGTCGCCGTCAAGGTGGCCGACGGCTTCCCGCGGGCTGCTCCCGTAGTGGTCGCGGCCGTGCTGCGCCGTCTCGGGATCGCGGCCCCGACGGCGCTCGCCCAGCTCGAGGACGCCCCGGTGCTCGGGCACGGAGAGCCCGTCGGCGCGGTCGTCGCCGTCGGGATCTGAGGCGAGCCCTGTGCGCACGGTCCTGCAGCGGGTGACCCGAGCCTGCGTCACGGTGGCCGGCGAGGTGGTCGGGGAGATCGCCCGGCCCGGGCTGCTGGCCCTCGTCGGGGTCGGCCACGACGACGGTCCGGCCCAGGTCGACGCGACCGTGCGCAAGATCGCCGGCCTGCGCATCCTGCGCGACGAGCAGTCGGTCACCGATGTGGGCGCGCCGGTGCTCGTGGTCTCGCAGTTCACCCTGCTCGCCGACACCCGCAAGGGGCGGCGCCCCTCGTGGGGTGCCGCAGCGGCCGGGCCGGTCGCCGAGCCGCTCGTCGACGCCATCGCTGCCGGGCTGCGTGCTCTCGGTCTCGAGGTGGCGACGGGGAGGTTCGGGGCCGACATGGAGGTGTCGCTGGTGAACGACGGGCCCGTCACGATCGTTGTCGATGTATAGGCCGATGGCTGAAGGCGGGTGGGCCGACCGGCTCCCGTCGTCCCAACTGCCCGTGTCACCGCCCCGCCGACCCTAGAGTGGACCTCATGGACATCTTCACCAGCGTGCAGAGCACCCTGCTGCTCGTGCTCGGCGTGGCCGCCCTCGGGTGCGAGGTGTTCGCCATCGTCGACGCCCTGCGCCACAGCCCGAAGGCCTACGTCGCGGCGGGCAAGCGGACGAAGACGTTCTGGATGGCGGTGCTCGGGGTCGCTCTCGCGGTCGGGATCGTCACCTTCTTCAACGTCCTCGGCTTCGTCGGCATCATCGCCTTCGTCGCCTCGGCGGTCTACCTCACCGACGTGCGGCCCGCTCTGCGCCAGGTGACCGGTCGCGGCGGGCGCAACAACCAGGGGCCCTACGGATCGTGGTGAAGAGGGCCCAAACTGCCCCGTTCGCCCCGTCCCGTACGGCAGACTTGGCCCTCACACCACTGATGTGAGGGGAACGGATGAGCCAGCAGGATGTCAGCGTCACGCAGGACGAACGGGAGGTCGCCGTGCGCAACCCCGCGGATGACACGTTCGTGGCGAAGCGACCCTGGGGGCAGTTCCAGCAGTTCGTCTCCAACGAGCAGGTGACGGTCAAGATCATCACCGTCGAGCCGGGACAACGGCTGTCGCTGCAGCGCCACCAGCACCGCGGCGAGATGTGGACGGTGCTCGACGGGCCGATGGAGATCGTCGTGGGCGACCGCGAGTGGACCGCCCAGCCGGGGGAGACCATCTGGGCCCCGCAGGGTGACAACCACCGCATGGGCAACAGCGGCTCCGCTCCGACCCGCATCCTCGAGGTCGCCTTCGGCCACTTCGACGAGGACGACATCGAGCGCTTCCAGGACGACTACGCCCGCTGACCCGAGGCCGTCCCCTCGCGGGGCGAGACCGCGGTCCACGCCACGGTGACCTCGCCGAGCCGCCAACGGCTCGGCCCGTCGAGCACGGGCCACCCCTGATCGCGAAGGGAGCCCACGGTCGCGCCCCAGCGCTGGCGCACACCGTACGACGCCATCGGCGCACCGACGTCCCACGCCCGGTCGAGGGCGGTGAGCAGCTCGTGCACCCGCTCACCGGGCACGTTGCGGTGGATGAGCGCCTTCGGCAGCCGCTCGGCCACCTCCGACGGCCGCTCGAGGTCGGCCAGCCGCACCGACAGCGTGAGGCTGAGCGGCCCGCCGGCATCCAGTGCCACCCAGCTGGCGCGCCGGCCGAGCTCGTCGCAGGTCCCCTCGACGAGCAGCCCCCCGGGAGCCAGCCGCGCGCAGACGCGGGCCCATGCGGAGGCGACCTCGGGCTCGCCGTACTGGCGCAGCACGTTGAAGGCGCGCACCAGCGTCGGCCGGGCGCCCCCCTCGAGGGGCACCTCGAACCCGCCGAGGGCGAAGGTCAGCCCGGGGCGCTCGAGGGGCTTGGCGGCGGCCACGCGGGCCGGGTCGATCTCGATGCCGACGACCTCGACGTCGGGTCGCACCCGGCGCAGGCGGTCGTGCAGCTCGACGGCGGTGACGGGCGAGGCGCCGTACCCGAGGTCGACGACGACCGGTGGCCCGGCGGAGCGCCGCAACCGCACCGCCTGCGGGCCGGCGAGCCAGCGGTCGACCCGACGCAGCCGGTTGGGGTTGGTCGTGCCGCGGGTGACCACCCCGACGGGCTTGCTGCGCGGCACCCCCCGAGCGTACGGGCCCGAGGTCGACTCGGAGTCGGTGTGCTCGGCTGAGGAAGGAACAGCAGCCGAGCACACCGACTCCGAGTCGACCCCCACGGGGTGGGGGGGCTTAGGGGGGAATGGGGCGCGGAGCGGGGGCGTTGGCGTAGGCGTGAGCACCAACGGCATCCACCGCGTCGCGATGCTCAGCGTCCACACCTCCCCGCTGGAGCAGCCCGGCACGGGCGACGCCGGAGGGCTCAACGTCTACGTCTCGGAGGTCGCCCGACAGCTCGCCGAGCGGGGGACCGAGGTCGAGGTCTTCACCCGCGCGACGACCGGCTCCCTGCCCCCGGTGGTCGAGATGGTGCCCGGGGTGACCGTGCGCCACGTCGTCGCCGGCCCGTTCGAGGGCCTGTCGAAGCACGACCTGCCGGGTCAGCTGTGCGCCTTCGCGGCC
>JBBRNQ010000247.1:0-4136 GCA_038230235.1 Actinomycetales bacterium
ACCCCAGGGTCGCTTCGAGGGTGCGCGCGAGCGCCCCGGCCACCTCGGGCCGCTCGCGGGCGAGGAGCCCGACGACGAACATGCCGTAGGCCGTGTCGACCGCCGTGCGCGCGGCCACCGGCACGCGCCAGCCACCACCGTGGTCGGTGGTCACCGCCCCGAGCACGCGGGCCGCGTCCTGCGCGTCCGCGTGCCGCAGCACCCCGCCCGAGCCGATGACGAGTCCGACGTCGGTGAGGGGTCTCGGCCCCTCTCCCGGGGCCTGCGGCCGGGCGTGTCGGCGCACGGCGACGGTGCAGGCCAGCCGGGCAAGCTCGAGGTCGAGGGCCTGCTCGGCGGCGTCGACCGGGAGGTGGTCGGGGCGGGCCGCCAGCGACGCTGCATACGGGCCGAGGTCGGGGCTGGTGGGCAGGTGCTCGCGGGCGGCGGCCTCCAGCACGCCGTCGGCGTTCCAGCGCATGCCGAGGTCGGCCTCGACGGTGCGCGCGTGCCAGAGGGGGGCGACGACCTCCTTGCGCAGGGTGGCGTCCTCACCCTCGGGGGTGAGGCAGGAGTAGACGTCGGTCGTGGCGCCGCCGATGTCGACGAGCAGCACGTCGTGGCCGGTGGCGGCGGCGAGCACCTCGACACCGGCGAGCACGGCGTCGGGGGTGGCGGCGCGCACCATCGCGGCGAACGCCTTGTCGCGGGACAGGCCCTTGCCCCCGATGACGTGCTCGAGGAAGACGGTGCGGATCGCACTGCGGGCGGGCTCGGGGGCGATGACGCCGATCTGGGGGACGACGTTGTCGGTGACGACGTGACGGCGGCCCGCGGCGGCGAGGACCGAAGCGACCTCGTCGGCCGCGTCGCGGTTGCCGGCGACGACGACCGGCGCCGTCAGTCGGGCCGACGACAGGCGGGCAGCGTTGTGCAGCAACACGTCTGCGTTGCCACCGTCGGTGCCGCCGACGAGCAGCACGAGGTCGGGTCGCGCGGCCCGCAGGTCGCGCACCCCCTGGGCGTCGAGCTCACCGGCGGCCACGTGCACGACCCGGGCGCCCGCGCTGAGGCCCACCCGGCGGCCGGCTTCGGCGGTCACGCTCCGCTCGTAGCCGACGACGGCGAGGCGCAGGCCACCGCCGGCGCTGGAGCAGGCCAGGGTGGGGGCGTCGGCCGGGGCTCCGACCGCCGCCGTCGCTGCCCGGATCCCGACCATGACGTCGGGACGGAGGGTGGTGGGCACCGCGGCGGTGGCGACGATGCGGGGGGTGTCAGGGCCGAGGTCGACCAGGGCGGCCTTGGTCCAGGTGGAGCCGACGTCGAGGCAGACCGTCTGCGATCGGTGAGAGGTCACGAATCTGCTTGGTGTGCTTGGGTTCTGGGCTGGTCGACCAGTGACGGTCAGGCGCCGGTGGCGAGGGCGACGTCGAGGTCGGCCAGCAGGTCGGCCTCGTCCTCGATGCCGACCGACAGCCGGATGAGGCCCCGCGGCACCTCCAGCGCCGTGCCCTCGACCGAGGCGTGGGTCATCCGGAAGGGGTGCTCGATGAGCGACTCCACCCCGCCCAGCGACTCGCCGAGGGTGAAGACGGTGGTCGCCCCGCAGGCGGCGACCGCGGCGTCCTCACCGCCCTTGAGCAGCACTGAGACCATCCCGCCGAAGCGCTTCATCTGGCGGGCGGCGACGGCGTGGCCGGGGTGGTCGGGCAGGCCCGGGTAGAGCACCTTCTCGACCGCGGGGTGGGCCTGCAGGTAGGCGACGACGGCCTCGGCGTTGTCGCAGTGGCGCTCCATCCGGATGGCGAGGGTCTTGAGACCGCGCAGCACCAGCCACGAGTCGAAGGGGCCGGCGACGCCGCCGATCGCGTTCTGGTGGAACGCGATCCGGTCGGCAGCGTCCTTGAGCTCGGCCACGGGGACGTCGGCGCGCACGACGACCGCACCGCCGACCACGTCGCTGTGACCGCCGAGGTACTTCGTGGTCGACTGGGTGACGATGTCGGCGCCGAGCGCGATGGGGCTCTGCAGGTAGGGGGTGGCGAAGGTGTTGTCGACGACGAGCAGCGCGTCGGCGGCGTGGGCGACCTCGGCGAGCGCGGCGATGTCGGAGACGCCCAGTAGCGGGTTGCTCGGGGTCTCGACCCAGACGAGCCTGGTGCGGCCGGGCTCGATCGCAGCCCGCACCGCGTCGACGTCGGCGGTGTCGGCCACGGTGTGGGCGATCCCCTGCGGGCCGGCGACGCGGGCGACCTGACGGTAGGTGCCGCCGTACGCGTCGTCGGGCATGACGAGGTGGTCGCCCGGGGTGAGCAGCGCGCGGATGAGCGTGTCCTGGCCGGCGAGGCCGGAGGCGAAGGCGAAGCCGCGCTCGCCGCCCTCGAGGGCCGCGAGGCACTCCTCGAGCGCGGTGCGGGTGGGGTTGGCCGAGCGGGAGTACTCGTAGCCGCCGCGGAAGCCACCGACGCCGTCCTGCTTGTAGGTCGAGACCTGGTAGATCGGCGTGACCACTGCACCGGTGCCCGCATCGGGGTCCTGACCGGCGTGGATCGCGCGCGTGGAGAAGCCGGGGGTGGTGGGGGACGTCATGCGGATCAGCGTATCCGGGGGCGCCCGACCCCCCACCCACCCGTGGGTGGAGCCCGGTGCAGCCGACGAGGCGCGGGCAACGAGGTGATATCTCGCTCCCCCCCTCGACGTTTCACCCCAGTGCGCGACGCGGCGTCCTACCCCATTGCGTCTCCGAGGTAGAACGTCGCGGGCAGGAGCGACCGATCACCCCCCTGCCAACGGGGTAAAGCGCCCGGGTCCGCCACGGCAGGGCGCTTCAGGCCAGGTGCCTCTGCCACTCGCACTCCACGCCATCGCCGACGAAACCCAGCGCGTGGTTGACGGCCAGCATCGGGGTGTTGTCGTCGGCGTTCCACGTGCACACCCGCCGCACCGGGGGCAGGTCCCGGGCGACCAGGACCAGGTTGGCCGCCTTGACCCGCAGCCCCAGTCGTCGGCCGCGGTGCTCGCGCAGCACGAGGGTGGTCCGCTGCAGGGCCAGGTCGGGCGGGGTGGTCTGCACGACGAGGAGGGTGAGGGCGACCATCGCCCCGGTCGGGTCGAACGCCACCGTGGTGGCTACCCGACGGCCGACGTCGAGCAGGGTCGTGACGTCACGCTCCATCCGGCCGGCGTCCCAGTGCTCGGGCTCGAGGTCGCGCTCGCCCGCGGGGGCGTCGGTGTCCAGTCGTGACTGGATGCCGGCCATGCCCTTCCACCAGCCCTGCGGCGGGCGGTCGACCACCGACTCGAGGCGGTAGCCGCCGGGGTCCGCGCATTCGGCAACGCCCCCGCCTGCGGCGATCTCGCCCATCGCCTCCCGCCAGGCCCGGTCGTCGGGCACCGCCAGCAGGCTGCGGGCCGAGGAGCGCGCCAGGGTGTAGCCGTGCGACTGCGCGAAGGGAACGGCAGGGTCGAGGGCGTCGTACGACGTCTCGCTGCTCGCCACGAGCGCGTGGCGGCCAGCCGCACGCGCCACCCGCTCGGCCTGGGCGAGCAGGGCGGTCCCCACTCCGCGGCGGGTGTGGTCGGGGTGCACCGACAGCCAGACCAGCGCCTGGTCGGGGTTGTCGTGCAGGCTCCACCTCACGTCGAGCGCGCCGACGCACTCCGGGCCGTCGAGGGCCGCGAACGCCTGCCGGAGCTCGTCCTGCGACCGGTAGACCGCCTGCACGGCATCCAGTGGGAAGGTCGTCGCGCTGTCGCCGAGTCGCGCGACCTGGCTGGCGTTGTGCACCCCGATCCACTGCTGGGCGAGGTCGTGGTGCGCCGGGTCCAGCAGGTCGACGGTGACGATCTCCACCTGTGCGACCCTAGCGACGTCAGCACCCTGGCGGCCTGAGCACCCTAACGAAATGCAGACCCCGCTCCCGGCAGCTCGGCCGCAGTCACCCCCCGGCGAGCACCTCGAGCACCTGCTCGCCGTACCGCTCCAGCTTCGCCTGCCCCACCCCACCGACCTTCGCCAGCGCAGCGAGGTCCCCCGGCGCGTCGCCCGCGATCTGGGCCAGGGTCGCGTCGTGGAAGATCACGTAGGCCGGCATCCCGGCCTCCTTGGCCGTGGCCGCCCGCCAGGCCCGCAACCGCTCGAAGACCGGCTGCGCCTC
>JBBRNQ010000248.1:0-4105 GCA_038230235.1 Actinomycetales bacterium
CGGCTACATCCGCCCCGACGTCACCGAGTCGCCCGACAGCCGCTGGCTGAGCCAGATCGGCACGACCGAGAGCACGACGAGCACGGCGGCGACGACGTTGACGACGGGGGCCTGGTTGGGGCGCGAGAGGTTCTGGAAGATCCAGATCGGCAGGGTCGTCACCCCGGGCGGGGCCGTGAAGAGGGTCACGACGATCTCGTCGAACGACAGCCCGAAGGCGAGCAGGGCGCCCGCGACCAGCGCCCCCCGCAGCTGCGGGAAGGTGACGAGACGGAAGGTCGTGAAGGAGTCTGCCCCCAGGTCGGCGGACGCCTCCTCGAGCGTTGTGCCGGTGCGTCGCAGCCGGGCGATGACGTTGTTGTAGACGACCACCATGCAGAAGGTGGCGTGCGAGACGGCCACCGTCCAGATCGAGAGCTCGACCCCGAGGAAGGTCTGGAAGGCCGTGCGCAGGGCCAGCGCCGTGACGATCCCGGGCAGCGCGATCGGCAGCACCACGAGCACCGAGAGGGTCTGCCGGCCGAGGAAGTGGTACCGGGCCAGGGCGAAGGCCAGCAGCGTCCCCAGGACGACGGCGGCCGCCGTCGCGATGAGGCCGACCTGCACGCTGGTGAGGACGGCACTGCGTACGCCGTCGTTGCCCCAGACCTGCGACCACCAGCGCAGGGTGAGCGACCGGGGGGGCCAGGCGAAGATCTGGCTGGCGTTGAAGGAGTTGACCAGCACCACGAGCAGCGGCACGTAGACGAAGGCCAGCCCGAGACCCATGGCGACGCCGAGCAGGCTGCGGGCGCGACGGCTCAGGAGCATGGCAGGCCTCCGGCGGGCCGGGCGAGGAGGGCGAGGGTCACAGCTGGTCCAGGGCCCCGGTACGGCGCACCAGCGCGAGGTAGGCGATGACCACCACGACGGGCACGAGGGCCACGGCCGCGGCGAAAGGCAGGTTGGCCGCGTAGTTCTGGAAGACGATGTTGCCGAGCAGCTGCGTCGTGCCCCCGACGATCTGCACCGTGATGTAGTCGCCGAGGCTGAGCGAGAAGGTGAAGACCGACCCCGCGACGAGGCTCGGGTAGACCAGCGGCAGCACGACCGACCGGAAGGTGCGCCACGGCCCGGCCCCGAGGTCGGAGGACGCGTCGATCAGCGAGTCGGGCAGCCGCTCGAGCCCGGCGTAGACCGGCAGCACCATGTAGGGCAGCCAGAGGTAGGTGAGGGTCAGCACCGCAGCTCCCAGGCCGTAGCCCGGGCCGCTCAGCCCCAGCGGGTGCAGGGCCCAGTCGAGCACCCCGCTGCCCGGCTGCACCATGGCCTGCCAGGCGTAGACCTTCACGAGGTACGACGCCCACAGCGGCGTCACGACGAGGGCCACGAGCACCCCGCGGGTACGGGGCCCCGCCACCTTGGCCATGTAGAAGGCCATCGGGAGGGCGATCACGGCGCACAGCACCGTGACCGCTGCCGCGACGAGGACCGTGCGCGCGGCCGCCCGCAGGTAGGCCGGGTCGGTGACCACGCTGGAGACGTTCGTCGTGGTGAGGGTGCGGGTGATCGCGTTGGTGAACTCGTCGACCGACAGGAAGGCCGTCGCGAGCAGCGCGAAGAGGGCCAGCAGGTAGACGACCACCAGCCAGGTGGCCGGCAGCGCGAGGAGCGCCGCCAGCCGCAGCCGGGGTCGGCGGTGGAGGGCCGCCGACACCCGGGTCGCGAGGCCGGCCGGCGCGCTGGTCGGCGTGCCGGTCGGCATGCTGGGCGGGCCGCCCGTCGTCCCGGCCGTCGTGCTGGTCGTCATGAGCGCAGGCTGCTCCAGGCCTTGCTCCAGTCGGCGTACGCGGTGCACTTCGTGTCGGTGCGGCCGTCGACGCAGTCGCTCTGCGGGGTGGTCCAGAACCAGAGCTTGGAGAAGTAGGCCTCGTCGGTCGCGTGGTAGGTCTCGCAGTGTGCCTTGTCGGTGGTCAGCGCGCAGGCCTTGGCGTTGGCCGGTGCCTCACCGAACCACTCGGCGATCTGGGCCTGCACGTCGGCCTTGGTCGCCCAGTTCATCCACTGGTAGCCGCAGTTCGGGTGCGGGCTCTTCGCGTCGAGCATCCACGTGTCGGCCCAGCCCGTCGCGCCCTCCTTGGGCAGCACCGAGGCGACGGGCGCCTTGTCGGCCTTGGCGAGGTTGACGATGATCTGCCAGGTCGACCCGACGACGGTGCTGCCGGACTCGAGCGCCTTCTGCGCATCGGTGTAGGAGGCCCAGTAGGCCCCGACCGCGGGCTTCTGCGCCTTGAGCAGGGCGATGGCCGCGTCGAGCTGCTTCTGGTCCAGGGCGTAGGGGTTCTTGATCGCGAGCTCGGGCTTGGTCGCCATGAGGTAGACCGCGGCGGCGCCGATGCCGTCGACCGGCGAGTCGTAGGTGGTGATCTTGCCCTTGTAGGGCGAGCTCGGGTCCCACACGACGCTCCACGAGTCGGGTGCCGGGTTGACCTTGTCGGTGCGGTAGGCCATCAGCTGCGCACCCCACCCGTGCGGCATGCCGTAGGCGACCCCGTCGACGGCGTTCCACGCGCGGTTCTTCTGGAAAGCCGGCACGTCGGCGAAGTTGGTCAGCAGCGCGGTGTTGACCGGGGCGACCTTGCCGGCGTAGACCATCCGCAGCGACGAGTCGCCCGAGGCCGAGACCACGTCGAAGGTGCCGGTGCCCATCTTCTCGAACATCTCGTCGGAGGTGTTGGCCACCTGGACGTTGGCCTTGCAGCCGGTGGCCTTCTCGAAGGGCGTGACCCAGTCGACGGCCTTGTCGGTGGAGCCGTTCTCGGCGTAGCCGGCCCAGGCCAGGATGTTGACCGCGCCCTCGCCGGCGCCTAGCGACGCCAGGGGGGTCATGGCCGGGGGCTTCGCGCGGGCCGCGGCCCCGCTGCCGGAGGCCGCAGGGCTGGTGCCGGCGGAGGTGCCGCACGCGGCAGCCAGGAGGGCGACGGTCGTGGCGGTGAGGACGGAGGTCAGGGTCGTACGGCGCACGGTAGCTCCTGGGGAGGGGTGGGTGGACGTCAGTCAGGTGGTGCTGCTGCTCGTGATGGCGGTTCAGGTGGTGCTGGTGGTGCTGCTGCTGCTCGGGTCGCTGCCGGTGCCGCCGGTGGTGACCCCGACCGGCACCTCGTGCTCGGGCCGCCAGCGCAACCGCACGCGGCGGCCCCGTACGGTCTCGAGGTCTGGTGCCTGGCTGTTCTGCCGCACGGCGACGAGGCTGGCCCCGGAGTCGAAGCCGTCGAGGTCGACGAGGTAGCGCGTGGCCGAGCCGAGGTAGACGACCTCGCGCACCACCCCCGCCGCGGCGCGCTCGCCGTCATCGGCACCGCGGGGCGCGCGCTCGGCGTCCACGGTGAGGTCGAGCAGCAGCTTCTCCGGGCGCACCGACCACGTGCCCTCGCGCCCGAGCACCCGCTGGGCCACCTCGCCGGAGAGCAGGTTTGACGTGCCGACGAAGCCGGCCACGAAGGGGGTCTCCGGGCGCTCGTAGACGTCGGCGGCGGTGCCGACCTGCTCGATCCGCCCGCGGTCGAAGACGGCGATCCGGTCAGACATGGTCAGCGCCTCCTCCTGGTCGTGGGTGACGAAGACGAAGGTGATGCCGACGTCGCGCTGGATGCCCTTGAGCTCGACCTGCATCTGCTCGCGGAGCTTGAGGTCGAGGGCGCCGAGCGGCTCGTCGAGCAGCAGCACCCGGGGTCGCCCCACGAGCGCCCGGGCGAGCGCGACCCGCTGCCGCTGGCCACCCGAGAGCTGGGCCGGCCGCCGGTCGCCGAGGTCGGCGAGCCGCACGCTCTCCAGCGCCTCCGCGACCCTCGCCGTCCGCTCGGCCTTGCCGACCTTGCGCACCCGCAGGCCGTAGCCGATGTTGTCGGCGACCGACATGTGGGGGAAGAGGGCGTAGTCCTGGAAGACGGTGTTGACGTCGCGCTCGAAGGGCGGGCGGTCGGTGACGTCGACCCCCCCGAGCTCGACCGTGCCCGCCGAAGGGCGCTCGAAGCCGGCGATGATCCGCAGCACGGTCGTCTTGCCCGACCCCGACGGCCCGAGCAGGGTGAGGAACTCACCGTCGGCGATGTCGAGGTCGACCCCG
>JBBRNQ010000249.1:0-4103 GCA_038230235.1 Actinomycetales bacterium
AGGTCGGCGACCGACTTCTCGCGCATCTCGACCTTGCGCACCTTGCCGGTGACCGTCATCGGGAAGTCCTCGACGATCCGCACGTAGCGCGGGATCTTGTAGTGCGCCAGCTTGCCGGTCGAGAAGGCGCGCACCGCCTCCGCCGTCAACGGCTCGGCCCCCTCGCGCATCCGCACCCAGGCGCACAGCTCCTCGCCGTACCTCTCGTCGGGGACGCCGATGACCTGGGCGTCGAGGATGTCGGGGTGGGTGTAGAGGAACTCCTCGATCTCGCGGGGGTAGATGTTCTCGCCGCCGCGGATGACCATGTCCTTGATGCGACCGGTGATCTGCACGTAGCCGTGCTCGTCCATCACCGCGATGTCGCCGGTGTGCATCCACCCGTCGCGCAGCACCTCGGCCGTCTTCGCTGGCTCCTCCCAGTAGCCGAGCATCACCGAGTAGCCCTTGGTCGCCAGCTCGCCGGCGCTGCCGCGGGGCAGCACCTCGCCGGTCGCGGGGTCGACGACCTTGATCTGCAGGTGCGGCCCGACCCGTCCGACCGTGCCGACCTTGCGCTCGAAGGAGTCGTCGACCCGGGTCTGGGTCGACACCGGCGAGGTCTCGGTCATGCCGTAGCAGATCGAGATCTCGTCGATGCCGGCCGCAATGACCTTCTTCATCATCTCGGCCGGGCACGGCGACCCGGCCATGATGCCGGTGCGCAGGCTACTCAGGTCGTAGCTCGCGAAGTCGGGCAGCGCCCACTCGGCGATGAACATCGTGGGTACTCCGTACAGCGAGGTGCAGTGCTCGTCCTGGCAGGCGCGCAGCGTCGCTGCCGGGTCGAAGCCCGGCGCGGGGATGACCATCGCAGCGCCGTGGGTGGTGCACGCGAGGTTGCCCATCACCATGCCGAAGCAGTGGTAGAACGGCACGGGTATGCAGACCCGGTCGGCCTCGGTGTAGCGGCACAGCTCACCGACGAACCACCCGTTGTTGAGGATGTTGGTGTGGCTGAGGGTCGCCCCCTTGGGGAAGCCCGTGGTGCCGGAGGTGTACTGGATGTTGATGGGGTCGCCCGGCGCGAGACCGGCCTGGATCTCGGCCAGGCGATCGGGGGTGACGCCAGCAGCCCTGTCCAGCAGGGCATCCCACGACTCGGTGCCGATGAGGACGACGGACTCGAGGCCGTCGAGCTCGGGCTCGACCTCGGCCAGCATCGCGGCGTAGTCACTGGACCGGTGGCTCGGCGCGGCGACGACCAGACGGGTGCCGGCCTGGGTGAGGACGTACCTCAGCTCGTGCGTGCGGTACGACGGGTTGATGTTGACCAGGATCGCCCCCATCTTGGCCGTCGCGTACTGCACCATGGTCCACTCGGCGCAGTTCGGGGCCCAGATGCCGACCCGGTCACCCTGGCGGATCCCCGCTCCGACGAGGGCCCGCGCCAGCCGTTCGACCTCGACGGACAGCTCGGCATACGTCCACCGCCGCCCCTGCGCCACGTCGACGAGCGCCTCGCGGTCACCGAAGCGCGCGACCGTGGCGTCGAAGTTGTCGCCGATCGTCTGCTCGAGGAGCGGGAGGTCGGTCTCGCCCGCCGTCTGTGACGGGGCGCTGCTGCTGACGGTGTCGGACATCGGTGGCCTTCCTGCGGTGCGGGGCTGCCGGGAGCAGCGCTGCTGACCCGCAGTCCACTACGCCGTACGGCGTCACCGCAAGGGGCGGGGTGAGCCGTACCCCGAGCACCTGCCACGCAAGGGGGGTGAACAGACCGCCGACGCCGGGACGCGGGGTCCCGGCGCCGGCGGGCTCCCCCCGACGACCACTCGGTCTCGCCCGGATCAGCCGCCGAGCGCGACCAGCGCCGCGGCGACGGCGAAGTGCTTGTTGGCGCCGAGGTCACGGACGGTCTTGATGCCCAGGTGCTTGGCCAGCACCACGTCGTCGGCCTCCGTCACGCCCGCGAGCGCCGACGGTGGGGCCGCGAGGATCTCCGCCACCGACTTGTCCTCCCACGCCTTGTCGAGTGCCTTGGCCAGGTCGATCTGCACCGCCATTGGTGTCATCCCTCTCTCGGGTCGGACCGGCAGTCGCCGCGTCCGTGGACACTCTGGCCCCGCGGAGTCGTCCTCGCAAGGGCTCACGGGAGACTCCCAGCCCAGCGCGGACGCGCTCAGCCCGTCGTCACGACGAAGTCGGCCGCCGACCGGGTCGACGCCACCCGCTCGGCGTTGGCCTGGTCGGGCCCGAGCGCCCAGGCGCGGGCCGCCTCGGGCGGCTTGCCGAACGCGACGTGCCGCTCGACGAGGCGGCGCAGCCGCTCGGCCTCGGCGAGCTCGACGTACCAGACCTCGTCCATCGCGGCCCGGACCTCCCGCCAGCCGGGGTCGTCGAGGAGCAGGTAGTTGCCCTCGGTGACGACCAGACGCACGGTGGGCTCGACCACGAGGGCGGCCGCGATCGGCTGCTCGAGGTCGCGCTCGAACCCGGGGCCGTAGACGGGTCTACCGGAGCCCTTGCGCACCCGCTGGAGGATCGCGAGGTAGCCGTCGACGTCGAAGGTCTCCGGGGCTCCCTTGCGGTCGGCGAGCCCCAGCCGCGTCAGCTGCACGTCGGCGAGGTGGAACCCGTCCATGGGCACGTGGGCCACGGCCAGGGGCCCGTCCTGCGCGTCGCCGGAGGCCAGCGCGGCAACGAGCGCCTCGGCCAGGGTCGTCTTGCCGGCGCCGGGGGCGCCGGTGACCCCCAGCACGACGGTCCGGCCACCGGGGGCCTGCGCGACCAGGCGTCTGGCGCGGACGAGCAGGGGTCGCAGGACGGCATCGGGGACGACCGGGGGTCCGGGGGGTGGTGGCGAGGCGGGGGATGACGGCATACCGCCATTGTCTGACCAATTCGGCTGGTTCCACGTGCACCGCGACCGCGCGCCTCACCGGCAGTGGTCCAATGGACTCGTGACGGACCTCACGGTCTGGTGGGCGCTCGTGGGTGACACCGACCTCGCTCGAGAGCTCCTCGTGCGCGCCGTGGCCCGGCAGCTCGAGGTCGCTCCACCCCGGGTGCGCATCGCCCGGGTGTGCCCTCTCTGCGGGTCACCGAAGCACGGACGTCCCATGGTGGCCGAGCCCAGGGGTACCCGTCTCCATCTCAGCCTCAGTCGCGCGCCCGGCCTCGCGGCCGCAGCGGTGACCGATGCGGGCCCGGTCGGTGTCGACCTCGAGGAGGTCGCGCGGACGGCCTTCTCCGGCTTCGCCGGGGTGGCGCTCCATCCGGACGAGCGGGCGGACACGGCGAGGGAACGCGGCCGCGTGTGGACCCGCAAGGAGGCGTTCCTCAAGGCCGTCGGCACGGGCGTGGCCCTCGACCCCCGCACGGTCCGCGTCAGCGGCCCCGACGAACCTCCCGCCCTGCTCGAGGCACCGACCGGGTTGTGCACGACCCCCGTGTGGATCGAGGACCTGCCCCTGCCCCCCGAGTACGCCGGTGCCACCACGGTGCTCGCCTCCACCCGCCCGCGCCTGCGGGTGCGTCGCGTCGACACGGCAGCTAGCTCCCGCCGGGCGTGACGCCGCCGGGGTCCTCGGTCCCAAGCGCTCGGGACCAGCAGGACCGGCGATCAGCAGGACCACGGCCCGACAAGGCTCGGGCTGCTGTGCCGCGGTGGAGCAGTGCTAGACGGTCGGGCCCGGCAGTCCGCCGTCGCGGCCCGGTGGTCGGCTCAGCTCGTCGAGCACCGCATCGAGCTCGGGCAGGTGGACGATGGCCACTCCCTCGGGCGTCAGGTGGGTCAGCCGCTCGACCCGGCCCGCGTGCCACCAGTAGACGTCCGGGCTGATCTGTCCGACGACGTCGGTGAAGCCCGCCGCAGCAAAGAGCGCCAGCTGCTCGAGCGAGGTCCGGGCCGTGCCGTCACGCAGCACGTGTAGGTCGAGCTGACCCGCGAAGGGCACCGCGAAGAAGACCCCCAACCGGGGGTCGACCGGCCCGGCCTTGCGCTCGACCCGCGTCGGGAGCCGGGGCAGCAGCGACGACAGGGCTGCCGCCAGGGGCTGCGGGGTGGTGATGACGTCGATGCGCCCACCGTCCCTCTCGATGACACTCCACTCGGGTGTCACCTC
>JBBRNQ010000250.1:0-4095 GCA_038230235.1 Actinomycetales bacterium
GACGCCGATCTCGAGCACGGGCACCCGATCAGCCACGGCGGCGAGGAAGTCGTCGTCCGACCCCGGGGCGCAGGCCACGAGCACCCGCCCGGTGGACTCGGAGAAGAGCGCGGTGAAGGCGTCGACCCCGAGGTCGGCCAGCGAGACCTGGGCCCCGACACCGTGACGCAGCACGGACTCGGCGAGGGCCTGGGCCAGCCCGCCCTGTGACAGGTCGTGGGCGGTGGTGAACCACCCGGCGGCAGCGCCCTCCTGCAGCACCGCCGACAGTGCCATCTCGTGCGCGAGGTCGACCCGCGGCGGCACCCCGCCGAGGTGGCCGTGCACGACGCGCGACCACTCCGAGCCGTCGAGCTCGTCCCGCGTCTCGCCGAGCAGGAAGATCCGCGCCTCGTCGACGGAGAAGCCCGACCCGGTGCGGACGGCGACGTCGTCGAGCACCCCGAGCACCCCGATGACCGGGGTCGGGTGGATCGCCACGTCACCGGTCTGGTTGTAGAACGACACGTTGCCGCCGGTGACCGGGATACCGAGCGTCTTGCAGCCCTCGGCGATGCCGCGCACCGACTCGCGGAACTGCCACATCACCCCGGCGTCCTCGGGCGAGCCGAAGTTGAGGCAGTCGGTGACCGCCAGCGGCGCCGCGCCACTGGTGGAGACGTTGCGGTAGGCCTCGGCGAGCGCGGCCTGGGCGCCTGCATACGGGTCGAGCTTGGCGAAGCGGCTGTTGCAGTCGGTGGAGATGGCGACCCCGCGACCGGTCTCCTCGTCGACCCGGACGACGCCTGCGTCGTCGGGCATGGCGAGGGCGGTGTTGCCCTGCACGTAGCGGTCGTACTGGTCGGTCACCCACGAGGTGTCGCAGAGGTTCGCACTGCCGAGCATGATCAGCAGCGTCTCGCGCAGGCCCTCGGCGGCGTGCGGCCGCGGCAGGTGCGCCGTCGTGTCGGCGACCAGGGCGTCGAGGTAGGCCGGTCGCTCGAGCGGACGGTCGTAGACCGGGCCGTCGTGGGCGACCGAGCGCGGCGGGACGTCGACGATGGTCTCGCCGTGCCAGGTGATGACGAGGTGCTCACCGTCGGTGACCTCGCCGATGACGGTGGCCTCGACGTCCCACTTCGTCGTGATCGCGAGGAAGGCGTCGAGCTGCGCGGGCTCGACGATCGCCATCATCCGTTCCTGCGACTCCGACATGAGGATCATCTCGGGGGCCAGCGTGGCGTCGCGCAGGGGCACGGTGTCGAGCTCGACGCGCATCCCCCCGTCACCGTTGGACGCGAGCTCGCTCGTCGCACAGGAGAGCCCGGCCCCGCCGAGGTCCTGGATGCCAGCGACGACCTTCGCGGCATACAGGTCGAGACAGCACTCGATGAGGACCTTCTCGGCGAAGGGGTCGCCGACCTGCACCGCGGGCCGCTTGGTCGGGCCGCCCTCGGAGAAGGTTTCCGAGGCAAGCACCGAGACACCACCGATGCCGTCACCGCCGGTCTTGGCGCCGAAGAGCACGACCTTGTTGCCGGCACCGCGAGCCGAGGCGAGGTGGATGTCCTCGATGCGCATGGCGCCCACGCACAGGGCGTTGACGAGCGGGTTGCCCTGGTAGCACTCGTCGAAGACGACCTCGCCACCGATGTTGGGCAGACCGAGGCAGTTGCCGTAACCGCCCACTCCCGCAACGATCCCCGGCAGCACGCGCAGGGTGTCGGGGTGGTGCAGCGCCCCGAAGCGGAGTGGGTCCATGATCGCGAGCGGGCGGGCGCCCATCGACATGATGTCGCGCACGATGCCGCCGACGCCGGTCGCGGCGCCCTGGTAGGGCTCGACGTACGACGGGTGGTTGTGGCTCTCGACCTTGAAGGTCACCGCCCAGCCGTCTCCGATGTCGACGACGCCGGCGTTCTCGCCGATGCCGACGAGGAGCTTTTCGCGCATCTCGTCGGTGGTGTTCTCACCCCAGAGGGAGAAGTGCACCTTGCTCGACTTGTAGGAGCAGTGCTCGCTCCACATGACGGAGTACATCGCGAGCTCGGCCGACGTGGGACGGCGGCCGAGGATCTCGCGGATCTGGTGGTACTCATCGACCTTGAGGCCGAGCTCGGCCCATGGCTGCTGCGCGTCAGGCGTCGTCGTGGCGGTGCTGACACTGTCGACCGACGGCTGCGTGCTGGTGCTCACGCGGACACTCCCTGGGCGAGACGGGTGAGGACGGAGGTGAAGAAGCCGAGCCCGTCGACCGACGGGCCGTAGCCCGGCTCGATCGCGTGCTCGGGGTGCGGCATGAGGCCGACGACGTTGCCGCGCGCGTTGGTGATGCCCGCGATGCCGCGGTAGGAGCCATTGGGGTTGTCTCCCAGGTAACGAGCCACGACCCGCCCCTCGCCGTCGAGCTCGTCCAGGGTGCGCTCGTCGGCGACGTAGCCGCCCTCGCCGTTCTTGAGCGGGACGACGATTCGCTGCCCCTCGGTGTAGTCGGAGGTCCAGTCGGTGGAGGCGTTCTCGATGCTCAGGGCCTGGTCGCGGCAGACGAACTTGCGGTGGTCGTTGCGGATCAGCGCGCCAGGCAGCAGGTGGCTCTCGCAGAGCACCTGGAAGCCGTTGCAGATGCCCAGCACCGGCAGCCCACCCTGCGCGGCCGGGACGAGCACGTCCATCACCGGCGCGAAGCGGGCGATCGCGCCGCAGCGCAGGTAGTCGCCGTAGGAGAAGCCGCCGGGCAGGATGACCGCGTCGACCCCGCGCAGGTCGGCGTCGCCGTGCCACAGGGCGACGGGCTCAGCCCCGGCAGCCCGTACGGCGCGCTGCGCGTCCCGCTCGTCGAGCGACCCGGGGAAGGTGACGACACCCACCCGCAGGCCGGTGGACGCCGTACCGGGCAGGGCCGTCACTGGGCGCTCTCGAGCGCGTGCACGGCGACGACGTCCTCGATGACGGGGTTGGACAGCAGCGTCTCGGCGGCCGAGCGGGCCGCGGCGAGGTGCTCGTCGGTGACCTCGCCCTCGACGGTCAGGACGAAGCGCTTGCCCTGCCGCACGTCGGTGAACCCCTCGAACCCGAGACGGGGGAGCGACCGCGAGACGGCCTGCCCCTGCGGGTCGAGGATCTCGGGCTTGAGCATGACGTCGACGACGATGGCTCCCATGACGGGGGGCTCCTCGGGGGTGCGGTGGTGCTGCGCGGTCAGCCCAACGATATCGGGCCCGGCGGGGTCGACTGACCGGGCGGACGGTCCGGATGGGGCACGGGCCTGACGTCGAGACCCTCGATCCCCCGGAAGTCGTGGGGGTTGCAGGTGTAGAGGGGAACACCCTCCGCCATGGCCGCTGCGGCGATGAGGGCGTCGAA
Source organism: Actinomycetales bacterium (assembly GCA_038230235.1). GTDB lineage: Bacteria > Actinomycetota > Actinomycetes > Actinomycetales > Dermatophilaceae > Lapillicoccus. Next base: position 3,343 of record JBBRNQ010000250.1, read on the forward strand.
CGCCCGAGCTGCGGGCTTGCGCCCGGCGCCGCGGAGTGAGGCCGCGACGAGGCCGAAGGTGCGGGCAGCTCGGGCGTCGAAGGCGATCGGCTCGAAGTCGGCCTCGGCCTGCTGCAGGTGGGCCTGCCGGGCAGACCGGTCAGCCTCGGCCGCTGCCACCAGTGGCCCCACCGAGAGCTCCGCCAGGGTGATGGCGCTGATCACCGACTCCTCGGGCAGGTCTGCCGGGTCGGCGAGCCGGCCGAGCAGGATCACGGTCGAGGTGTCGAGCATCCCCCGAGGCGGGGCGGTCACAGCGTCTGGTCCAGCAGCTCGTCCACATCGCGTCGAAGCGCGTCCGGATCGACCACCGGGAGGTGTCGCCGTCTGGCGATGAGCTCTGCCGGCGAGGGCCCGCGTCGGGCGACGGGTCGGAGCTCGGCGACCTCGGCACCGTCTCTCGTCACCGCAAGGGACTCACCCCGCACGACTCGCTCGAGCACCTCCCCCCCGTGGTTGCGCAGGTCACGCACCGTCACCTTGTCCATGGTTCATGGTATCACCGGTGAGACAACGGGGGTCGCCCCTGCGCCCAGCGACCCGTCGAGCGTCGCCGCCCACTGGGCGGCGATACGTCCCCGCCGCCGGCTGTCGTCGGTGAGCAGGTTGGCCAGACCCAGGCCACGCGCGAGGTCGAGGGTCGCCTGCACGGTCTCGCGCACCCCGGGCACGGCCTCGTCAGCGCCGAGGAGGTCGACCACCACCCGGTGCACC
>JBBRNQ010000251.1:0-4061 GCA_038230235.1 Actinomycetales bacterium
ACTCCAGGTCTGGTGCCTGCGAGGTGAGCACCCCCCGGGCGAGCGGGCTGAAGGCGACGAGCGCGATGCCGAGCTCGCGGCAGGCCTCGAGGGTGCCGAGCTCGGGGTTGCGCGACCAGAGGCTGTACTCGTTCTGCAGGGCGGCGACCGGGTGCACGGCGTGGGCGCGTCGCAGGGTCGCGGCCGACGCCTCCGAGAGCCCGATGGCGCGGATCTTGCCGGCCGCGACCAGGTCGGCCAGTGCTCCCACGCTCTCCTCGACGGGCACCTGCCGGTCGACCCGGTGCAGGTAGTAGAGGTCGACGACGTCGGTATGGAGCCGCGCCAGCGCCTCGTCGGCGGTGCGCCGGATCGTCTCGGGCCGGCCGTCGATGACCCGCTTGCCGTCGACCCCCGTCATGCCGCACTTGCTGGCCAGCACGATCTCGTCGCGATGGGGTGCGAGCACCCGTCCCACGAGCTCTTCGTTGGCCCCGAAGCCGTAGAGCGCGGCGGTGTCGAAGAGCACGACCCCGGCCTCGAGGGCAGCGAGCAGCAGACGTTCGGCCTCCTGCGGTCGGGGCGCGACGCCGTACGCGTGGCTGAGGTTCATGCAGCCCAGACCGAGGGCCGGGACCTCGAAGGGGCCGATCCGTCGGGTGGCCGGCAGGACGGTCACGCCCCCGCCTGCGTCGTCGGCACTGCCTGCGCCGCCAGCTGCTCCTCGAGGGCGGCCAGGGTCCGGTAGCAGGGCATGACCTGCGCGATCGAGGCGTTCGGCTCGCGCCCCTCGCGGATGGCCGCGACGAACTCGCGGTCCTGCAGCTCGATGCCGTCCATGGAGACGTCGACCCCGCTGACGTCGATGGGCTCGTCCTTGCCGGTGAGGTTGTGATGAGACTGGTAGAGGTCGTCGTACCGCGCGAGGTAGGTGCCCGTGTCGCCGATGTAGCGGAAGAACGTGCCCAATGGGCCGTCGTTGTTGAAGGACAGCGACAGCGTGCAGATGGCACCGTTCTCGGCGCGCAGCTGGATCGAGAGGTCCATGGCGATGCCGAGCTCGGGGTGGATCGGCCCCTGGACGGCGTTGGCCGTCACGATGGGCGAGCCGTTCTGGTAGGCGAAGAGGTCGACCGTGTGGGCCGCGTGGTGCCACAGGAGGTGGTCGGTCCACGACCGGGGCTGCCCGAGGGCGTTGAGGTTCTTGCGGCGGAAGAAGTAGGTCTGCACGTCCAGCTGCTGGAGGTGCAGCTCACCCGCCTCGATCCGCTGGTGGACCCACTGGTGGCTGGGGTTGAAGCGACGTGTGTGCCCCACCATCGCGACCAGCCCCGTGCGCTGTTGTGTCTCGAGACACGACTGCGCGTCGGCCAGCGAGTCGGCGAGCGGGATCTCGACCTGCACGTGCTTGCCGGCCTCGAGCACCGCCCTGGTCCCGGCGGCGTGCATCGGCGTCGGCGTGGCGAGGATGACCGCGTCGACGTCATCCATCGCGAGCACCTCGCCGAGGCTGCCGACGCCGCGTCCCACGCCCTGCTCGGCGGCGAACTGCTGCGCGGACTCGAGGGTGCTGCTGACGATCGTCGTCAGCTCGACCCCGTCGATGCGCTTGAGGGCGGCGGCGTGCTTGGCACCGAAGGCGCCCCCGCCGGCGAGGGCGATGCGGATGGGCTGGTCTGAGGTCACGTCACTCCTTCTCGGGTGTGTTCTCGGCGTGCGGGTGGTTCTCCAGGATCAGGTGCCCGACAGCGGTGTTCGACGCCGGCACGTGGTAGAAGCGGTGCTTCACCTCGACCTCGCCGGAGCCGTCGATGTCGCTCATCGCGCCACGGGCGATGAACCACATCACCAGCTCGATGCCCTCCGAGCCCGCCTCCTGCACGTACTCCAGGTGCGGTACCTGCGCCAGCGCGGCAGGGTCGGCGACGAGCTGGTCGAGGAACGCGTTGTCCCACGGCTGGTTGATCAGCCCGGCGCGGGGGCCCTGCAGCTGGTGGCTCATCCCGCCGGTGCCCCACACCTGCACCCGCAACGGGCGGTCGTACGACTCGATGGCTGTGCGCAGGGCCTGGCCGAGCTTGAAGCACCGTGCGCCGGACGGCACGGGATACTGGACCACGTTGACGTGGAAGGGGATCACCTTGCACGGCCACTCGTCGACGTCGCCGAACATCAGCGACAACGGCACGGTGAGCCCGTGGTCGACCGCCATCTCGTTGACCAGGGTGAGGTCGAAGTCGGCCTGGATGAGGCTGTGCGCGATGTGCGCGGCGAGGTCGGGGTCACCGTTGATGCCTGGCACGGGCCTCGGCCCGTACCCCTCGTCGGCGGTGGGGTACTCCGCCCCCGTGCCGAGCACGAAGGTCGGGATGATCGACAGGTCGAAGGCCGTCGCGTGGTCGTTGTAGACCAGGAAGATGACATCCGGGACATTATCCTTCTCCCATTCCCGGGAATATTCATAGCCGTCGAACACGCCCTTCCAGTAAGGCTCCTCGGTCTTGCCGAGGTCCATCGCCGCCCCGATCGCCGGCACGTGGGAGGTGAAGACCGCCGCGGTGATGGTGGCGTGCTCGGTCGGCGGGGTGGTGTCGGCGTAGGCCGCCTCGAGCACCCGGTGGTCGATCCGGTTGCCCTCGATGCCACGGCCGCCGCTGATCATCATGTCGCGGTACTCCGGCTCCGACAGGCCCGTCATCGAGCCCGCCATCTGCTGGAAGGACAGGCCGAGGGTCGCCCCCCACTTCGCGAGGAAGTAGATGTTGCCGCCCTCGGCGATCGCGGCGTTGAGGTCGCGGTCGCGCAGGGCCTGCTTCTGCGCGTCGGTCAAGGGCCACTCGTCGAGGTAGGCGTCCTCGTCTGCGAGATACCGCTCCCGGTTCTCGGCCTTCATGAACGACATGCAGAGCTGGTTGAGGTGGTATCCCTTGGCCGACTGCTCGGCGTCGAAGATCGTGGTCCCGGGCACCAGCTTGTAGGTCTTGTCGAGGCTCATCGGGGGCTCCGTTCGTGGGGGGTGGTCACCGGGTCCTCACCTGCCGTCCGGCCAGTAGAGACGCATCGGGTTGTCGACGAGCAGCGCCTGCTGCAGATGCGGCGTCACCGCGATGCGCGGGATGACGTCGACGAGCAGGCCGTCGTCGGGCATGTGGTCGGTGAGGTTGGGGTGCGGCCAGTCGGTGCCCCAGAGCACCCGGTCGGGGAAATCCTCGACCACTCGACGGGCAAAGGGCACGACGTCACCGTATGGAGCCGCCTCCCCGTCCAGGGCCGGGGGGCCGGACACCGAGAGCCGCTCGGGGCAGGTGACCTTGCACCAGATGTCGGGCTTGGCCCGCAGGAGGTCGAGGAACGACTCGAACTCGGGGCCGTGCGGGTCCTTCGTCACGTCTGGCCGACCCATGTGGTCGACCACTAGCGGCAGCGGGATCGAGAGGAAGAAGTCGCGCAGGTCGGGCAGGTCCGGCGCCTCGAAGTAGATGACGACGTGCCAGCCGAAGGGCGTGATCCGCTTCACCACCTCCATCAGCTCGTCGGTTGGCGCCGCGTCGACCAGCCGCTTGACGAAGTTGAAGCGCACACCCCGTACGCCGGCGTCGTGCAGCTGCCGAAGCTCCTGCTCGGAGACGTCCGGCTTCACCGTCGCCACGCCGCGGGCCCGCCCGTCGGCGGCGCGCAGCGCGTCGACCATGGCGCTGTTGTCGGCGCCGTGGCACGTCGCCTGCACCACGACGTTGCGCGAGAAGCCGAGCCGGTCGCGCAGGGCGAAGAGCTGGTCCTTGGACGCGTCACACGGGGTGTACTTGCGCTTTGGCGCGAAGGGGAACTGCGCCCCCGGTCCGAACACGTGGCAGTGCGCGTCGACGGCGCCGTCGGGAAGCCGGAAGCGCGGCACGCTGGGGTCGGCGTACCAGTCGAGCCAACCGGCGGTCTTCTCGAAGCCGCCGCTCGGGCCGGCGGTCATCCCGGCCCCCATCCCGGCGTTCGTCCCTGACGTCGTGTCAGCAGTCATCTCGGTGGTCATCTCACTCCTCGTAGCGCAGGCCGAGCTCGGCCAGCGGGCCGCGCATGTTGTACATGTC
>JBBRNQ010000252.1:0-4053 GCA_038230235.1 Actinomycetales bacterium
GAGCAGGTCGCCGACGGTGCTGAGGGCGGGGGCTTCGTACGGGGTCCCGAGGCGGGGGACTGAGGCCTGCCGTCGCTGTGGGAGCGGCGCGAGACCGCGTTCTCGTGCGGCTTCGACCCCGAGTCGTTCACCCTGCGGTCGGCCCGTCGCCGCACCGCCGAGGCCGGGTCGGGTCGTGAGGTGGTCGTGCCCGTCTTCGCGAGCAGGGAGGCCGGTGGCGACCTCGCCCCGGCGCTGGTCGGCCTGCCCGTGCGGCTCGCTCCGGGCCGCGCCGTCTCGGGCCTCCCTCTGCTCTACCCGAGCACGCTCGGCGGCCAGCGTCAGCTGTGGGCTGCCGTGCGTCGCGCTGCCGGGTCACCGCAGACCGTCGAGTCGCAGCAGGGGTGGACGCGGGTCCGTGTCGAAGGAGTCCCCGGTCCCGGCGACCACGCCTCGCTGGTGATGCGCGACGACGACTGGCTCCTGCTGCGGGCGGCGCTCGACGACCGGCTCCACGACCCGACCGCACCGCAGGACGCCCCGGTCGAGCAGGTCCTCGCCCACCACCTCGCCCGCCTCGACGGCCTCGACGGCACGCCCGGCGAGGGGTGGTGGGGGCGGCTTGCGCTCGAGGTGGTCTCGCTGCGGGTGCCCCCACGGATCGCCGACACGGTGTCGCTGCGGTGGACGGCTTGCTGGGGCGGGCCGGCTTCGGCGCCGGATCCGACGGCCGGGCCATGGGATCGGGCGACCGCCAGACCCTCTCGGACCTCGGGCAGCAGCGGTTCGCCGTCCGGGGCCGGGTCTTCCGGGTGCGCGCTCTGCCCGACTGGGAGCGCGAGCAGGCGGCCCACGACCTCGGGCTCCCGGTGGGGCCCCTGCTGGCGTGGCCGGTGAGCCCGCTGCCCGCCATCGTCCGTCACTTCGACGACAGGGTGCCGGCCCTCGCTCCTGACCGGGCCTGGCCGGCCCTGCGTCCCGGTCTCGAGCGCCCGCAGGACGGCCGCGTCCGAGATGCCGACGCCTGGCCGTCGCCCGGGCCACAGGATGCGCGTTAGCGTGGGGTGATGACCGACCTGCAGGAGCGCCCCGCCGTAGCGGGCACGCCAGACGAGAAGTGGCACGGCGAGCACATCCTGGTCGAGCGCGACGGCGACGTCGTGACGATCACCATGGCGCGGCCGGAGCGGCGCAACGCGCTGTCCGAGGCGCACCTGCGCGAGCTCCTCCGGGCGGTGACCGAGACGGCCGCCGGCGATGCGCTGGCGATCGTGCTGGCAGCGCAGGGGCCTGTCTTCAGCGCCGGCCACGACTTCGCCGACGTGGCGTCGCGTGACATCGGCGGGGTGCGCGAGCTGCTGCGGCTCTGCACGTCGGTGATGCAGGCTCTCGAGGCCGCCCCCCAGGTGGTCGTCGCCCGGGTGCATGCCCTGGCCACGGCCGCGGGCTGCCAGCTGGTGGCCTCGTGCGACCTCGCGGTGGCGGCCGAGTCGGCCGGGTTCGCGCTGCCGGGGGGCAAGGGCGGCTGGTTCTGCCACACGCCGGCCGTGCCCGTGGCGCGCTCGATCGGGCGCAAGCGGTTGATGGAGATGGCGCTCAGTGGTGACGTCGTGTCGGCGACGACCGCGGCGCAGTGGGGGCTGGTCAACGAGACCGTCCCCGACGACGAGCTCGACGCCGCCGTCGCCCGGCTCGTCGCGCGGGTCACGCGGGGGAGCGCCTCAGCCAAGGCCTTCGGCAAGCAGACGATCTACGCCCAGCTCGACCGGCCCGAGCGCGACGCCTACGCCATCGCCCTCGAGGCCATGGCCGGGGCGAGCCAGTCGGCGGCAGCACGGGAGGGGATGGCGGCCTTCCTCGAGAAGCGGCCCGCCGTCTGGCCACACTGAAGGGGGCCCGACCAAAGGGGGGCCTTCACTTGCGGGGCTCGCTCAAGGGGGCGCCACCGAACGGATGGCCGGCGACCGGTGGGTGGCTGGGGACAGGGGCCCGAACGGCCGCTTCCGGTAGTCGGCGCCCGATCCGCCGCCCTGCCCGGGCTGCGGCTCCCGTCCCGGCCTTGCTCGATGTCCGTTAAAGCCTTATTGTCGGATTAGGCCCGTTCGGAGAACCCGGTCCCCCACGGTGAGGTCGATTCTCGCCGCCGGCCGGCGCGCCTCGCCCTGACGGAGCCCCCATGCTCGATCACGACCTCGCCCGAGCCGCCGGTTCTTCCGACCGGTCCGGGTCCGGGCTCTCCGCCGTCGCCGTGCTCTCCGGGCTCCCGATGCTCCCCGCGCGGTCCGAGGTCCAGAGCCAGTCCGAGCCCCGTGACGAGCCGACCCGCGACGAGCCGGCCCGCGACGAGCCGGCCCGTGATGACCGACGTGCGGCCCACTCAGACCGCGGGGTGGTGGTCCTCGGCCCGGCGGCGCAGGCCCGTCTGGCCTCACGGGCGGCGGGTCGGGAGCCGGAGCTCGAGGCCCCGGCGGCCCCGGCAACTCCAGCGGCTTCGGACGACTGCATCTCGTGGATGCTGCGGACGTCGGCATCGCCAGCCTTCCCTGGCGCGCCCCCGGCGCCGGTGCGCTCCCTCGCCCCGATCGCCGACCCTCCGGGCCGGACCGTCCCCGCCCCGTCCGCGGTCGAGCCCGTCGCCGTGGTTGCCGTGCCGGCCCGGCCCGCTCCCCCTCCCGCACGCCCGCAGTCGACGCTCTCGCGACTGTATGAAGCCTCGTCCGCGCCGCGGGCCCTGGTGCCCCAGCCGGTCCCGACGCCCCGCCGGCCCTGGTGGCGGCGGGGAGCGTCATCGGCGCCGCAGACCGCTGCGCTTCTCGCGGGTGACCCGGCCCAGCTCCGGTCGCTCGCGTCGAGCGGCACCGCGTCGGGGTATGCCGCCGCCGCGGAGTCCACCGAGCCCACCGATCCCGGCCCCTTCACCACCGACCCGGTGCTGCACCTCGCCCGTCGGGCGACGTTCGGACCACGCCCGAGCGACATCGCCGACCTCCGCGCCGTCGGGATCGACGCCTGGCTCACCCGACAGCTGGCCCCCGAGTCGATCTCCGACACCGTCGCCGACGAGGTCTGGGCGCTCTTCTGCGTCGCCGACTCCGCTCCGGACGCCGACCACTCCGGCTTCCCACTGCTTTCCTGGGATACCGAGTGGCGGACGGCCCAGGCCTCCCTGGCCCGCCAGGTCTTCTCGCAACGCCAGCTCTACGAACAGGTCGTCGACGTGTTGGCCGGCCACCTGCACGTTGCCGCGCCCGGCGAGGCCTGGGACTCGACGCCTTCCTTCGTCACCGAGGTCATCCGTCCGCACGCGCTGGGCCGCTACCGCGACCTGCTCCTCGCGGGGATGCGCCACCCGGCGATGATGCAGTACCTCGACGACGGCCCCCCCACGGCCCTGGCCCACGAGCGCCTCGGACGTGAGCTGCTGGAGCTGCATACGAATGGCCTCGGTGACGGTTACGGCGAGGCCGACGTGGTCGCCAGCGCCAGGGCGCTGACCGGCCGGGTGGTCACCGACGGACGCTTCGCCTACCGACCGGAGGACCACGTGACCGGCCCGGTCTCCGTGCTCGGTTGGTCGTCGGCCAACCCCACCGCAGCGGGTGGCCTCGCGGTCGGCGACGACTACCTCACCTACCTGGCCGCCCTTCCCACCACGGCCCGGACCCTCGCGCGGAGGCTGGCCGTGCGCTTCGTCAGCGACTCGCCGCCGGAGGGACTGGTCGACCGCTTGGCGGCCGTCTACCTGGCGAACGACACCGACCTGCGGCCCGTGCTCGACTGCCTGTTCCGCAGCCGGGAGTTCTGGGTCTCGACCGGCCAGAAGACGCGCCAGCCGCTGGAGGACGTCGTCGGGGCGGTGCGGGTGCTCGACATGCGACCCGGCCCCGGTACCCGCTCGGTCGTCGAGACGCTCTACGGGGTCGTGCGCGCCACCGGCTATGCGCCGCAGGGCTGGGACCCGCCCCTCGGCACCGTCGCGGCCCCGGCGGCGGGGGACGACGCCGGCGGTGTCGTCACCCGGTGGACCATGCTCCGGGCCCTGGTCAACGACTGGTGGCAGGGGCTGACCGTGAC
>JBBRNQ010000253.1:0-3880 GCA_038230235.1 Actinomycetales bacterium
CCGCTGGTCGCTGTGCCGCTGGTCGCTGTGCCGCTGGTCGCTGTGCCGCTGGTCGCTGTGCCGCTGGTCGCCGTGCCGCTGGTCGCCGTGCCGTTGCGACCCGACCGGCGCCCGCTGCCAGCGGGAGCACCGTTGGCCGCGGCCGGCGTCGCGGGCGGGTGCGCACGGCCGTTCTCCAGCGGCGCCCGACCGGTGTCACCGACCAGGTGGGAGTTTCCCTTGGCCGTCCCCGAGGACGTGGGCCCGGTCGGGGTGCGGTCCCGGGCGACTGCCGAGCTCCAGTCGGTCCACGAGCTCGCGGGTGGCGCCGACGATGCGGTGGCCGGCGTCTCGGACCGGTGATGACCGGTGACGCCCGCACGGCCGCCGTTCGTGGCGGTCCGGAACGGCGCCTCCTCGGCGACGGAGGACACCGCGGCGTCGAGGGCCTTCCTGAAGCGCTCGGCCCGCTGCTGGTCGCGACGCTGGGCAGCGGCCCCGAGGCGGACGGACTCGAGCCCCTGCTCGAGCTGCCCGGCCTTCTCCTGCAGCGCACCGAGGGTGGACAGGCAAACCGACTCGAGGTCCACGGCGTCGCTGCCCGCCGCGTCCCGAGCGGCCTGGGTCACGGCCGCGACGATGGCATCGGCACCCGACCCGGTCACCGTCCGCGCGACGGCGAGCCGGAGCAACGCGATCCGGCGGCTGGGTCGTGAGGTGTCGCGCAACCGGGCTTCCAGCGGCACGCACCCGTCGCGGGCTTCGGCGACACGGCCCGCGTCGAGCAGCCCGGAGATCCACTCTGCGGCGAGCCCAGCGGCCAGGTGACGCGACGGGCTCTGGGAGCGGCCCTCCCGGGCCCTGTCGAGATGGGCGAGGCCGTCGGCGGCCTTCGCCACGGCGGCGTCGGGGCGGCCGGCCCGCCGCTCCGCCGTGGCGGCCACCAGGGATGCGGCAGCGGTACCGATGTGCCCCCGGGGACCGCCGACCTCCGCCCACGTGGACTCCACCCGACGGAGCAGTCCGTCCACGGCCGCGGGTCGGTCCTCCACCGCACACCGGGCCAGTGCCCCGAGGGCGTCCGCACGCAGCTCCGGACGCATATCGGCCACGGACACCGGAGTCAGCAGCGTACGTGCCGTGGCGAGCCGTCCCGCGCCGATGGCGAGGACGGCCAGCTCGACGCGCAGCCGATCCGCGGCGGGCGCGTCGAGCACGTGCGAGCCGCGCCGGACCACCCCGTCGAGAAACTCCGACGCGACCGTCCGCCCGTCCCCGGGCGCCGACCGGGCCGACACCGCCCAGCCCGCCGCCCGGAGCCAGACCGCGGGGTCGGCGTCCGGGGCGGAGATCTCGAGGACGTGGTCGGCGATGGCGCCGGTCAGGTCCGGCCGCGACCACCGAAGCGCCGCAGCGGACCCGAGCAGGTCCACACCGTTCCCGTCGTCACCGTCGCCGGGAACTGCTCGCGTCGACGCCACCTGACCTCCAGACCTGCAGGGCTGCCACGGCGGACGGACCGTGATCATCAACCGGGCGAGGGATCGCTCTCAGTCACGAGTGAGCTTACGATGCGTCACGCGGTGTGGTCGCGCCGCCTCCACTCCCAGCCTATCGATCTTGTTCTTCTCGTAGGACTCGAAGTTACCCTCGAACCAGAACCACGAGGCCGGGGTGTCGTCGGTGCCCTCCCACGCCAGGATGTGCGTGACCACGCGGTCCAGGAACCAGCGGTCGTGGGAGATGACCACGGCGCAGCCCGGGAACTGCTCGAGGGCGTTCTCGAGCGATCCGAGCGTCTCGACGTCGAGATCGTTGGTGGGCTCGTCGAGCAGGATCAGGTTGCCGCCCTGCTTGAGCGTCATGGCCAGGTTCAGCCGGTTGCGCTCACCACCGGAGAGCACGCCCGCCGGCTTCTGCTGATCGGGCCCCTTGAACCCGAACGCGGCCACATAGGCCCGTGACGGCATCTCGGTCTGGCCGACCTTGATGTAGTCGAGCCCGTCCGACACCGTCTCCCAGACGTTCTTCTTCGGGTCGAGACCCGAACGGTTCTGGTCCACGTACGACAGCTGCACGGTCTCGCCGACCTTGACTGTGCCCGAGTCCGGCTGCTCGAGACCCACGATGGTCTTGAACAACGTGGTCTTGCCGACACCGTTGGGGCCGATGACCCCCACGATGCCGTTGCGCGGCAACGTGAACGACAGGTCCTTGATGAGCATCCGACCGTCGAAACCCTTGTCGAGGTGATCGACATCGACCACGATCGTGCCCAGTCGCGGGCCGGCCGGGATCTGGATCTCCTCGAAGTCGAGCTTGCGGTGCGACTCGGCCTCGGTGGCCATCTCCTCGTACCGCTGCAGCCGCGCCCGGCTCTTCGCCTGACGCGCCTTGGCCCCGGACCGGACCCAGGCGAGCTCGTCGGTGAGCCGCTTCTGCAGCTTGATGTCCTTGCGCCCCTGGACCGCGAGCCGCTCGGCCTTCTTCTCCAGGTACGTGGAGTAGTTGCCCTCGTAGGGGTAGGTGTGGCCGCGGTCGATCTCGAGGATCCACTCCGCGACGTTGTCGAGGAAGTACCGGTCGTGCGTGACGGCGAGGACGGCGCCGGCGTAGCTCGCGAGATGCTGCTCCAACCACAGAACGCTCTCGGCGTCGAGGTGGTTGGTGGGCTCGTCGAGCAGCAGCAGATCCGGCTTGCTCAGCAGGAGCTTGCAGAGCGCGACCCGGCGTCGCTCACCACCGGACAGAGTGGTGACCGGTGAGTCCGGTGGCGGGCACCGGAGCGCGTCCATCGCCTGCTCGAGCTGGGAGTCGATCTCCCAGGCGTCGTTGTGGTCGAGGAGCTCCTGGAGCGTGCCCATCTCCTCCATCAGCTCGTCGGAGTAGTCGGTGGCCATCAGCTCGGCGATCTCGTTGTAGCGATCGAGCTGCTGCTTGATCTCGCCGAGCCCCTCCTCGACGTTGCCGAGAACGGTCTTCTCCTCGTTGAGGGCAGGCTCCTGCTGGAGGATGCCCACCGTGGCCCCGGGCTTGATGTAGGCCTCACCGTTGTTCGGCTGGTCCAATCCCGCCATGATCTTGAGGACGCTCGACTTGCCGGCACCGTTGGGGCCGACCACACCGATCTTCGCTCCCGGCAGGAAGTTCAGCGTCACATCGTCGAGAATGACCTTGTCGCCGTGGGCCTTGCGGACCTTGAGCATGCTGTAGATGAACTCTGCCACCCCCCGATGGTAGTGGCGGCCCCGTCAGACCCCGACGGCCGCCTCGTGCGCCCGGATCTCCCGCGCGATCGCCTCGACCTCGTCGACATCGCTGCCACCGTCGATGGACCCGTCGGCGCCCCACTCCGCTGCCACCGCCGTGGGCGTGCCGGGCTCCGCGGAGAACTCCTCGCCACTGACCGCGACGGTAGCGGTCGACCGCTTGCGGGACACCGTGCTCGTGCACCACGCCAGATCCGGGCCGACCGCCGTCGCCTCCATCTCGATGACGGTCTGGGTCCTGCCGTCCTTCTCGTACTCCCGGGAGAAGATGCGACCGTGGGCGATGACCGGATCACCCACCTCCAGTGACAACGCCGCGTGCTGGCCCAGCTGGCGCCAGGCGACGACCGTCATGAACAGCGAGCGCCCGTCGCGCCACTCCCCGGAGCCCTGGTCGAAGCGGCGCTGGCTCGAGGCGATCCGGAACGTCGCCTTGTAGGCGGCGAGCTCAGCCGGTGTAGGCATTTGATCTTGTGAGTTCAGTGGGACAAGATGCTGACCGTGCGCAAGATGTTGATGTTGATCGATCGTGAAGAAATCTCTCGGGGTCTCGCCGAAGGGTTGCAGTACAGAGAGATCGGGCTGCGCCTCGGACGCGATTCATCGGTGATCTCGCGCGAGGTGATCCGTCA
>JBBRNQ010000254.1:0-3773 GCA_038230235.1 Actinomycetales bacterium
CCATCTCGGCCAGCCGGGGGCGGACGCCGATGGCATCCATGAAGAGCAAGACGCCGGGGCCGGAACCGGACTCGGGGCGCGCGACGTACGCCTCTGCGGAACCACCGGGGACAGGGATGGTGATGAGGTCCATGACCCGGACGTTACCTCCAGAGCTGGGGCGGCGCCGCCCTGGTCGACCCAGGTCGCTTGGCTCCCTTCGGGCCCCGCGACGCCCGTGGCGACGTCAGTGCGAGGTGTCGCCCGGCTGCGGGTCGGCCCCACCCGCGCCGGGGAAGCCCGGCTGCCCCGGCTGCGCCTGCTGCCCCGGCTGACCCTGCTGACCTTGCTGACCCGGCTGACCCGGCTGACCGGGGAACCCCTGGCCGCGGTGCCCCCCGAACCCCCGACCGGTCGCGCCGCCGGGGAGACCACCCGGGAAGCCCCCGGGCCCGCCCAGGCGCGGCGAGTCGCTGGGGCCGGCGATGCCGTCGGGGGTCGCCATGGCGGCGGCGATGCCGCCGACCGAGGTGAGGCCGAGCACGAGGGCCGCGACCGCCGCCGTACGACGACCCGACCACCGGCGGGCGTCGGGTGCGGCCTGCGGCGAACCGGGTGGCGACACCCAGGCCCCCACCGGTGCGTCCTGGGGCCCCGGTCGCGCCTCCTGAGCCGCGGCCGCGGTGGGCGCCTGCAGCGCGGGGTGCCCCTGCTGCTGCTGCGGCACGGGGTTCCTCGCAGTGGCCCCCTGTTGGGGCGCAGCGGCCCCGGGACCGGTCGGGGCCTCGTCGTACCACGAGCTCATCTCGTCACTCCTCGTCTGCACCCGACCTGCCGGGTGTGCTGCTCGAAACCCCGCGACGCCCCCACGCGTTGTCCTGTGGGTGGGGGTGCTCCATCACCTCCACGAGGAGGTCTCCGCGAGGGTCCCTCGCGATTCTTGGCGACGGCCCCTCCCCTGCCTGTGCTGGACCTGTGGGCTCCGTGTCGGCATGCTGGTCGTCGGGACAGGGGACCACAGAGCGCCCACAGAAGAGTCACAGTGAAGACCTACGTCACGCCAAGCCACGACACTCAGGATTCTCATCATGAACAAGGCCCAGGCCAAGTCCCAGAAGCTCCAGCGCCCCGACGGCTCGGCGCCGCGGGTCCTCGTCGTCGACGACGAGGCGAACCTCACTGAGCTGCTGGGCATGGCCCTGCGGTACGAGGGCTGGGAGGTGCGGTCTGCGGGCAACGGCATGGGCGCCGTGCGGGCCGCCCGCGAGTTCGACCCCGACGTCGTGGCCCTCGACATGATGCTGCCCGACATGGACGGCCTCGAGGTGCTGCGCCGGATGCGCGAGCACAACGACCGCATCCCCGTGCTGTTCCTCACGGCCAAGGACGCCGTCGAGGACCGCATCGCCGGTCTCACCGCCGGCGGCGACGACTACGTCACCAAGCCGTTCAGCCTCGAAGAGGTCGTGGCCCGCCTGCGGGGCCTCATGCGTCGTACGGCGATCCTCGCGCCCGACGACAACGAGTCGCTGCTCGTCGTGGGTGACCTCACGCTCGACGAGGACAGCCACGAGGTGATGCGCGGGGGTGACAACGTCACGCTGACCGCGACGGAGTTCGAGCTGCTGCGCTACCTCATGCGCAACCCCAAGCGGGTGCTCTCCAAGGCGCAGATCCTCGACCGGGTCTGGAACTACGACTTCGGCGGCCAGGCCAACGTCGTCGAGCTCTACATCTCCTACCTGCGCAAGAAGATCGACGCGGGGCGTGAGCCGATGATCCACACGATGCGAGGCGTGGGGTATGTCCTCAAGCCCACGGTCTGACACCGGGCCGACAACCACGAGCCCGACGGGGTCGACACCATCCGGCCCGTCTGCCGCCCGGCGGTTCTTCTTCTCGGGGCGACAGGGCCGCTCGGCGCCCGCTGCACCGCCTGCCACCACAGCCCCAAGCGCGGTGGGGGACCCTACGGCCTACGGTCTGCCGGTGGAGCCCGCTTCTGGCGGGTCGGACCAGCAGCCCACCGAGGCCTCCACCGGCCCCCGGTTGCCGCACACCGTGTACCCCCGGGCCTGGACGCTGCGGGCCAAGTTGGTCGTCGCCATGGTCGCGCTCTTCGCCGTGGTCACGCTCGTCACCGGCGCCGCGTCGGTCGCGGCCCTGCGCGGCTACCTCTACGGCCAGCTGGACGACCAGCTCGCCCGGTCTCTCTCCGACGGCCGGGCCCCTGGTGGCCCGGGCGGTATCTGCCAGCAGACCGACAGCGACTTCCGCGGCCCCGGCGACCTGGGCCTGTCGGCCTTCCAGGCGCTCGACCAGAGCGTCGTCCTCGGATGCGCGTCGAACGCGGCGAACCACCGACTCACCCTGACCGACACGCAGCTCGACGAGATCTTCACTGCGGGTATCGGTCAGCCGACCAACATCAACCTCGGCGGCGAGATCGGCACCTACCGACTCGTCGCCCTCCCGGCGACCCTGACCAACCGGGCGGCGGGCACCTCGGTCGCGGGCACCGCAGTCGTCGGTCTGCCGGCCGGCCCCGTCGACCGTGCGGTGGCGAGGATGACCGCCCTGGCCCTCCTGGGTGTCGTCGGCGGCCTCATCGTCGTAGCCGTGCTCGGCACGCTCATCGTGCGCCGCAGCCTGCGCCCCCTCGACCGCGTGGCGGCCACCGCCACGCGGGTGGCCCACCTCCCGCTCGACCGCGGTCAGGTCGCCCTCGCCGAGCGGGTCGCCCCCGAGGACACCGACGAGCGCACCGAGGTCGGCAAGGTGGGGGCTGCCCTCAACGAGATGCTCGCCCACGTCGACGAGGCCCTGCAGTCGCGGCAGCAGAGCGAGCAGCGGGTGCGGCAGTTCGTCGCCGACGCGAGCCACGAGCTGCGCACCCCGCTGGCCTCCATCCGCGGCTACGCCGAGCTGACGCGCAAGGAGCCGCAGCCGGTGCCGGCGTCGGTGGCCCACGCGATCGGGCGCATCGAGGCCGAGGGCAAGCGGATGGGCTCGCTCGTCGAGGACCTCCTCCTGCTCGCCCGGCTCGACGCGGGCCGGCCGCTCGAGACCGAGACCGTCGACCTCACCGAGATGCTCATCAACGGCGTCAGCGACGCGCACGCCGCCAGCCCCGACCACGTCTGGCAGCTCGACCTGCCCGACGAGCCCGTCGAGGTGCGCGGTGACACGGCGCGCCTGCACCAGATCGTGGCCAACCTGCTCGCCAACGCCCGCACGCACACCGAGCCCGGCACGGTGGTGCGCACGAGCCTCGCCCGGGAGGGCGACCGCGTGCGGATCGCGGTGCACGACAACGGTCCCGGCGTGCCCGAGCAGCTGCAGGGCAACGTCTTCGCCCGCTTCGCCCGCGGTGACACCTCGCGCAACCGCGCCGGCGGGAGCACCGGGCTCGGGCTGTCGATCGTCGCCGCCGTCGCCGCCGCCCACGGGGGCACGGTGGAGCTGCAGAGCCGTCCGGGTGACACCCGCTTCAGCGTGCTCCTGCCGGCCTGAGGGGCTCCATCCCCTCCTCGCGTGCGCGTCGCGGAGGCTTCCCACCAGCGGTGACGCGGGCGGGGGTGGGGGGCGCTTGGGCGTCAAGGCGTACGGCGTCGGTGGTCGTGAGCAGCTGCGCTGTGACGGTCACCCGCACTGGCCCGCCCGCGCACACGGGTCCGTCGCCGCGCACCCCCACGACCAGCGCGAGGGTGACCAGACCGGCGGCCAGGTCGTCGAGGGCGGTGACGCCGGCCTCCTCGAGCGCCTCGTCACCTCCCACCCAGGTCGAGCACGGC
>JBBRNQ010000255.1:0-3722 GCA_038230235.1 Actinomycetales bacterium
GTCTCGCTGTCGTTCGTCTTCGCCGGGCTCGCCTGCGCGCTGGCGGCCCTGTGCTACGCGGAGTTCGCCAGCACGGTCCCCGTCGCCGGGTCGGCCTACACGTTCTCCTACGCCAGCCTCGGTGAGGTGGTGGCGTGGGTCATCGGCTGGGACCTCATCCTCGAGCTCGCCCTGGGCGCCAGCACGGTCGCCGTCGGGTGGTCGACGTACTTCGCCGACGTGATGAAGCAGGCTGGCGTGACCATCCCGTCCTTCGCCTACGGCGAGGGACACAACCTGGTCGCCGCGGTGATCGTGCTCATCCTCACGGGCGTCATCTGCCTGGGGATCAAGGTGTCGTCGCAGGTCAACCTGGTGATGGTGACCATCAAGCTCGCGGTCGTGCTGTTCGTCATCATCGCCGGCCTGTTCTACATCAAGACGGCGAACTACTCCCCGTTCATCCCGCCGAGCGGGTCCGCGCCCGCCGAGGGGGCCGAGAGCGTCCCGTCCCTCCTGCAGGACCTCGGGTTGGCGCCCGGCTCGTTCGGCGTCAGCGGCATCTTCACCGGGGCGGCGCTGGTGTTCTTCGCGTTCATCGGCTTCGACATCGTCGCCACCGCCGCGGAGGAGACGAAGAACCCGCAACGCGACATGCCCATCGGCATCCTGGGGTCGCTGGCGATCTGTACCGCCCTCTACGTCGCCGTCTCCCTGGTCGTCACCGGCATGGTGAAGTACACCGACATCAAGATCGACGCTCCCCTGGCCGAGGCGTTCCGCTCGGTCGGCCAGCCGGGCTTCGCCACGATGATCTCGGTGGGGGCGCTGGTGGGCCTCACCACGGTGATGATGATCCTGATGCTGGGCCAGAGCCGCGTCTTCTTCGCGATGAGCCGCGACCGGCTGCTGCCGGCCGGCTTCTCGAAGGTCAACGCCAAGACCGGCACGCCGGTGCGCACCACCGTCACCACGGGTCTCGTCGTCGCGCTCATCTCGACCTTCGTCCCGCTGTCGGAGCTGGCCGAGCTGGTCAACATCGGCACCCTCTTCGCCTTCATCCTCGTGGGCATCGGCGTCCTGGTCCTGCGGCGCACCCGGCCCGACCTCGAGCGGGCGTTCCGCTGCCCGGGCGTCCCCGTCGTGCCGATCCTCGCGATCCTCGCCTCGTTCTACCTCATGCTCAACCTGCCGGCCGCCACCTGGATCCGGTTCGCCGTGTGGATGGTCATCGGGCTGGCCGTCTACTTCCTGTATGGAGCGCGGCACAGCCGCCTGACCACCGACCCCCACTACTCACGCGAGGCAGACGAGGCCGCACGCGAGTCGCGTAACGTCACCTAGCGGGCGGTGCCTCGAAGGCCCCCCGAACACGGGTCGCCTGACGCCTCCCGTTACGTCCGCGCCGATGAGGGCTCGAGCCCTCCCCGTGCGGACGTACGGGGTGCCGCTGGGTCAGACGAGCCACACCTGTAGATGGACGTGCGCGCGAGCGATTTCCTCGAAGTCCCGGTCCTGCGTGACGACGGGCAGTCCCTGGTCGACGGCGGTGGCGGCGATGAGGGCGTCGGTCAGCTTGATGGTGCGGTGGATCCCCGCGCGTCGGCAGTCGGTCACCAGCCGGGCCCACGCAGACATGACGCTCTCAGTCACGGGCAGTGGGTCGGCTGCCCGAGCGGTCGCGAGCGTGCGGGCGCGGCGGGAGCGCAGAGTGGGGTCGGCAGCGTTGAGGACGCCGAGCTCGAGCTCGCCGAGGGTGACGACCGAGACCGCCACCCGGTCCGGGAGCTCCCTCAGGGGGCGGCCGGTCTCGGGGGCGAAGAACACCGACGTGTCGAGCAGCCCGGCGGCAGGCCGTGCGGGTTCGGTCACAGCTCGTCGAGGGTCTGACCGGCCAGCTCCTCGAGCTCGGCAACGAGACCGGGGTCGGCCGAGCTCCACCCGAGCTCATCCCTCAGTGCCGCGCCGGAGAGCCAGCGCCGACGAGCGTGGTGGGGCACGATATCGGCCACGTCCTCACCGTGCACCGTGAGGGTGACGCGCTCGCCAGCGCGCACCGCCTCGATCACCTCGGCGGTGTTGTTGCGCAGCCCGCGGACCCCGACCTTCATGTGCGACAGCGTAGCACCTGCGCGAAGAGCCGCTCAGGAGTCGAGGGAGGTTGTGGCCAAGTTGGGCTGGCGCCCGACAGGCGGCGGTGTAGGCCCGCTGCACTCGCGGCGGTGTGGGACGGCCGCACCCGCGGCGGTGTGGGACGGCCGACTCGCGGCGGTGTGAGACGGCCGACTCGCGGCGGTGTGGGACGCAGGGGGTCTGGACCGACGACGTGCATACACGGCCCTCAAGCCGTTGAATATTGCCGGTGTAGTGAAGGCCGGGGGTCTCGAGTGACCTGACATGGTCTAGCAACAGCTCAGAGGCTCTTCACCAGGGGGTGTCGGCCGGTGGTGACCCGGTGAGGACTCGAGGTCTCTCCCTGGATCGGGATCTTGTCGGGTCGCTTCTCGGCGGCGGCGGTGTCAGGCCTTGCCTTGCCATGCCCATGTCGATGAGTCGTCGATCCGCGTGGCCAAGCCTTGCAGTTAGCCAGGGTCCGGGCGAGGTCGATGCGATGCCAGGGCTGGCCGCCGGCGAGTGGTCCAGGCGAGGCCGACCGCGAGAAGGATGGTGACGACCGCGATCCCCAGAACATAGGCCGCGACGCTGGCGTAGCCGCCGGTCGAGGTGACGGGGTTGAGGAACGGGTAGGGGTACCAGTACGCCGCGTCCACGTAGGGGTTGGTGGCGAACGGCCCACGGATCAGCGTGTAGGCCACCCAGACAGTCGGGAACACCAGGGCCGGGACGGCATCACCCCAGGACAAGCGGTGACGTCCGGGGGCGAATGTCCAGTCGAGGACGAGGTAGAGCGGGCCCACGAGGTGGAGGATTTCATTGGACCAGGCCACGGTCGCGCCCTGCTCGAGGCTCCCGCGCAGCAAGAGGTTGTAGACGACGCCGGTAATGATCATGTAGGTCGTGACCGCGACCCGCGCCACGGTCAGGGCCCGAGGCTCGGCACGTGAGCCGCGTGCCAGCATGACTGCGCTGACGACCAGGACGATGGCGGCGAGCGTGTTCGAGTCGATGGTGAAGTAGCTGAGGTAGTTGACGATGACGGGGGCTCTGTCCGGCCGGCCTCTCAGGCCGACGAACGAGAGGGAGGCGATCAGCTGCGCCGCGATGGCCGCGACGATTGCGGCGGCAATGAGGAGCCGGGCGGAGATGAGGACCGTACGCACCACACGACCGTAGTTTGGGATGGTCTCTACCGCGACCGTCCTCGCCATGCCTCGATCGGAGTCCGATGGTCCATGCTGCCGGTGCGCCGGCAGTCGACAGGCCTACCGCGCGAGGTGCACACCTCGCCCCCGCGTGAGAACGAGTGGCCGACTGGCGGTGGTGTGGGACGGCCGCACTCGCGGCGGAAGGGGACGGCCACACTCGCGGCGGTATGACGCTCAAGGGTCACGATGCACTCCCGACGGCGGAAGGGCCTGGTCCGTCGAGCCGGCCCGGCGGAGGTGACCGGCTCGTCAGGGCACTCCGCCGCTGGGGTCGCCTGGGACAGGGGGTCGACTCTGAGTCGCTGGGGTTGGCTGCCCTTCCGGCGGAGGTTGACTCAGAGCCCTTGAGGTTGGCTGCTGTTAGAGCATGAGCCGAGCGCAGCGACTCTGAGTCAACCTCCCCCAGAGAAGCAGCCA
>JBBRNQ010000256.1:0-3660 GCA_038230235.1 Actinomycetales bacterium
CCGGTCAGACGGGCTGGGCCAGGCCGATGACCCGCGCGCCCGGCAAACCCGCGAGGTCGGCCCCGCGCAGGAGGAGCTTGCTGCGGCGCAGGCCGCTCCCGACGACCACGAGGTCGGAGGCGGCGACGGCCTCGTCGACCAGCACCGGCCAGCCGTCCGGCACCCCGACGGGCGTGATGCCGCCGAACTCCATACCGGTCAGGCCGACGGCGTCGTCGTGGGGGGCGAAGGAGCACTTGCGCACGTCGAGCTCCCTGCGCACCACCCCGTTGACGTCGGCCCGCGTCGTCGCCAGGACCATCACCGCGGCGTACGTGGTGCGCTCGCCCCGCCGGCCGACGACGACGACGCAGTTGGCGCTCGCCTCGGGCGACACGTCGTAGGTCGTGCAGAACATCGCGGTGTCGGCCATCGTCTCGTCGATGACGGCCACGCGGGCCGAGGGCAGCGACGCGGCGACGGCGGCGACGGGCGCGGCGACGAGGTCGAGGTGGTCGATGAGGGGCAGCCAGTCGAGGGTGCCGGTCGGGGAGCTCATGGGGGTGACGGTAACCGGCCGTGCTGGAGGGGCGCTCACCCCGTGGGGGCAGCCAGAAGGCGTGTCTCGGGTGTCGTGCCGACGACCGTCCAGCGCAGCTGGTGGACCAGGCCGTCGCCGAGGGGGCTGTCGGTGGGGAGGAGGGCGTAGCGGGCACCGGAGCGGGTGAGGGTGGCCTGCCACCCGGGTTTCGCGTCGGCCGAGTCGACGTAGGTGCGCACGTAGGCGACGGTGTAGATCTCGGTGCGGCCGTCGATGACCGGACGGAGGTTGGGGTGGGCCCACAGCAGCCACCCGCCGTAGGCGTAGTCGTCGTAGACGACCGTGCCGTCGGGAAGGGCGGCCAGCTGCCGGTCGAGGCCGTTCGGCACGCGCTGGGCGACCCCCGAGCCGACCGCGACGACCACCGCCACCGAGACCAGACCACCCGCCGCGGCGGCGGTCACCAGCGCGCGCCGGCTGAAGACTCGTGGCGGCACGACGAGCTGCAGGGTCTCGGCGAACAGGGGGGCGGCCACGAGTGCACCGAGGGCGACCGTGCGGGCGTAGAGCAGGGTGAAGAACAGCGCCAGGCACCAGAGCAGCACGCGGGTCGCCCGGACGGGTTGGGCGCGAACCGCCCACCCCACCGCCACCAGGACGAGCGCGACGAGGGTGACGCTGTACGGCGAGTAGCTGAGCGGGCTCGGGAGGTACTCGGTGACGAACTGGGCATAGCCCGAGATCTGGAGGGGCACCAGCAGGAGCCTGGGCCCCACCGGGGTGACGAGAGCCAGCAGCAGGCCCGCGGCGGGGATGCTCACGAGCCGGACGAGCTCCTTCCCGCGCAGCGGTGACGTGCGGCGTCTCTCGATCACCAGGCCCAGGATCACGACGAGCCCGATCCCCGGGCCGAGGAACCAGAAGCCGTGGGAGCAGGCCCAGACCCAGCTCAGCGGGGCCAACCACCACCGTGGTCGACCGTCTTCAGCGGTGTCGAGCCACGCGCCGAGGGTGACGACGACGAGGATGAAGGACACCAGCTGGGGTCTGGGGGCGAGCCCGCCGCTCGCACCGTACATCGCGACGGCGGCCGCGACCATGGTGGGCAGGGCCGTCACCCGCTTGCTGGTCGTGGCCACGAGGGCGACGACCAGGACGGCCAGGGCCAGCTGCCATCCGACGACCACCCCGACGAGTCCGGCGCGGGCGGCCAGGGCAAGAGCCACCTCCGGCACCCACTCGTGCAGCACCCACGGGTTGCTGCTGAACGGCGTCCCCGTCGCCGCCGACGTGAAGTTGCCTGTGGCCAGCAGCTGTTCCCCAGCCCGGATGTGCCAGAAGGTGTCGGGGTCGGAGATTCCCGAGCGGGTCTGGGTGGCCAGCGTCAGGGAGACGCCGGCGACCACGGCCCAGCTGCCCCACCGCATGGGACGGTCGCTCTCAGCGGCAGGCGTCATGAGGCTCGACGATAGCGAGAAGGGGAGGAATGACCACGTAGCGACCGCGTCCAGCCTCCTCCCAGCCAGCCACTACCCTTCTTCCCATGTCGACCGAAGGTGGGACCCGGGCCATCTACGCCGCGCTGGCAGCGAATGCCGGCATCGCCGTCACCAAGTTCGTCGCCTTCGCGCTCACCGGCAGCAGCTCGATGCTCGCCGAGGGCATCCACTCGGTGGCCGACTCGGGCAACCAGCTGCTGCTGCTGCTCGGTGGCCGGCGGGCACGACGGCAGGCGACCCCCGAGCACCCGTTCGGCTACGGCCGAGAGCGGTACTTCTGGGCCTTCGTGGTCTCCATCGTCCTCTTCAGCCTCGGCGGTCTCTTCGCCCTCTACGAGGCGTGGCACAAGTTCCAGGACCCCGAGGGCATCGAGAGCTGGGTGTGGGTGCCTCTCGTCGTCCTGGTGGTGAGCATCGGGCTCGAGGGCAACTCCTTCCGTACGGCGATCCAGGAGTCCAACCCCCAGCGCGGAGGCCGCAGCTGGCTGCAGTTCGTGCGCAGTGCCAAGGCGCCCGAGCTGCCGGTCATCCTCCTCGAGGACCTCGCCGCGCTGCTGGGGCTCGTCTTCGCGCTGGTGGGGGTGGTGCTCACGATCGTCACCGGCAACGGGCGGTGGGACGCCGCTGGCACGGGGCTGATCGGGCTGCTGCTCGTCGTGGTCGCGGTCGTCCTCGCGGTCGAGATGAAGTCGCTGCTGCTCGGCGAGGCCGCGTCGGTCGAGCACGTGCGGGCCATCGAAGCCGCCGTCGTCGGCACCGACGGGGTCGACCGGCTCATCCACATGCGCACGCTGCACATCGGCCCCGAGGAGCTCATCGTCGCCGCCAAGGTCGCCGTGACCGCCACCGACACGGCCGAGCTGGTGGCCACGACCATCAACCGGGCCGAGCTCCATGCCCGGCAGGCTGTGCCCGACCTCACCCTGCTGATGTACCTCGAGCCCGACATCGACCACGGCGCAGACGACGCCCGCCCGAGCTGGGACCCCGACGCCCCTGCCGGGTAGCTGGGTCAGGTGACGGCAGGTCAGGGCAGCGGACGGGGCGCCGTCTCCTTCAGCCCCACGACATAGAGGGTCGCACCTCGGTGGTCGCACCGGGGGTCGCAGGGCGGGGAGGCGCGCGGGGCCGCCCTGGCAGACACACCGGCCGCCGGGCGGTAGACTGGGGGTCTGCCGGCGTGGGTGATACCCCGCGAGTACGCAGTGCCCAGATGGGCTACGCCGGGTCAGCACACCTCACTCAATCGAAACGGAAGTAGATTTTCCATGTCCTTTGACTTCAAGGTTGCCGACCTGAGCCTCGCCGAGGCCGGCCGACACCAGCTCCGACTTGCCGAGCACGAGATGCCCGGCCTGATGTCCCTGCGCGAGGAGTTCGGCTCCGCGCAGCCGCTCAAGGGCGCCCGCATCGCCGGCTCGCTGCACATGACCGTGCAGACCGCCGTGCTCATCGAGACCCTCACCGCGCTGGGCGCCGACGTGCGCTGGGCCTCCTGCAACATCTACTCCACCCAGGACGAGGCCGCCGCGGCCGCCGTCGTCGGGCCCCACGGGACCGTCGACGACCCCCAGGGCGTCCCGGTCTTCGCCTGGAAGGGCGAGACCCTCCCGGAGTACTGGTGGTGCACCGACCAGATCC
>JBBRNQ010000257.1:0-3633 GCA_038230235.1 Actinomycetales bacterium
GGACTGGCCCAGCTCTGGCACGCGACCCGCGTGCCCACGTTGACCCTCGCCACCGGCCTGCCCGCTGTCGTGACGACCTGGCTCGTCACCACCCTCTCGGCCCAGATCCTGCCTCCCCTCGTGATCGCGACGACCGTGGCCTCGCCGACGGTGACGGGTGACCTGCTGGGCGGTGTCGCCCTCGCCGGCCTGCTCCTGACGTCGCTGCTGCTGCTTGCGACCGGGCTGCTCGCCGCGATCGTGAGGCAGTGCGACCAGCACCTGCGCAGCAGGGTGCACGCCGGACACTGAGCCGACGCCGATACCACGCGCTGCGGATATTCCCGGGCAAGAACGACTCAGGACCCTCCCGTGTCGGTCGATGCCAACGGGACAACGTCCCCCGCTCGGCTCGCACCCGGCGAGAGCGCCGGCCTGTCAGAGGCCTGCGATCGGCGTGGGCCCACGAGCACGTAGGAGCACGGGATGCCTGTCCACCTGAGGCGGCAGAAGTCGCTTTCGCGTCATGCGGCACCACGGTCACGTCGGTCGCGATACGCCCGGATCGTCGCTGCCATGCTGGGGGTGATCCTGGCCGGGACCACTGCCGACGCCGTCACCAACTGGGTCGCTGGTCTGAACTCGAACTCCAGCGGCGAGGCCCAGTCGGGAAGCGTCGCCAACCTGACCATCACCGCGACCTCCTCACCGGCGGCGGGAAACAAGCTCTATCCGGGCAGCAGCGGTGACGTGGTGATCTCGATCTCTAACCCCAACCCCTTCCCCGTGACCATCACCGCCTTCAACCTCCCGACCAGCACGACCTACGCCGAGGGCTATTCGGACAGCGGGCTGACGACCCTGCAGGCGGGCTGCGCGGCGGCCACGCCGAACCTCGTCAACTGGAGCTTCTCGACCGGCGTGAGCGGGTCGTCGCACACCCTGACGACGGCCCTGACCGTCGGCGCGAGTGCGGCAGCCAACAACCCCCTGGTGGTGACCCTGACCAACGACGCTGCCATGGGCGGCTCGGCGCCCTCGGCCTGTCAGAACACCTACTTCAAGATGCCGTCCTTCACCGGGGTCAGCGCCACTGGGGGCGCTGCCACATCGACGACCACCCCGGCGACCAGCGCCTGGACGTCGTAGCCGCTGGTGAGCGCCGTGTCGACCCGGGCCGGGGCGTGCCGGCTGGGTGTCGTCGCCTGCCTCGCACTGCTCACACTGACCGGCGTGGGCAGCGCAGCGTTCGCCGCCGGCGTGTGGGTGGTCGGACTGGGCTCCTCGTCCGGTCTGGCACAGGCCTCCGGCACGTGGAACAACCCGCTGGTGAGCTGGGGCAAGGGCAACGTCGGTCAGGCGGGCTCCCTGCTCGTCCCATCCACCACATCGACCGCGTTCCGGACCGAGGGACTGGAGTCGTGGTCGGCCGTCTCGTCCGGCTACCAGTCCACCTGCGGCCTGACCACTATCGGCGGGCTCTTCTGCTGGGGCGACAACAGCTACGGACGACTCGGGAACGGCACCACAACCACGTCCAAGTACCCCGTCGCCGTGTCCGGAGGCAGCACCTGGACCACCCTCTCCGTCGGGTACGTCAACGCCTGCGCGATCAAGAGCAACCAGAGCCTGTGGTGCTGGGGCTACAACCCGGACGGTGAGGTGGGCAACAACACGACCGCCTCGCCGGTGACGGTCCCCACCGCGGTGACCACGTCCGGAATCTCCACGTGGTCCACCGTGTCGGTGGGCCAGTACATGACCTGCGGCCTGAAGACCGACAGCACCCTGTGGTGCTGGGGGTACGGAGCGAACGGTCGGATCGGCAACGGGTCCACCACGTCGTCAGCGGTTCCGGCCCAGATCGGTACCGCGACCTGGTCCTCGGTCACCGCGGCCTACGACCACGCCTGCGCCGTCAAGGCGACTGACTCGTCATTGTGGTGCTGGGGCTACAACGGCAACGGCCGGGTCGGGGACGGCACCACCACGGACAGGACCGCCCCGGTGGCGGTGGCCGTGGGCACCACCTGGGCGGAGGTGGACGGAGGCCACCACACCTGCGGGATCCGCGCCACCGGAACGCTCTGGTGCTGGGGCTCCGGAGCCTTCGGCCAGCTCGGCCGTGGCACCACCGCCGACTCCTCTTCGCCGGTCCAGGAAGCCACCGGTGCCACCGACTGGGCCGACCTCGGGGTGCTCGATGACAGCACCTGCGCCCGCAAGACCAGCGGTGCACTGTGGTGCTGGGGCTACAACGGGCAGGGCCAGCTCGGAGACGCCAGCACCACCAACCGCTCCTCGCCCGTCGCCTCGGGCACGGCGACGAGCTGGACCGCGATCGCCGGTGGCGAGCACTACTTCTGCGGCGTGCGCACCGACAAGGCCATCTGGTGCCAGGGCGAGGACGGCAGCGGCCAGCTGGCCAGCGACAACAACCAGGTCACCTCCCCGACCCCGCTCTCACCATCTTCGACGTCCTGGGTGAGCGCCTCGGGCGGCTGGCTGGATGGTTGCGGTGTCCGCGACGACAGGACCCTCTGGTGCTGGGGGCAGAACCCCAGCGGCGAGGTGGGCGACGGCACCACCACCCAGCGCAACTGGCCCGTCCAGGCCGGCAGCGCCACCACGTGGGCCACGGTGTCCGGCAGCTGGGAGACCTTCTGCGCGATCCGCACGAACGGCAGCCTGTGGTGCTGGGGCGACGCGGGCCGCAACCAGTACGGCACCGGGTCCACCACCAACGTCTCCTCTCCGAGCGCCGGCCCCTCGGGGACCTGGAGCAGCGTGTCGGTCGGGGAGAACCACACCTGCGCCATCAAGACCGACTCGACCCTGTGGTGTTGGGGCACCAACGGCCAGGGCCAGATCGGGGACGGCACGACCAGCAACCGTGCGACCCCCGTACCGGTCACCACCGGCTCGTCGACCTGGAGCCAGGTCTCGGCGGGTTACAACGACACCTGCGCCCGCACGACCACCAACGCGCTGTACTGCTGGGGCTACAACGCCAACGGTCAGCTGGGTCAGGGCGACACGTCCCAGCGCACCAGCCCGACACGGGTCGGCGCCGGCACCTGGACCGACGTGTCCACCGGCTACTACCACGCCTGCGCCGTCGCGACGAGCGGCGCGCTCTACTGCTGGGGGATCAACAGCACGGCGGAGATCGGTCAGGGGACGTCGACTGGCAACGTCACCTCGCCGGCCCAGGTAGGGGCGGCGACGACGTGGACCCAGGCCGGGGCCGGTCACCAGTTCACCTGCGCCCTCAAGAGCGACAGCACCGTGTGGTGTTGGGGGGACGACAGCAATGGCGCTCTCGGTGACCGCAGCACCACGGAGCAGACGACACCGAGCCAGGTGCCCAACCTCAGCGCAGCCTGGATCAGCGTGCACGCCTGGGTCGACACCGCCTACGCCGGGACCGTGCTGGTCACGGGCTGAGCCGAGCGAGCCGTCGATGAGTCGTCGAACTGCCTGCCCGGCGGTCAGCTCGAGGACGCGAGCCCTAGGTCGGCGACCGACTTCTCGCGCATCTCGACCTTGCGCACCTTGCCGGTGACCGTCATCGGGAAGTCCTCGACGATCCGCACGTAGCGCGGGATCTTGTAGTGCGCCAGCTTGCCGGTCGAGAAGGCGCGCACCGCCTCC
>JBBRNQ010000258.1:0-3628 GCA_038230235.1 Actinomycetales bacterium
CCGTCGACGTTGAGCTTGATGCCCTGCCGGCTGACGGCGCCGCGGATGTTGACGGTGATGCGGCGGCTGGAGAGGTCGACCCGGCTCAGCTGCTGCACGAAGGGCACGACGAAGACGCCGCCGCCGGTGACGACCTTCTGACCCGAGAGGTCCTGCGAGGTCTTCCCCCGGCGACCGGTGACGATGAACGCCTCGTTGGGACCGGCCACCTTGTAGCGGCTGACCACGACGAGCACGACGAGGACGAGCAGGACGACGAGTCCGGCTACTCCGATGACGAGCGGTGACACAGGCATGAGACTTCCTTCTTCTGCGCGGACGCATGGTGCGTGACGCGGCTGTGGGTGAGGCTTGCGGGTGCGGCTCCCGGACGTGGCGTGGGGCCGGCGGTGCTGCGGGCCGCCCGGGCCGGGGGCTGGGGGAGCTCAGGGCAGGCGGGCGTCCTGGGGCGTGGCCCTGGCCACGCGGACCGCGTTGGCCGAGATGGCGTGGGTCACCAGGACCGCGGCGCCGGCGCCGAGCGGCAGGTCGGCGAGGGCGCTGAGCTTGCGGCGGGCACCGCGTACGGTGACCGACACCTCGCCGTAGCCGCCGGTCGGGATGGCCGAGACCACGGTGCCGGCGGCGCCGACGAGGTCAGCGGTGTTGACCCCCCGCTGCTCCGGCTCGCGCCGCAGGGAGCGGACCAGCGCTGCGGCGCCGGCGCCGACCGCCAGACCGATGACGACGCCGACGACCACGGCGAGCCAGGTCGGCCCACCGGCGGCCAGCGTCGTGGCACCGCCGAGACCGAGGGCCCCGGCGAAGCCACCGAGCGCGGCCGTCGAGAGATAGCCGTCGGCCCCCTCGACGGCGTCGAGGAGGTGGTGCGGCAGCACGTCACCGGCGAGCAGCGACAACAGCAGGACGCCGACCCCGACGCCCCCGATGACGAAGAACACGACCACTGCCTTGCCACTCCCCGTCGACCGTCGCGCCAAGCACGCGGTGCTGCCAGGGCGCCCGACATCCGGAGTGTCTTCTCCGACCCGCCACGCCTACACCCACACCCTCTCACCGCGGGACCGCGATGTCACCACCTGCCCGGGAGCCGGACGGCGGCTGTCCACGAGCCGGACAACCGGCGGTTGCCGGTGCCCACGGGGGGAGCGCTTCGCATCTCGTCGGGCGCGTCGCGCGCTACGCGCCTCGTCGGGACCCGTCACTCGCCCGGCCACTCCGTACGGCGACCCGCGGCCGTGTGTCCGCGCCCACAACAGGCAGCCGCGGCATGACGACGTCGACCCAGAGGTATCGCACCGCCGGCGCGACGGCGAGCGCCCAGACGACCGAGGCGATGACGTCGGTGGGGAAGTGCACCCCGTCGGTGACGAGCGCGAGCGCGACCACCACCACGGCGACCGCACCGATCGTGGTCGCCATGGCCTGCCATCGGGTGCCGCGCAGCACCATGACGATCGCGATGGCCAGGGTCGCGACGAACACCGTGTGCCCGCTGGGGTACGACGCGTCCGTCAGCGCAGGCGTGTACGGGTGGGACAGCAGCGCGGTCTCGGGCCGTGGCCGGTGCACGAGGAGCTTGATGACGGCGGAGGGGAGCCAGGTGGCGGCCACGACCCCCGCGAACGCCGCCGCGACCCGCAGGTCCCTGGCCCTTCCCCAGATCACCCCAGTGAGCACCACCGTGATGAGCACGGCCGGCACGGGACTGAAGACGTGGTAGACCCCCGTCGCGAGAGCGCCCACGAGCCCGGTCCGCGAGCGGTTGAGGTCGACGACTCCGCTGAGGTCGAAGGAGTGGGCCTTGACCACGTAGCCGACCACGGTGATGATCACCGCGGCGACGACGGCGATGGCGATGGCCCGCACTCCCGATGAGCTGGGCGAGAGGATGCCGGAACCTCTGGGGTCCCCGCCTCTCGGGGCGGCTGGGGCAGCGGGGGGCATGACGATCTCGAGGCCTTTCGGGGACGGGCGGTGCTCAGGGGCTCACGTCGTATGGTGCCGCACTCTGTTGGGAGGCGGCTGGGCGCCGCCTCTGGCGACCTGGAGCGGAGGTACGCTGCGTACTTGACGTACTCACCTGCTGTCGCACATCATGAAGGGCCACGTCCCTGAGGAGCCCCGATGACCCAGCCCCGACACTTTGCGTCCTATACGACGGCCCGGCAGAACTTCCGCTCGATGCTCGACGCTGCCTCTGCGGGGTTGGTCACCAGCCTCGCACGCGACTCCGACCGCTACGTGGTCATCCCTGCTGAGCAGCTACGCGACGAGCTCGCCACCCTGCGCCCCTCCCGGGCGGAGGTGCTCGCCGAGGGAGGCGGGTGGGCGGTCATCATCCCGGGACTACCGGTCCACGGTGACGGGGAGACCTTCGACGAGGCCCTGGACGACGCGATCTCGGCCCTGCGCGACTACGCGCACGACTGGAACGAGCGCCTCCGAGCCGCGCCCAACCACGCCGCCCACCGGCCGGTGGTCCAGCTCGTCGAGCTCTCCACCGACACCCAGCTGCGCGACTGGCTCCTCGGAGGCACCTTGACGGCGACCGCCGGTCCGGGCGTCGCTGACCGCCGTCCCGCGTGAACGCCGGCTCCAGGGCCGACCACAACCGCTTCTGCCTCCACGAGGGGTGGGAGGTGGTGCGCGATGCCCGTGGTCGAGCGGTCGGTCATCACGTCACCTACGAGCTGCTTCTGCACGACGGCACCATCCTGCGGACCCGCATCTCGCACCCGGTCAACACGGTGACCTACGGGACGCGCCTGTGGCGGACCATCCTGCGCCACCAGCTGGTGGTGTCCGAGAAGGAGTTCTGGGACTGCGTCAGGGACGGCACCCTCCCCGACCGAGGTCAGGATGACGACAGTCCTCCCGAGCGGGCCCTCCCCGCCGGGTTGGCCTACCAGCTCATCCACGTCGCCCACGTGCCGGAGGGCGAGGTCATGGCGATGACCCCGGACCAGGCCATCGCCCGGATGACCGAGCACTGGTCGAGGCCCGGTCCCGCTTAGCGGCGCTTAGCGGGCCGTACACCCGTCGGAAGGCCGACTGCGCGCCTACTTCAGCAGCTGGCGTGCCATCACGATGCGCTGCACCTGGTTGGTGCCTTCGTAGATCTGGGTGATCTTCGCGTCGCGCATCATCCGCTCGACGGGGAAGTCGCGGGTGTACCCGGCGCCGCCGAGGACCTGCACGGCGTCGGTCGTCACCTGCATGGCCATGTCGGCGGCGTAGCACTTGGCCGCCGCACCGAAGAACGTGAGGTCATCGTCACCGCGCTCCGACTTGGCGGCGGCGACGTAGGTCAGCTGGCGGGCCGCCTCGAGCTGCATGGCCATGTCGGCGAGCATGAACTGGATGCCCTGGAACTCGGCGATGTGCTTGCCGAACTGCGAACGCTCCTTCGCGTAGGCGATGGCGAAGTCGAGCGCCCCCTGGGCGATGCCGACGGCCTGCGCGCCGATCGTGATCCGGGTGTGGTCGAGGGTGCGCAGGGCGATCTTCAGGCCCTCGCCCTCGGCGCCGACGATGCGGTCGCCGGGGATGCGCACGTGGTCGAAGATCAGCTCGCGGGTGGGGCTGCCCTTGATGCCGAGCTTGCGCTCCTTGGCCCCGAAGGTGA
>JBBRNQ010000259.1:0-3566 GCA_038230235.1 Actinomycetales bacterium
CCCGGGGGCTCCCGCCAGATGTCGCGGGAGAGCTGCTCCGGATAGGGCGTGACCGCCGGTTCGGTGTCGAACAGCCGCGTCGAGCCGGTGTCGTAGGTGGGCCAGCCGGGGTCGCCGCTCGTCGCGAACGCCGTCCAGGCCCGACGCATCTGCTCCGACACCTCCTCGGCCTCCGGGGTGGGGTCGCCGATCAGCATCGCCGGCTGACCGGCGCTGAGGTTCCCGAACACGAGCGGCACGTCCAGGCCGTGGCAGGCGCCGAACCCGCCTCCCATACCGGGAGCCTCCCAGGTCAGCTCGTAGAGGTGGGCCGCGCCACCCGCCGCGAGCTGGGCTTCGGCGAGCTTGAGCGACGGCATACGGAACATCCAGTCCGAGAGCACCACCTCGTAGAGCGCCTCGGGGTCCGGGAAGCTGTCCCGGTAGCGCTGCGGATCCGGCCCGAAGATGCTCGCGGCGGTGTCGGCCTGAGCCCGGGTGATGCTGCCCAGCAGGCCGCTCAGGGCCGTGAGCAGACGCTGCTCGTCGCGGGTGTGCCCCACCAGCAGCTCGACGTCGCCGGTCAGCCCCAGCCAGGGCGTCGTCGGCAGGACGTCGCCGTCGACGACCGGCGCGAACGGGACCAGGGCGTGCGCGGCCCGGCCCCACCGGCTCGCGTGGTGCCCCATCGTCGCCATCACGGCGTCGGCTGCGGCGGGCAGCAGGCCGGGGTCCACGGTGTCCAGCTCGTTCGGTGCGGCTCCCAGCTCGGAGGCGCAGGCTCGGGTGATGTCGGCGGCCAGCGCGGGGGTGAAGAAGATGCCGGGCACGCTCTGGGCGATCGCCCGACGGAAGAGCCCGGCTGCCCGCGGCATCGCCAGCAGGGCCGCCACCGACCCCCCTCCGGCGGACTGGCCGAAGACGGTGACCTGGGCCGGGTCACCGCCGAACGCCGTGATGTTGTCCTGCACCCACGACAGCGCCGCGACCTGGTCCAGCAGCCCACGGTTGTCCGGCGCACCGTCGACGGACCCGAACCCCTCCAGCCCGACCCGGTAGTTGAAGGTCACCACCACCACCCCGCCACGGGCCAGCCGGCTTCCGTCGTACTCCGGCAGGTCGGACCGGCCGAACAGGTAGGCACCACCCTGGATCCACACCATCACCGGCAACCCCCCGCCGAGGTCGGGAGACCACACGTTGACGGTCAGCCAGTCGTCATCCTCCCCGGTCGCGATGTCCATGCCGAAGACGGCCGACTGGGGCGGCGGTGGCCCGAACCGCGTGGCCTCCCGGATGCCGTCCCAGGCCACCACCTGCTGCGGCGCGCGGAACCGCGCTGGTGGGGCGGCATACGGGATCCCGCGGAAGACGCAGAGGCCGGCGTCGGTCTGGCCGCGGACGACGCCACCGGTGACGTGGAGGTCGATGTGCACCCCGGCAGCATGACCCCGGCAACGTCCGGCTCGCCAACGAATTTGCTGGCGGATCCGGGAGGGCGGGGCCGGTGGGGAGGCAGGGCGTAGAAGGAAGTGGGCTCTCGCGCGACGCCTGGGACGGTGGTGTGGCTCAGGAGCGGGGGTGTGCTCTGCGGGAGCGTTGGGTGACCACCACGGCCAGGGCGCCCAGGATCACCAGCACGCCGACGATGACCGCGATCGCCACCGGGCTGGTGCCCGACGAGGTCGCCGCGGCGGACGCCACCGCCGGTGCCGCCGTGGCCACGGCTGTCGGCGTCGCCGCGCCGCTGGGGCTGACGGCCACCCCACCCGCCCCGGGAGTCGCCGTGGCCTCACGGGCGTTGGCGGCGCTGGCGGTGAAGGTGAGCTCGCCCGAGGAGGCGTGCCCGTCGTCGGCCGTCACCCGCCAGGCCACCCGGTAGGCCCCGGCGGGTGCCGTCGGCAACAGCGGCTGGACGACGTCGTTGCCCGTGATCTGGGCGGTTCCCTGCTGCACGTCGCCGGTCGGGCCGGTCACCCGGACGGCCAGGCCGACGGTCAAGGGTGGTTCGGTGAAGTGCAGCACGACCCGGTCGGGGGTGGTCGGAACGCTCGACCTGTCGGCGGGGGTCATACTCGTCAGCTCATCATGGGCCGAAGCCGCGGGCGCCGACGAGACCGACGCGACCCCTCCGAGGGTGACGAGAGCACCCGCGACCAGCGTGCTGGCCAGCCGGTGACGGCGTCGTGGGCGGAGGTGCGTGGAGGGGGTGGGAAGTGCCGACGACGAGGTGGGGGGGACGAACATGGGTGAGCTCTCCTGAGCAGGTGGGTGGAGGCGGCTGCGCAGCACCGGAGGCGGCAGGGCCGTGGGGGTATGAAGTGGCGCGATGGGCGCGAGAAGGCATGAGGGGCCGAGCGTTTTGGCCGCCCGAGCCCGAGGGGTACGAGTGGCCGAGCGGCACCTGCGGCCCTTGCGGCACCTCCGGCCGGGTGCGCCTGCAGCCCGGCCCGGACCCGAAGACGCTGGCCGCCCGTCCCGCAGCGAGGTGCCACGCGATGGCGACGGTCAGCGAGCCCGCGCGATCTCGGGCCGCCTTCTCAGGCGGGCGCGGCGAGCCCGGTGAGGGCGGGGGGCACGGTGCGCGTGAGGTGCAGCGGGGGAGCGCGCGGTCGGGAGCGGGGGCTGAGTGGAGTTGACCGCAGCGTCGATCGACCGGTGGTGGTGGCGCTTCCCTCGACCCACCCCAACATCCGCGCAGCCACCAGCCGGGCGGGCCGCAGCCATGCCCAGACGCACCACAGGGCGGCCTCGCCCCGGGCGAGGAGCAGGGCCACCAGAGCGGCGGCCACGACGTGGGCGCCGGCCATCGACGGTGACGTCCCCGAGAGGGCTCGGTCGAGCAGGCCACCGTCGAGCGGGGCAGGACCGAAGCCGGCCGGGTGACCGAGCGCGGTGAGCTCGAGGTGGCCGCGATGGTCGGACGCGGTAAGGGCACCGGTCACGCCGCCCGTGCTGATCGCCATGAACGCCGTATGGAGCCAGACCTGGGTCAGCGCCAGCACCGTGCCGACGGCCGCGAGCCCCAGCCGACGTCCGGTGACCCACAGGCTGAGGGCGAGCACGGGAGCAACGACGAGCCAGAGTCCGACGGGCCCTGGCGCGCTTCCGCCGGCCACCACGTGGGCAGCCAGCGACAGACTGACGACGGCCAGCGTCAGCGCAAGGGCTCGCGTCAGTCGCAGCATCCCGGTGACCGGGACCAGGCTCGACATGGTGCCAAGCGTACGGCCCCGTCCGTCTGCGTCGTGGGGGGCCGGACCCCCCGTGGACGAACCCCGTCGTCGCGCTTGTTGCTGCGGATGCGCCCGAATGAAGTGACTTGGGTGACGATTCGGGCCCGTATGGGGCAACAAGCGGACTGGGGGGTCACCCTCCCCGCAACACCGACCTTGACCGGTACGACCGACCTTGACCGGTTCGACGCGTGGCGACGGAGGGTTGCCCAACCCGCGTGCCCGACCGACACGCCTGACCCGCGTGCCCGACCGACACGCTCGGCCAACACGGCATCGTCCGCCTGGTCCGGGTTTGAGCCGGGTCGGGGCTCTGAATCGTCTACAGGAGAGTCAGGGGGGCGAGGCCTC
>JBBRNQ010000260.1:0-3533 GCA_038230235.1 Actinomycetales bacterium
GCCGTCGCCTACGTCGCCGGGCTCGCGCTCCGCTCCCAGGACACCGTACGACGGTCCCACGAGTCCCAGGTCGCGGCGCAGGCCGAGACGAAGCAGGCGCAGACCGAGGCCGAGCAGGCTCGCGAGATCGCCCGTCTGCGTGAGCAGCAGGCGCAGCTCGGCCGCGACGTGCACGACGTGGTCGGGCACTCGCTCGCCGTGATCCTGGCCCAGGCCGAGTCGGCGCAGTACCTCCCCGACGACGCCGACCAGCTCAAGACCACCCTCGCCACCATCGCCACGTCGGCTCGTGCCTCGCTGCAGGACGTGCGTCGCGTGCTCTCCCCCACCCCCGGGGGCCAGACCCCCGGTGGCCTCGCCGGACTCGTCGAGGGAGTCCGCGCCAGCGGCCGTGAGGTAGTGGTCGACGAGGTCGGCGAGCCCCAGCCGCTGCCGCCCGAGCTCGAGGTGTTCGCCCACCGGGTGCTGCAGGAGATGCTGACCAACGCCGTCCGTCACGGCCTGCGCAGCCACCCGGTCCGGGTCGAGCGGCACTGGCCCGGCAGCGGTCTCGAGCGCGACCTGCGCATCGAGGTCAGCAACGTCGAGCTGGTCCCGGAGCCCGGACCAGCGGCCACCGCGGCCGCGTCCGTGGCCGCGACCCAGGAGATCCCGAGCCACGAGACCCCGGGCCACGAGACCCCGGCAGCCGAGACCCCACCGAGCGGGACCACGCTGGCCGAGACCACTGCGGTCCCTCCCCCCGACCGCACTCCAGGGCAGGGGCTCGAGGGGATGCGGCGACGGGTCGACTCGGTGGGCGGGCGTCTCGACGTCCGTCGTCGGGTGGGACCCGACGGCCCGACCTTCACCGTGACGGCCTATGTGCCGGTGAGGCGGGTCGTGACGTGAGTGAGAGGGACATCCGGGTGCTGCTGGTCGACGACCAGGACCTCTTCCGCGAGGGTGTCAAGGTGATCGTGGACGCCCAGGAGGGTATGACCGTCGTCGCGACGGCGGGCGACGGTGTCGAGGCGGTGCGTGCCGTCGACGAGCACTCACCCGACGTGGTGCTCATGGACATCAGGATGCCGGAGATGGACGGGGTCGAGGCGACCCGGCAGATCTTCCTGCCGGAGCGGGTGTCGCGACGCTCGACGCCGGTCCGGGTCGTGGTGCTCACGACCTTCAACCTCGACGACCGCGCAGCGACCGCGATCCGCTACGGCGCCAGCGGGTTCCTGCTGAAGGACATCACCCCGATCCTCCTGCGCGACGCCATCCGCACCGTCCACGCCGGCAACGCGGTGCTCGCTCCGGCCGACCTGACGTCGTTGCTCGAGGGGAGGTTCGTCGACCCCGCCCCGACCCCGGCGGCCTACCTCGACCTGACCGACCGGGAGCGCGAGGTCTTCGCGGGGGTGGCGCGCGGTCTGTCGAATGCCGAGATCAGCGCCTCGATCTTCGCCAGCGAGTCGACGGTCAAGACCCACGTCGGGGCGATCCTGCGCAAGCTGTCACTGCGCGACCGGGTGCAGATCGTGGTCTTCGCGCACGAGCACGCACTGGTGGGTTGAGGGCTCACGGAACGATCGAGAGCCCGCCCGTGTCACAAGGGGTATGACGACACCTGTCCTGCCGACCACGCCCACCGGCCCCGACCGCCGTTCTCTCCTGTTCGCGCTCGCCGCCTTCGGCGTGGGAGGCCCGGCCCTGCTCGGTGCCCTGGCCGGGTGCGGCTCGACCGCGGCCGCCAGCCCGAGCGCCCGCTCCTCACTGGCCCGGCGCCCGGCAGCGGCGGGTGACCTCGCCGCGGGCAGCCGGATGCTGACCACCTTCACCGGCGCCGTCGTCGGCCGGCTCGCCGCCACCACGGGCAACCTCGTGTGCTCGCCGTACTCCGTGGCCCTGGCCCTGGCCATGACCCGGGCCGGCACCCGGGGAACGACCGCCGACGAGATGGACACCGTGCTCGGGTCGACCTCGGCCGCCGAGCTCGACCGCGGCGTCAACGCCGTGACCCAGCACCTGGCGACCCGGGCCGGCACGAAGAAGAACGGCAGCAAGGAGGACGCTACGGTCGCACTCGAGGTGGCGAGTGCGCTCTTCGGTCAGGACGGCACGACGTGGAAGCAGCCGTTCCTCGACGAGCTGGCCGCCAGCTACGGAGCCGGGATGGAGCTCGTCGACTACGTCAAGGCGGCCGAGCCGGCCCGGATGAAGATCAACAGCTGGACCGCCGACCACACCGCCGGCCTCATCCGCGACCTGCTCCCGCCGCGCTCCCTCGACGACAGCACGCGGCTGGTCCTCGTCAACGCGCTCCACCTCAAGGCCCCCTGGCACCGGGCGTTCGACAAGAACGCCACCACACCGGGGCCCTTCCACCTGGCCGACGGGAGCGTGGCCGAGGTCCCCATGATGAGCTCGAGCACTGTCGCCTCCGCCTCCGCCGAGGGCGACGGCTGGCGGGGAGCGCAGCTGCCGTACGCCGGGCAGCAGCTGGCGATGACCCTCCTGCTCCCCGACCCCGGGCGCGAGAAGGAGCTGGTGACACGGCTCTCGACCGGCCTGTCGACGATGTTGCAGTCGTTCAGCGGCCAGACGTCAGGTGCCGCCCCACTTCTCGTCGTCCTGCCCCGCTTCGACCTGAGATGGGGCACCACGCCGCTGAAGGGCACGCTCGAGGACTTGGGCATGCACGTCGCCTTCACCGACCGGGCCGACTTCACGGGGATGACGTCCGACGAGGCGTTGCTGATCGACAACGTCTATCACCAGGCCACGATCACCGTCGACGAGGAAGGGACCGAGGCAGCCGCCGCGACCGCGGTGGTCATGATGACCGACACGGCTGCCCAGGCAGGCCCGACGGAGATCGTCCTCGACCGGCCCTTCTTCTTCGTCATCCACGACGTGGAGTCCGGCACCCCGCTCTTCGTCGGCCGGGTCAGCGACCCGCGCTGAGGCCGGGGCGTGGGCCCGGCCGGGAGGTGACGCACCCCCAACCTCTTCGCCGTCCAGCGTCATTCGCTACGGTGTCGGCACCATCGCCGTCTGCCCGGCCCGAGCGCAGGCGCTCCCACGAGAGGTCTGCCCGTGCCCAACCGACCCGGCCTTCCCGGCGTCGAGCGCGAGCTCACCCGGCTGCTTCGGCGAGCGCGAGCGACGTCCGGCGCCATCGCCGCCGAGGTGCACCCCGACCTCGACCCGGCCTCCTACGCCGTCCTCGTCACGGTGGTCGAGCTGTCGGAGACGCTCACCGGTGGGGTGCGGGCCGCCGACGTGGCCGAGCGCCTGCGCCTGCACAAGTCGACGATGAGCCGCAACATCACGGTGCTCGAGCGGATCGGCCTGCTCGAGCGCCTCCCGTCCCCCAGCGACGCCCGCGCTCGCCTGCTGCACCTCACCGACACCGGCAGCGAGCTGCTCACCGCTGCCCTCTCGGCCCGTCGGGCCCGGATCGCCGAGGCTCTCAGCCGCTGGAACGTCGACGACCTCGGAGCCCTCGCCCTCCTCCTCGGTCGCCTCAACGACGACCTCGACTGACCCCC
>JBBRNQ010000261.1:0-3500 GCA_038230235.1 Actinomycetales bacterium
CAGCGCAGCGAGGTCCCCCGGCGCGTCGCCCGCGATCTGGGCCAGGGTCGCGTCGTGGAAGATCACGTAGGCCGGCATCCCGGCCTCCTTGGCCGTGGCCGCCCGCCAGGCCCGCAACCGCTCGAAGACCGGCTGCGCCTCCGGCGACAGGTCGGCCGCGGCAGCCCCCCGCGACGACTTCGACGACCGCTCCCCCGACCCTCGACGCCCCTTCGCCGGCGTCGGGTCGACCCGCAGCTCGACCTCCTGCCGCCGCCCCAGCACCTCGGCACTGCCGGGCGTGAGGGCCAGGGTCCCGTGGTCGCCCTCGACCGCGAGCAGTCCCCGAGCCAGCAGCTGCCGTACGACGGCCCGCCACTGCTGCTCGGTGAGGTCGGCGCCGATGCCGAAGGTCGAGAGGTCGTCGTGGTGGTGCTGGGCCACCTTGGGGGTGCGCTTCCCGAGGAGGATGTCGATGCTCTGACCGGCGCCGAAGCGCTGGTTGCGCTCGTGCGCCAGCCGGGCCACGGTCGAGAGCAGCTTCTGCGCGGGGATGGTCGCGTCCCACACCGCGGGCGGCACGAGGCAGGTGTCGCATCTGCCGCAGGGGCCACCCGGCTCCTGCCCGAAATAGCGCAGCAGCTGCCCGCGACGGCACTCCGTGGTCTCGCAGAGGGCGAGCATCGCGTCGAGGTGCGCGCCCTGGGCGCGGCGGCGGGCGAGGTCACCCGGCGAGGTGTCGATCATCCGCCGCTGCTGCACGACGTCGGAGAGTCCGTAGGCCAACCACGCCGTCGCGGGCTGCCCGTCTCGTCCGGCGCGACCGGTCTCCTGGTAGTAGCCCTCCACCGACTTCGGCAGGTCGAGGTGCGCGACGAAGCGCACGTCGGGCTTGTCGATCCCCATACCGAAGGCGATCGTCGCGACCATCACGAGCCCGTCCTCGCGCAGGAAGCGGCTCTGGTGGTGCGAGCGCACGGAGGCGTCGAGACCCGCGTGGTAGGGCAGCGCGGGGATGCCCGCCTTGACCAGTGCCTCCGCCGTCGCCTCGACCGAGGCGCGCGAGAGGCAGTAGACGATCCCGGCGTCCCCGGCGTGCTCGGTGCGCAGCAGGTCGAGCAGCTGCGCGCGCGGCTCCGCCTTGGGCACGATGCGGTACTGGATGTTGGGCCGGTCGAAGTCGGCCACGAAGTGGCGCGCGTCGGTCAGCGACAGGTTGGTCGCGATCTCGGCCCGGGTGGCGGCGGTCGCGGTGGCGGTCAGCGCGATCCGCGGCACCTGCGGCCACCGCTCCTTGAGCAGGGTGAGCATGAGGTAGTCGGGCCGGAAGTCGTGCCCCCACTGCGCCACGCAGTGCGCCTCGTCGATCGCGAAGAGCGCGATGTCGCCGCGCCCCAGCAGGTCGAGGGTCCACGAGCTGCGCAGCGCCTCGGGCGCGAGGTAGAGCAGGTCGAGCCGCCCCTCGGTGTAGGCCCGCTCCATCTCGCGGCGGGTCGAGGCGTCCTGCGTGGAGTTGAGGAAGCCGGCCCGCACCCCGAGCCCCGTGAGGGCGTCGACCTGGTCCTGCATGAGCGCGATCAGCGGCGAGATGACGACGCCGGTGCCGGGCCGCACCAGCGCCGGGATCTGGTAGCACAGCGACTTGCCGCCCCCGGTGGGCATGAGCACGAGCGCGTCACCGCCCGCGACGACGTGCTCGACGATCTCCTGCTGGTCACCGCGGAAGGCGTCGTAGCCGAAGACGGAGCGGAGCGTCTCCAGCGGCGCCTGCGCCTCGGGTGAGGCGACGGGCGTCTCACCGTACGGCGCGTCGTACGGCGTCTCGTCGGTGGTCTCGAGCCCCGGGGCGGTCACCTGCGGGAGTCTAGGTGGGCCGACGGAATGGTCGTGGGGCACCGGTCGTTGTCCACAGGGAGGCCGGGGACCCGGCCGTGACGATTGCAGAGGACAGGTGGAGCAGATGTTCGGGTTCGGCAAGAAGTCGACGATGGTCGCACGCGAGGACGCCCTCTCGGGTCGTGAGACCCGGCCCTTCGCGGTCGCCCCCACCCACGTGGTGCTCGGGACGCCGCTCGAGGGGCCCTACCCTTCAGGTTTCGAGAGCATCTACCTCGCCATGGGCTGCTACTGGGGCGTCGAGCGCATCTTCTGGAAGCAGCCAGGAGTCTTCGTCACGTCGGTCGGGTTCATGGGCGGCTACACCCCCAACCCGACCTACAACGAGTCGACGACCGGGCTGACCGGGCACGCCGAGACCGTGCACGTGGTCTACGACCCGTCGGTCACCAGCGCCGAGCTGCTGCTCAAGGAGTTCTGGGAGAACCACGACCCGACGACGGCCAACCGGCAGGGCAACGACGTCGGCACGGCCTACCGGTCGGCGATCTACTACACGACCCCGGGGCAGCAGGCCGCGGCGATCGCCACCCGCGACGCCTTCCAGAAGGTGCTCACCGACGCCGGTCACGGCGAGATCTCGACCGAGATCCGCTCCGCGGAGGACGCCGGGCCCTACTACCTCGCCGAGGACCTGCACCAGGGCTACCTGCACAAGAACCCGGGTGGCTACTGCAACCACGGGCCCAACGGCATGACCTGCCCCGTCGGGCTGCTGAGCAAGGACGGCGTGGCGGCGCAGGTCGACGTCCTGCCCCCCACCTGACCCGCGTGGCCTGAACCGCAACAAGGGCGTCCGCGCCGATAGGGTCCGACCCTCGTCGGCGCGGACGTCTTGCGTCGGCTGCCTCGGTTACGGCATCGGCGCTACCGCTTGGCGTGTCGACGATCACCTCCCGGGACCTGCGGCACGGCATGCGCAGCGTCCTCGAACGTGGCGGCAGGCGGCACGGTGACCATCACGGTGACCATCACGGGGGACGGTCGGGTGGCGCAGGTCGGACCACCCAACGGGACTCTTCGTTCTCGCCTCACGAGGGCCGAGGTCGAGGCGATCATCACGCGGGGTCCGGCCGGGGGTACACCTCCCGATCCCGCGCTGGTTGACGACCTCGCGTGGATCGGTACCGACTCGACCGACGCGCTGGGCGAGCCGGACTTCGCTGCGGCGAGCTTCGGGCCCGGCGACACGGAGCTGGCCAACGGGTCAACGTCACTGAGCTGCGGATCGCCGAGACCCTCGCCCACCAGCCACATACCCGTCGTGACTCCCGACGACGACCGTCGACGTGGTGGCGCACCTCTGGGGCGTCGCGGTCACCACGTCTGAGCTTGGCAGCAAGGTGAGATGGATGGATGAAGATGCAGCCGCCT
The DNA here is from genome assembly GCA_038230235.1 of Actinomycetales bacterium. Classification (GTDB taxonomy): domain Bacteria; phylum Actinomycetota; class Actinomycetes; order Actinomycetales; family Dermatophilaceae; genus Lapillicoccus. The sequence continues at coordinate 3,250 of JBBRNQ010000261.1, forward strand.
TCTTGCCGACAGCGTCACGCCCGTCGCGTGCAGATGCTGCCAGCCGGAGAGGCCCACGCCCAGCTGATGAGCGCGTCCTTCCGCCCACTGTGGGCTGAGCCGACCACCACCACCGCGGCACAAGAGGGCGCTGATCATCGCGTGGTCTGCGGTCGCCCGCCGATTCGCCATCTGCCGGGCATTCATCCCCCGCCAGCCAGTTGGTGACGACGACCCGGCGGTCAGACCGACAGCGTCGCAGATCGCCACAC
>JBBRNQ010000262.1:0-3436 GCA_038230235.1 Actinomycetales bacterium
GGCCGATCCACCGGTGAGCAGCACGGCATCGACCTGGGTGACGGACTTGTCCGGCTCCAGGACGGTCAGCTCACGTGACGCGGGCGCACCTCCACGGCACTCGTACGACGCCGTCGTCCCGGCCGGCAGCTCGACGACCGTACACCCGGTCTGACCCACAGGGTCGGTCCAGTGGCCCACCTTCACACCGGGGACGAAAACCCTCATGGCAGGTCCTCTCGGGCCGCAGTCAGGACGCTGGTGGGACGCGTACAGGGATGGTGGGACAGGCAGAGCGCAGTTTCGGACAGGCCAGGCGCTGGTGGGACGCGTACAGGGATGGTGGGACAGGTAAAGCGCAGTTTCGGACAGGCCACGCGCTGGTGGGACAGGTTAGAGCGCTGGTGGGACAGGTAGAGCGATAGTGAGCGGGGCGCGAACCCCCTGAAGGTCGCCACGAAGGCACGAGCACGCAGCACCTAGCACGCAGCCACACAGCAACACAGCCACGTGTGGCGTAGTCACAGCACGACGAGAGTCACGGTAGCGGAATGGTCTGCGCCCCGGCCGTCGTTGGGTCAGGCATGAGCAACGCCGACCTTCCCGAGCCCGACGGGGCGACGAACGTCTCCCGGACACCGACCCTGGCCCTCGTCCTCGCGGGTGGTGGGCTGGCGGGCATTGCCTGGGAGCTGGGGGTGCTGAGGGGACTCGCCGACGTCGACGCCGCGCTCGCCGAGCGGGTCATGGGCAGTGACGTCGTCGTGGGGACGTCCGCCGGCTCCGTCGTCGGGGCCCAGGTCACCGCCGCCTCCGGCGCCGACGCCGGGGCCACCCTGGATCACCTGTACGCCGCACAGCGCGTCGAGGCGACGACGGAGCTCTCCGCCGACCTCGACCTCACCTCGTTCGGTCAGCGCCTCGCCACCGCGACAGCCTCGGCGAGATCGGCGGCCGAGGTACGGCGAGCCGTCGGAGCCTTCGCCCTCGCCGCCGACACCGTTGCGCCGCAGGAGCGGCTCGCCGTCATCCGCACCCGCCTGCCTCGCCCCGAGTGGCCCGCGCGCGACCTGCGCATCGTCACCGTCGACGCGCGCTCCGGCGACCGTCGAGTGATCGACGGTGGCAGCGGAGTCGACCTCGCGCTCGCCGTCGCCGCGAGCTGCGCCGTCCCCGGCATCTGGCCCGTGGTGACCATCGGGGACCGTCAGTACGTCGACGGCGGCGTCCACTCCGGCGCCAACGCCGACGTCGCGGCGGGCTGCGACGTCGTCCTGGTGCTCTCTCCCACCCTGCCCGACGGGCCGACCGTGCTCGGTCGCCCACTGGCCGACGAGCTGATCGACCTGGGCTCCGCCGCGGTCCACGTCATCCACGCCGACGCCGCCTCCCTGGCCGCGTTCGGCGCCAACCCGCTGTCGCCGTCCACCCGACGCCCGTCGGCCGCAGCTGGTCGCGAGGTCGGCAGGGCCCACGCCGCGCGGGTCGCGGCACTCCTCGAGCCCTCCCGCGCGTAGGTTCGACGACATGGCGCCTCCCCCCGACCACGCCACTCCCGAACGCGGCACCCACGAACGCGCCACCCACGAACGCAGCACCCACGAACGCAGTGACCGCGACCCTCTGGCCCTCGTGCGCGACCTGCTCGCGGTGCGGTCCTGGACCGGCTTCGACGTCGACGAGGACGACCGGGTGCTCGCCGGCACCGACGAGCTCGGCAGCCTCCAGCTCGTCGAGATCGCCCTGGACGGCACCCGGACGCCCCTGACCGCCCTGCCGAGCCGGTGCACCGGGCGCTACCTGCCCGGCCGCCGCGCCATCGTCGTCACCCACGACAACGGGGGTGACGAGCACACCCAGCTCTCGCTGCTCGACCTCGGCACCCCGCTCGGCCGGCCGGCGACCCTCGACGACCTCGAGCCGCTGGTGCACGACCCCGCGTTCCTGCACGACCTGCACGACGTCACCGCCACGTCGGTCGTCTACTCCACCAACCGCCGCAACGGCGTCGACATGGACGTGGTCGTCCGGGACCTCACCACCGGCGACGAGGAGGTCGTCTACGCCGCTGGGGGCTACGTCGTCGAGACCGCCGTGTCGCACGACGGGCGCTCCAGCGCCGTCACCCGTCTCAGCCTGCGACCCTGCTCGACCGTCGTCACCCGCACCGGGCCGACGACCGGCGCGACGTCGCTCGCGCGGGAGGACGGTCTCACCGACGACGAGGAGGACGCCCTCCACGTCGACATCGCCTGGGCCAGTGACGACCGCGGCCTCGTGCTCGCCTCCAACCACGAGCGCGAGCTGCTCGCCGTGATGCGGCTCGACCTCGACGGAGACTGGACGACGCTGGTCGAGGACGACCGACACGACCTGCAGCTGTGGGCCTCCCCGGACGGCCGCGCGCTGTGCATCGGCACCCTCGACGACGGGGTGACGACCCTCGCGATCCACCGTGAGAACGGCGAGAAGCGCTGCGACGTCGACCTTCCCGGTGAGGGTGTGCCGACGGTGGTCTGGTCGGGCGACGGGAGCCGGCTGCTCGTCTCGCTCACCACCGCCACCGACCCGGGGTCGCTCTTCCTCGTCGACGCGACCACGGGGGGCGCGACCCGCGTCGTCGACGGGCGCGACGCCGTACCGGCGGGTCTGCGGGCCCGGCTCGCCGAACCCACGACGCACCGGGTGCCGACGCCCGACGGGGAGCGGGTGCCCTGCTTCGTCTACGCCGCCAGCGGCGACGCCGACCCCGAGGTCACCGGGGCGAGCGTCGTCCACGTCCATGGAGGCCCGGAAGCGTCGGCCCGGCGCGGCTTCAACGTCGTCGTGCAGGCCCTCACCGTCCTGGGCTTCACCGTGCTGGTGCCCAACGTACGGGGCTCGACCGACTACGGGAAGCGCTGGTACGGGCTCGACGACGTCGACAGGCGCCTCGACTCCGTCGCCGACCTGGCCGCCCTGCACGAGTGGCTGCCGACCCTCGGCCTCGACCCGGCGCGGGCGGCGCTGTGGGGCGGTTCCTACGGGGGCTACATGGTGCTCGCCGGGGTCTCGATGCAGCCGCAGCGCTGGGCGGCCGGTGTCGACATCGTGGGCATGTCGTCGTTGGTGACCTTCCTCGAGAACACCTCCGACTACCGCCGCGCCTACCGGGAGAAGGAGTACGGCAGCCTGGAGCACGACCGCGCCTTCCTCGAGATGGCATCGCCCCTGACCCACCTCGACGCCATCCGTGCCCCGCTCTTCGTCATCCACGGGGCCAACGACCCGCGGGTGCCGCTCGGGGAGGCGCAGCAGATCCACGCCGCCCTCACCGGTCGCGGCGTGCCGTGCGAGCTGCGGGTCTACGCCGACGAGGGCCACGGCCTGGCCAAGCGGGTGAACCGCCTCGACGCCTACCCCGCGGCCATGGACTTCCTGCGTCGCCACCTCGCGCCCCGCTGACCCACCCCCCACC
>JBBRNQ010000263.1:0-3325 GCA_038230235.1 Actinomycetales bacterium
GCCGACGGCGATCGCTACGCTGTCGGTGTGTGGTCCCTGTGGTCGGAGAACTCGGTCCTGTCGATCTGTTCCCAGGACTCGGTGCTCTCGATCGGCAGCGCCGCGTCCTTCGCGTCGGTCGCGAGCGTCGGCTCGTTCGCCTCGGCCGGGTCGATCCTGTCGGCCCTGTCGGCGTCCTCGTTGATGTCCCACCAGAGCAACGGTTCGGCCCTGTCCCACCAGAGCACCGGATCCGTCCTGTCCAGCCAGGCCGACCATGCGTGGCGCGGCCGTCGGACCGACGGGCGCGTCCCGGCCGGCTCGGTCGCCGCCGTCGTGCTGCTCGTCCTCGCGGCCACCGCCTTTCACCGCGGGCATCGCCAGCGACGCGAGACACGCCTTGGCCCACCTCACCGGGGGCGCATCATCAGCACGTGAGGGTGGCGTTTGGCCGAGGGGGCGCAGGGGGTAGTTCCGCTGCATGCCCATGAGCTCTGCAGAAGGCAAGGACTGGACCCGGGAGCGGGTGCTCGCCCTCGCCCACGACCACCCGCTGGCGGTCCTCGACATCGGTCCGGGGGTGGGCACCTACGCCAAGCTGCTCGCCGGGCCCGAGGTCGGCCGGATCACCGGCGTCGAGATCTGGGAGCCCTACGTCACGACGTACCGGCTGCACGACTACTACGACGAGGTCATCGTGGGCGACGCCCGTGAGGTCGACCTGCCGTCCGCGGACGTCGTCATCCTGGGTGACGTCGCCGAGCACATGACGGAGGAGGACGCACTCGCCCTGTGGGACCGCGCCGCCACCGCGGCGCAGCGGGCCGTCTACCTCTCGATCCCGGTCGTCCACTACCCGCAGGGCCACATCGAGGGCAACCCGCACGAGCACCACGTCGTCGACGACTGGGATCACGAGCGGGTGCTCGCCGCCTTCCCCGGGATCGGGGAGTGGTGGCTCGGGTCCGAGGTCGGTGTCTACGAGCGGCTCACCGGCTCGTCTGCGTGATGACGACCGAGCGGATGGCTCGGCATCTTCGCCCTCACGGTCGATCTCCGACCGCGGTGGCCCAGCGGGGCTGCCTCCGCAGGGAGGTGCCCGAAGGACGGCGCGGTTAGCGTGAGGAGCATGGACACCTCCTCCCTCGGCTCCCTGCCCGTGCACCGCGTCGGCTTCGGCGCGATGCAGCTGCCGGGCCCCGGCGTCATCGGACCCCCGCGCGACCACGACGCCGCGGTGGCCGTGCTGCGCCGCGCCGTCGAGCTCGGCGTCGACCACATCGACACCGCGCAGTTCTACGGGCCCGACGTCGCCAACGCCCTCATCCGCGAGGCCCTCCACCCCTACGCCGACGACCTGGTGCTGGTCTCGAAGGTGGGCGCCTTCCGCGACGAGGCGGGCGGCTGGCTGCCCGGGCAGCGGCCCGACCAGCTGCGTTCCGCCGTCGACGACAACCTGCGCAGCCTCGGTGTCGAGCAGCTGGGAGCCGTCAACCTGCGGCTGATGGATGGCGAGCACGCGCTGCCCGCAGCCCAGCAGGTGACGCTGGAGGACCAGCTCGCCGAGATGGTCGCGCTGCGTGAGGAGGGCAAGATCGCCGGCATCGGCATCTCCACCGCGAGCCTCGCCCAGGTGCAGCAGGCCATCGACCAGGCCGGCATCGTCTGCGTGCAGAACGCCTTCAGCCTGCTCGACCAGAGCGACGCCGACGTGCTCGACCTCTGCCACCGCTCCGGGATCGCGTACGTCCCCTACTTCCCGCTCGGCTCGGCCTTCCCCCACCTGCCCAAGGTCACCGACAACGCCGCCGTACGGGCCGTCGCCCTGCGGCGGGGCGCCACCCCCGCCCAGGTCGGCCTCGCGTGGCTGCTCGGGCACCGCGACAACGTGCTCCTCATCCCTGGCACCTCGAGCCTGGCGCACCTCGAGGAGAACCTGGCCGTGGCCGAGGTCGAGCTCAGCGCGGACGACGTGGCCGAGCTCGAGGGCGGCGTCTGACCCGGCCGTCGGACCTCGATGACGCGAGGCGAGTAGCGTCCCTGGGGTGACCGAGCAGCAGGCCTACGACGTCGTCCGGACGTATGACGACTTCGAGCTGAGGCGCTACGCCCCGTACGTCGTCGCGGAGGTCGTCATACGGGGGGCGTTCGAGGAGGCCGGCAACACGGCCTTCCGGACCCTGCTCGGGTACATCAGCGGGCAGAACCGCTCGGCCAGCAAGCTGGCCATGACCGCCCCCGTCATCCAGCGCGACCCGGAGCAGGTCGCGCTGACCGAGCCGGTGCAGCAGCGGGAGACCACGCACGGCGAGTACGCCGTGGCCTTCGTCCTGCCCTCGTCGGTCACCGTGGAGAACGCACCCGCACCGACCAGTCCCGAGGTGCAGCTCCACCATCGCCCCGGCGGGCTCGCCGCCGCACGTCGGTACCGAGGTCGCTGGACCCGGGCCTCCTTCGAGAAGCACTCCACCGAGCTCCAGGCCGCGGTGGGGGCCGCCGGGCTGACGCCGGTGGGTTCGCCGAAGTGGGCCCGCTTCGACCCGCCGTACGTGCCAGCGCCCCTGCGGCGCAACGAAGTCGTCCAGGACGTCGCCGAAGATTCCCCGTAGCAGCTCGCGATGATGTCGCGACGGGGTCGGCTCAGCGGCGGGTCAGGAAGGACACCGCCGCGGCCAGTGCCGCATCGGTGAGGTCCGGGTCGTGCCGCGGCCCGATGTCGCGCATGAACGCGTGCTCGCCCCCGGCGTAGACGTGCAGCTCGACGTGCTCGGACCCGACTCCGTACAGCGTCGTGAGGACCTGCAGGCGCGCCTGTGCCGGGACGTGTGGGTCCAACGTGCCGAACACGACCATCATCCGGCCGGCGACGTCGGCGGCCCGGGCGAGGGTCCCGCTGTCGGCGTCGGCGCCGAGGCTCCCATCCTGCAACCCGGTGGGGTAGAAGCACACCGTCGCCGAGACCCGCTCGTCGAACGCGGCGCGGAAGGCCAGGTGGCCGCCGATGCAGAACCCCACGCAGAACACCTCGCCGACGTCGGGCCGACCGACCAGGTGGTCGAGCAGGGCGACCCGATCGGAGTCGAACTGGGCCGTCGTGGTCGCCGCCGCCCCGGCCATCCCGGCCACCTTGCCGGCGTCGTCGAACGCCAGTGCGACCCCGGGCAGCCCGCGCGGGTAGATCTCCGGCGCCCAGACGGCGAAACCGTACGACGCCAGTCGGCGCGCAGTGCGGAGGGTGGACTCGGTGAGCTGGAAGATGTCGCTGTAGAACAGCACGGACGGCCACGGTCCCTCACCGACGGGGCGGATCACGACGCAACGGATCTCGCAGTCGGGCGCGGCGACC
>JBBRNQ010000264.1:0-3292 GCA_038230235.1 Actinomycetales bacterium
CAGCGCCATCTCCCAGACCGTGCGCCTGATCCGGTCCAAGGGCGTCGGCATCTTCTTCGTCACCCAGTCACCGAAGGACGTGCCCGGCGACGTGCTCGCGCAGCTCGGCAACCGCGTGCAGCACGCCCTGCGCGCCTTCACGCCCGACGACGCCAAGGCCCTCACGGCCGCGGTCTCCACCTACCCAAAGAGCGGCTACGACCTGGGTGAGCTGCTCACGACGCTCGGCACCGGCGAGGCCGTCGTCACCGTCCTGTCGGAGAAGGGCGCCCCGACCCCCGTCGCGTGGACGCGCATGCGCGCGCCCCAGTCGCTGATGGCCCCGGCGGACGAGGCCGTGCTCACCGGCATCGTCGCGGCCTCGCCGCTGCAGCGGTATGCCGTCGCGGTCGACCCCCAGTCGGCCTACGAGATGCTCCGCGCGCGCCTCGAGCCGGCGCCGGCCGCCTCGCAGGCCCCCCCGGCGCCGGCTCCCACGGCGCCCGCGCCACGTCCGACCAAGCAGGAGCCGTCGATGGTCGAGCAGGTCGTGAAGTCGTCCGCCTTCCGCTCGATGGTGCGGTCGGCGGGCACCGTGCTCGGCCGCGAGATCACCCGCAGCCTCTTCGGTACGGCGCGTCGGGGCCGCTGAGCGGCCGAGGCTCCTGAGCGGTCGAGGCTCCTGAGCGGCCGGCGCGCCAGAGCGGCCGGGCCGGCTCGTCATTTCCCCGCGAACTCGACAAGCCGCCAGTCGTTGACCGAATTCGCGCCGCGGGCGGGGCTCGACGCCGCTAGGTTGACGGCATGCCTCCCTCCTCCTCGACCGACGAGACCCCCGATTCGCCGGCCGGTCTCCTCGTGCGCCTCCGCGGCCTGCGGCCGTCGCTCTCCCCGGCCGAGGACCGGGTCGCCGCCTGCGTCCTCGCCGACGCGAAGGGCACCGCCGCCCTGACCATCAGCGAGCTCGCCGTCCAGGCTTCCACGTCGGAGACCACCGTCCTGCGCTTTTGCAAGCGGCTGGGCCTGCCCGGCTACCCCCAGCTGCGCCTCGCCCTCGCGGCGGAGTCGGCCCAGCCCCGATCGAGGGTCCTGGCCGACACCGACATCCGCGAGGGTGACTCGATCGACGACATCATCTCGAAGGTCGCCTTCGTCGACGCGAGCGCGGTCGAGGAGACGGCCGCGCAGCTCGACCGGGTCGCCCTGACGCGCGCCGCGGACGCCATCGCCTCGGCCGGTCGGGTCGACATCTACGGCATGGGGGCCAGCGCCACGGTCGGTGCCGACGCCCAGCAGAAGCTGCACCGCATCGGCGTCGTCGCCTTCTCGTGGAACGACCCCCACATCTGCCTCACCAGCGCAGCGCTCCTGGGCCCCGGCGACGTCGCGGTCGCCATCTCGCACTCCGGCACCACCCGCGAGACCATCGAGGCGATGGCCGTCGCCAAGGCCGGCGGCGCCACGACCGTGGCCGTGACCAACTTCCCGCTCTCGCGGCTGGCCCAGGACAGCGACATCGTGCTGCTGACGGCGGCTCGGGAGACCCCCCTGCGGTCGGGGGCCACGGCCAGCCGGATCGCGGCCCTCACGGTTGTGGACTGCCTTTACATCGCCGTGGCCCACCGCGATCTCGACCGCGTCCAGGAGGCCGTGGCCCACACCCGCGAGGCGGTGCGAGGGCACCGGGTCGAGAGCTGACGCTCCATTCGTCCGACTGACGGATGGTCCGTCCGACGAGGTAATGTGTTGACATCGTTGACGGCAGGCGTCGACAGAAAGTAACTTTGTCCCTGTGGAGCATGAGCGAGAACGGGCGCGCGAGGTGCAGGTGCTCGCCCCCACCGAGGAGCGCAACGACGCCTCGCGTGACCTCGACCGGGGATCGGCCCTCGACGTCCTGACCCTGCTCAACCAGGCCGATGCGCAGGTGGCCCCAGCCGTCGCCGCCACCCTGCCCGAGCTTGCCCTGCTCGTCGACGCGACGGTGGAGCGGATCCGCGGGGGCGGGGTGGTCCACTACGTCGGGGCGGGCACGTCGGGGCGTCTGGCCGTGCTCGACGCCGCCGAGCTGCGGCCCACCTTCAACGTGGCAGCCGGGATGGTGCTCGCCCACCACGCCGGCGGCCCGGAGGCGCTGGTCGATGCCGTGGAAGGGGTGGAGGACGACGAGGAGGCGGGTCGCCGGGCCCTCGCCGCGGTGACGTCCCGTGACGTGGTGGTGGGGCTGACGGCGTCCGGCAGGACCCCGTACGTGCAGGGAGCGCTCGAGGTGGCCCGTGAGCGGGGCGCGCTCACCGCCCTCGTGACGGCCAACCCGCAGGCCGAGCTGGCCCCGCTCGTCGACCACCTCATCGCGCCCGACACCGGGGCCGAGGTCGTCACCGGGTCGACCCGGCTCAAGGCGGGCACGGCCCAGAAGCTGGTGCTCAACGGCTTCTCGACCGCCGTGATGGTGCGCCTGGGGCACACCTTCGGCAACCTCATGGTCGACGTGGTCGCCACCAACGCCAAGCTGCGCGGCCGTGTCGTGCGCATCCTGTGCGAGGCGGCCGGTGTCGACGAGGCCACCGCCCGCACCGCCCTGCGGGCCGCCGACGACGAGCTGAAGCCCGCCCTGCTCTGCCTGCTCGCCGACGTCTCCGTCACCTCCGCGAGAACAGCGCTCGCGCAGCACGGCGGGGTCCTGGCCGCAGCCCTCTCAGCCCTGCGGGGCACCGGGGCCGAGGGCGGCACGACGACGGCGCTCGTCTCGTGAGCACTCGGTCCCCGGGGGTCGAGCGGCTCGACCCCCCTCACTGACCACACCGCGGCATTGGGGCGACACGGGGTCAGAATTCGGAAGGTCCGCTGGCGAACACCGCCTCCGCGCCCCAGGACCGGGCCCCTTGGGCCGAGTGCGTGCCGCTCTCGAGGAAGCCCGGCTGGAGACGACCAGGACAATGAAGTGGACCCGTCACATCTGTCGCATCTGGTAGCGGTGCTCGGGACGCCCGGCGTCGCCGTACTTGAGCCGGAGCCGGACGACGCCGTGCTGGTCCAGGTAGTTGAGGTAGCGCTGGGCGGTCGCGCGGCTGATGCCGACCATCTCAGCCACCTCGGTCGCCGACACGTCGGTAGCGTTGCCGCGAACAGCGTTCCGCACGAGCTCCAGCGTGTGGGCGGAGTGTCCCTTGCCAGGCAACGGGATGACCGACGCGGGGGCCGTCACGCTGGACCTGAGCATCCGGAACAGGTCATCGACGTCGGACTGGCTGGCCTGCTCGGGCAGGGTGGCCAGGTGACGTCGTAGCTGTCGGTAGGCCACCAGTCGGTC
>JBBRNQ010000265.1:0-3256 GCA_038230235.1 Actinomycetales bacterium
GCCGCTGACCGAGGGCAGGTTGGCGAGGACCTTGTCGGCCGCGGTGATGGTGTCGGCGACCGAGGTGCCGGCAGCCTGCAGCAGCGTCGGCGTCGTCGTCTCCGTCTGCTGGGCGAGCGCACGCAGCAGGTGGGCGGTCTCGGTGTGCGGGTGGCCCTGCGCTGCGCTGTCGCGCACGGCGGCCGAGACGGCCTCGTTGGCCTTGGTGGTCAGCTGGAGCTCGGTTCCTGCCATGGGGGCTCCTTCGGGTCTGGTGGGGCGTGGTGACGAGACCTGGATCACCTGGATCGGGGTTGGTCGCCGATGGCAACGTCGCCAAAGTTGAGTGTATTCCACTCAGGTCTGGGTTCGGTGGGGACCAAGGTCCCGCACCTGCGGCGTGCGCGAGTCCGGGAGAGGATGCGGGAGAACCCCGCCGACCCCGTACGGAGAACCGGTGAGCGCCACCCCGCTCCGAGCCCCCGATCCCCCCCGCCCCGAGGATCCCCCTTCTGCATGAGCACGGATCGGGGTGACCGCCCCGGTCATGGGTCCCCGTCGCGCAGTGGGGTGATCGCCCGCGACCGGGCACGACAAATCACCCCGTCACCGTTTTACCCCGCTCGGTCTCCGGGGGTACGGGGTAGAACGTCGCGGATCGGAGCGACGGATCACCCCGTCACCGTTTTACCCCGCTCGGTCTCCGGGGGTACGGGGTAGAACGTCGCGGATCGGAGCGTCGGATCACCCCGTTCCACACGGGGGTAAAACGCAGCGGGGGGGAACGCAGTGCGGCGGGTCGGGGACGACCCGAGCGGAGTGGGGCCCTCCCGATCGCGACCCGGAGGGGTCACGCGCGCGGGCGGCCGGCACGCTCCCACGCCTGGGCCCGCAGCAGGCGCAGGCCGTTGAGCCCGACGACGACCGTCGACCCCTCGTGGCCGGCGACGCCGAGCGGCAGGGGCAGGGTGCCGGCGAGGTCCCAGACGCTCAGGGCGACGATGACGCACCCGGCCAGGACGAGGTTGGCCACGACCACCCCGCGCGCCCGGCGCGAGAGGTCGACGACCTTCGGGATGGCCGACAGCTCGTCACGGATGACGACGGCGTCGGCGGTCTGCAGCGCCAGATCAGATCCGCGTCGACCCATCGCCACGCCGAGGTGGGCCGCCGCCATGGCTGGTGCGTCGTTCACCCCGTCGCCCACGAGCAGCACGCGCTGGCCTCGCGACTGCAGGGCGGCGATCCGGTCCGCCTTCTCGTCGGGGAGCAGGCCCGCACTGACCTCGGCGATGCCGACGCCCTCAGCGAGACGGGCCGCCGCGGCGGCGTTGTCGCCGGTCAGGAGAAGCGGGGGGTGAGTGGTGAGAGCGGCCAGGTCGGCGACCGCCTGCGCAGCGTCAGGTCGTACGGCGTCGTGCAGGCCGAGGACCGCGCTCGGCTCGCCGTCGAGGACGACCACCACCGCAGTACCTCCCTGCCCCTCGATGGCCGAGATCGTCTGCGCGGCAACGGTATCCAGCGCCGGGGAAGCGCTCGGTGACAGCACCTCGACGACCACGCCGTTGACCGTGGCTCGCACGCCCTGCCCGGGTACCGACCTGAAGTCGGTGGCCGGAGCGAGCTCGATCCCGCGAGCTCCGGCCGCCCTGACGACGGCCGCACCCAGGGGGTGCTGGCTCGAGGTCTCCGCCGCGGCTGCGAGGGCGAGTGCGCGGCTCGCCCCCGTGTCGTCGTACGACGTGCTGCCGCTCGACCCGCGTGCGCCAGCGGGCGCCACGGGCACGACCTCGACGACCTCGGGGTGGCCCTGCGTCAGGGTGCCCGTCTTGTCGAGGGCGACCGTGTCGGTGAGACCCAGCTGCTCCATCACCACTGCCGACTTGACCAGCACACCGTACCGGCCGGCGTTGGCGATGGCCGAGAGCAACGGCGGCATCGTGGCGAGGACGACGGCGCAGGGAGAGGCGACGATCATGAAGGTGATGGCCCGCAGGAGGGTTGGCTGGAACTCGGCGCCGAGCAGCAGCGGGACCACGAGCAGGGCGACCGTGACGCTGACCATGCCCACGGAGTAACGCTGCTCGATCTTCTCGACGAAGAGCTGGGTGCGGGCCTTCGTCGCGGAGGCCTCCTCGACCATCGTGACGATGCGCGCGACCACCGTCTCGGCGGCCGGCACCGACGCCCGCACCCGCAGTGCACCGGTGCCGTTCATGGTGCCGGCGAAGACGTCGGCCCCCGCGGCCTTGACCACCGGCATCGACTCGCCGGTGATGCTCGACTGGTCGACGTCGGAGCTCCCCTGCACGACGACGCCGTCGGCGGCGATGCGCTCGCCGGGGCGCACGAGCACGACGTCTCCCACGGCGAGGTCCCGGGCGAGCACGACCCTCGTCGTGCCGTCGGGGTCCACGCGGGTCGCCTCGTCGGGCGCGAGGTCGAGCAGGGCCGTCACCGAGTCCTGGGTGCGCCTGGTGGCCAGGGCCTCGAGCGCACCGGAGGTCGCGAAGATGACGATGAGCAGGGCGCCTTCGAGCACCTGCCCGATGGCGGCGGCCGCGATGGCGGCGACGACCATGAGCAGGTCGACGTCGAGGGTCTTCTCGCGCAGCGCCCGGAGCCCGGCCAGCCCGGGCTCCCAGCCGCCGGCGACGTAGCAGGCGAGGTACGACGTCCACCACGTCCAGGCCGGGGCGCCGACCAGCTGGAGGAGGCCGCCGAGGGCGAATAGGCCCAGGGCCAGCGCGGCCCAGCGCATCTCGGGGAGGGTCAGCAGAGACGAGACCCGCCGGGACACGGCTCGGGTGGGCGCGGGCTGCACGGGCGCGGTCAGCGTGGACGACATGCCTCCATGAGAGCACACGTGTAGACCTCTTCATACAACGTGGTCGCCTTAGTCAGCCCCTGGCCTCGGGACCAACCAGCGAGCGGGAGGCCTGCGCTCAGACCACCCCCCGGGGGGCGAGGATCCCGTCACCGACTGCCTGCGCGAGCCACGCACGGTAGGACTGCGTCGACCAGCGGCAGGTGTCGCGCAGGAGCAGGTGCACCTCCGGAGAGGTGAGGGTCCACACCACGTCACCTGCCTGCTCCACCGTCAGGCCCTCGCGCAGCGGACCGCGGGCAGCGATCCACCCGGTGATCATGCCCATCGCGAGGCGCCGCTGCCGCACCTGGATGTCGTCGCGCAGCGCGGCCGCCTCCTGGTCGACCGCAGCGGCACTGCGCAGGATGTCGTCGAGGGGCCGGATGCGCTCGAGCTGTTCGGTGACAC
>JBBRNQ010000266.1:0-3242 GCA_038230235.1 Actinomycetales bacterium
CGAGGTCACCCTCGTCGAGCTCAAGGACATCCAGCTCCCCGACAGCATGAAACGCGCCATGGCCCGCCAGGCCGAGGCCGAGCGCGAGAAGCGCGCCAAGATCATCAACGCCGAGGGCGAGTCGCTCGCGGCCGCCGCCCTCGGCGACGCATCCGACACGATGATGGCCCACCCTCTCGCCCTGCAGCTGCGCAACCTGCAGAGCCTGGTCGAGATCGGCGTCGACAAGAACACCACCGTCGTCTTCCCGGCGCCGCTGATGTCCACCATCGCCGAGCTCGGCGCCTTCCTCGCCCGCGAGACCGCTGCCGCGGAAGCGATCCCGCCGCCGCGGTTCACCCCGCCGCGTCTGGACGGGGCGACACCGCCCGTCGTACCGGTGAAGGTCGTCTGACCCGAGAGCCGCAGTCGGTCGTCACACCCCAGGACCCCCTCGGTCCACGTTGCCCGGGCTCGGAGCCGGACGACGTGGACCGAGGTGTCTCCTGCCACCTTCGCCCCGTCAGGGCGCCGAGGTCCATTCCCAGTTGAGGATCTCGGGCATGTCGGTGCCGTGCGCGGTGATGTAACGCGAGTGCTCCACCAGCTTGTCGGACATGCTCTGACGCAGGTGGTCGGCCGTCGCGCCGAGCTGGGGAAGCCGGTCGATGACGTCCTGCACGAGGTGGAAGCGGTCGAGCTTGTTCTGCACCCGCATGTCGAAGGGCGTGGTGATGGTGCCCTCCTCGTTGTAGCCGCGCACGTGCAGGTGGTGGTTGGTGCGTCGGTAGGTGAGCCGGTGGATCAGGGTCGGGTAGCCGTGGAAGGCGAAGATGATGTGCTTGTCCTTGGTGAAGATCGCGTCGTACTCGGCGTCGGACAGGCCGTGCGGGTGCTCGCTGGCCGACTGCAGCCGCATGAGGTCGACGACGTTGACGACCCGCACCTTGAGCTGCGGAAGGTGCTCGCGCAGGATCGAGGCGGCGCCCAGCACCTCGAGGGTGGGCGTGTCGCCGCAGGCCGCGAGGACCACGTCGGGCTCGGCGCCCGCGTCGTTGCCGGCCCAGTCCCAGATGCCGATGCCCTGCGTGCAGTGCACCTCGGCCTGCTCCACGGTCAGCCACTGGGGCATGGCGTGCTTGCCGGCGACGACGACGTTGACGTAGTGCCGGCTGCGCAGACAGTGATCGGCCACGGAGAGCAGGCAGTTCGCGTCCGGTGGCAGGTAGACCCGCACGATGTCGGCCTTCTTGTTGACCACGTGGTCGAGGAATCCCGGGTCCTGGTGGGTGAAGCCGTTGTGGTCCTGCTGCCAGACGTGCGACGACAGCAGGTAGTTGAGCGACGCGATGTCTCGCCGCCACGGCAGCTCCTTGGTGACCTTGAGCCACTTCGCGTGCTGGTTGAACATCGAGTCGACGATGTGGATGAACGCCTCATAGCAGTTGAACAGCCCGTGGCGACCGGTGAGGAGGTAGCCCTCGAGCCAGCCCTCGCACTGGTGCTCGCTCAGCATCGAGTCGAGGACCCGGCCCTCGGGGGCGAGGAACTCGTCGTCGGGGGTGATGGCCGCGTCCCACTGACGGTTCGTCACCTGGAAGACGGCGGCGAGCCGGTTGGACGCGGTCTCGTCCGGCCCGAAGATCCGGAAGGTCTCGCGGTTGTGGCTGACGACGTCCCGCAGGAACTCTCCCAGCACCGCGGTGTCGTGGGCCTGCACCCCCCCTGGGGTGGGGACGGGCACGGCGTACGACCGCCAGTCCGGCATCCTGAGGTTGCGCAGCAGCAGGCCGCCGTTGGTGTGGGGGTTGGACCCCATCCGCCGGTCCCCCTGCGGCGCAAGGGCGGCGAGCTCGGGGACCAGGGTGCCCTGCTCGTCGAAGAGGTCGTCGGGGCCGTAGCTGCGCAGCCACTCCTCGAGCTGGGCCACGTGCTCGGGGTGGTCGGCGTCGACGACCATCGGCACCTGGTGCGAGCGGAAGCTGCCCTCGTTCTTGAGCCCGTCGACGAACTTCGGACCGGTCCAGCCCTTGGGCGAGCGCAGGACCACCATCGGCCAGCGGGGGCGCGGGGCGCTCCCCGGCTCGGGGGTGTCACCTGACCGGGCCGCGGCCTGGATGGCCGCAATGCGCTCGAGCGCCGTGTCGAGTGCCGTGGCCATCAGCTCGTGCATCGTCACCGGGTCGTCGCCCTCGACGAACAGCGGCTCCCAGCCGTTCCCGTGGAAGTAGGCCACCAGCTCGTCGTGGTCGATACGGGCCAGGATGGTCGGGTTGGCGATCTTGTAGCCGTTGAGGTGGAGGATCGGCAGCACGGCGCCGTCGCGCACCGGGTTGAGGAACCTCGTCGACTGCCACGACGTGGCCAGCGGGCCGGTCTCGGCCTCCCCGTCGCCGACGACGCAGGCGACGACCAGGTCGGGGTTGTCGAAGACCGCGCCGAACGCGTGGCTCACCGAGTAGCCCAGCTCGCCACCCTCGTGGATCGACCCCGGCGTCGAGGGCGAGACGTGGCTCGAGATGCCTCCCGGGAAGGAGAACTGGGTGAAGAGGCGCTTCATACCGTGCTCGTCCTGGCTGATGTCGGGGTAGATCTCCGAGTAGCTGCCCTCGAGGTAGGTGTTGGCCACCAGGGCCGGGCCGCCGTGGCCCGGGCCGGAGACGTAGAACAGGTCGAGGTCGCGCTCGCGGATGACGCGGTTGAGGTGCACGTAGACGAAGTTCTGGCCGGGCGTCGTGCCCCAGTGCCCCACCGTGAGGGGCTTGACGTCGGTCAGGGCGAGGGGGCGCCGCAGCAGCGGGTTGTCGTAGAGGTAGAGCTGGCCGACCGAGAGGTAGTTCGCGGCGCGCCAGTAGCGGTCCATCCGCTGCAGGAGGTCGGGCTCGAGGGTGGGACCGGTCATGTGAGGGGCTCCATCTGGGAATGTGAGACGTGGGTCACCCGAGCCTCCCCCGGCCAGCGCCCGGTGGGACGGGACCTTGGTCCCCCCCGGCTCCCACCTTCGTCGGCCCCACCCCGGGGAGGGGACCAATGGCACTCCCCACCGAGCCGCTCCGACGAAGGATGGAGGTATGACTCAGACACTGCACCGCACGGACCACCAGCTCAAGACCTCGATCGATCGGGCCCTCGAGTGGGCGCCCGCCGTCAACTCCGACCACGTCGCGGTCTCGGTCACCCAGGGCGCCGTGGTCCTCTCCGGCGAGGTCCTCGCCTATCCCGAGAAGAGCGCCGCGACCAAGGCTGCCCTCAGCGTCCAGGGA
>JBBRNQ010000267.1:0-3199 GCA_038230235.1 Actinomycetales bacterium
GGCGAACGAGCCGACGCTCGCGACCGACGCGAAGGACGCGGCGCTGCCGATCGAGAGCACCGAGTCCTGGGAACAGATCGACAGGACCGAGTTCTCCGACCACAGGGACCACACACCGACAGCGTAGCGATCGCCGTCGGCGACTCAGCCGGTCGACGAGCTGCACACCCCCGCGGCGCCGTCAGGTCGAGGCTGTGTTGTGCAGGTTGCTGACGTGGGTAGTCTTCGTCACGATGTTCGGATCTCCACGGGTGCACCTTGGACAAGGTGCTCCCACGGATCGAAGAGGGTGCGTATCGATGGCCTCGCTGGTGTCGGTCAACGTCGGGATGCCACGCGACGTGCCGTGGCGCGGCAGGGTCGTGCACACGGGCGTCTGGAAGAGCGGTGTCACAGGCCCCCACATGGTCCGGCGCCTCAACATCGACGGCGACGGGCAAGGGGACCTCGCGGGGCACGGGGGTGAGCAGCGCGCGGTGCTCGTCTACCAGAGCGAGTCCTATCGGCACTGGCAGGAGTACTTCGGTCGCGACGATCTCCAGCCTGGCGCGTTCGGTGAGAACTTCACCGTCGAGGGGCTGGGCGATGACGAGGTCTGCATCGGCGACCGATACCTCATCGGGGAGGCAGAGTTCGAGGTCACCCAGCCGCGCGTCACCTGTTTCCGGGTGGGGATGAGGATAGGTGAGCCGCAGCTCCCGTCGTTGCTGGTCGCTCATCACCGTCCGGGGTTCTACCTGCGGGTCCTGACCGAGGGGCAGGTCACCGCCGGCGACGAGATCATCCGCACCAGGCGCGGGCCCCACGCTCTGAGCGTGGCGGACGTCGATGCGTTGCTGTATCTGCCCGGGCACGACCCGGAGCAGCTGAAGGCCGCCCTGGACATCCCCGCTCTCAGCCCGGGCTGGCGCGAGTCGTTCCGGAGCATGCAGGCGGGTCAGCCGGGAGCGGCGTCCCCGGCCGGCGTGGCGGTCGGCTCGCCTCCGTTGTGGTCGGGCTTCCGCGCCCTGACCGTCACCAGCGTCGTTGCCGAGACCGATGAGGTGACGTCGTTCGGTTTCGCCGCGGACGACGCGCTGCCGGCGTACCGGCCCGGCCAGTTCCTCACGTTGCGCGTCCCGGGCGCGGGCGACCCCGTCCCTGTGCGGACCTACTCCCTGTCGGGCGACCCGGACGGTGGCCACTACCGGATCAGCGTGAAGCGCGAGTCGCGCGGCCTGGTCAGCGCCTACCTGCACGCCCACCTGCGACCCGGCGACCAGGTCGAGGTCGCCTCGCCCAGGGGCGGTTTCGTGCTTGACGAGGGCAGCGGTCCGGTGCTGCTCATCTCGGCGGGGATCGGTCTCACACCGCTGCTGTCGATGCTGCATCGACTCGCGAGCGGGCCCAGCCTGCGCGAGGTCTGGTGGATCCACACCACTCACGACGCGGGGAGCCTGGCCCTTTCCGCCGAGGTCGATGAACTGATCAGCCGACTCCCCTCGGCACACTCCCACGTCTTCTACACGACTCCCGCGCAGCCAGTCGCCGCCGACTCGAGCGTGCGGGCGGGGCGACTGACGAAGGAGGAGATCACGGGCCTGGGTCTCCCAGTCGACGCGACGGCGTACGTCTGTGGCCCCGAGTCGTTCATGGACGGCGTCGCGGCAGCGCTCGCCGGCAGTGGCATCGACCCTGCCCGCATCCACACCGAGCGCTTCGGGTCACGCCCGGCGATCAACCCTGGCGTCGTCGCGGCTGACAGGCCCCCGCCGCACCTTCCGCCCGGCCCGGCCGGCACCGGCCCGTCGGTGACCTTCGCTCGCTCCGGGCTCACCGCCACGTGGTCAGACAGCTACTCATCGGTTCTCGAGCTCGCCGAGGCATGCGACGTACCCACGCAGTGGTCCTGCCGCACCGGCGTCTGTCACACCTGCACCACGGCCGTGCTCTCCGGAGAGGCGTCATACGAGATCCCACCTCTCGAGTCACCCAGTGACGACGAGGTTCTCATCTGCTCAGTTCGGCCGACCACCGACCTCGTGATCGACCTGTGAGCGATGACCGGCGTCGCGCTCCTACCGGACGGCTGCATAGGCCCTATCGGCACCAGTTCGAAATAGGTGGTGGCCGAAAGTCCCCAGAGTTGCTCACCGATTCTCCCCACATTGTGGTGGTGCTCGTCACCCGCCCGTGCCAACGGCCGTCCACGCCGCGGTGTGGCGTCGACGTTGTCACGTCCGCGACCAGACGGCGCGACCGGGCATCGACACCACCCGTGCCACCCCGGCCGAACCGGTAACCACCAAGGATCGGGATCGAGAGCGGTGCGGGATGGGCGAGCTACAGGTCGGACCCGACGACCGATCACCCCCAGAGCGCGGCTATCGGCAGAGCCCAGATGCGATCGTCGAGCTCGAACGGCTGGGGACCTGTATGGAACACCACCCCACGCACGAAACCCTCCCCCAGCTCGTCTCGCATCCAGATCAGGTGCCGGGCGTCCCTGCGCGTCGGTGCCGAGCCCGCCTTGACCTCGAAGCCGACAACGCGACCACGAGGTCGACCTCCCGCCGCCCGGCCTCTGTTCGCAGGTGGTGCAGCCTCCCTCGCGGGTGGTGTTGATCAACCTCGGGACGCAGCTGAGCGGTGACGAAGGTGTCAAGCAACCGTCCGAGCAGGTCAGGGTCGGCCAGCACCACCGACTCGTCGATCCTGGCTGCCGCAAGAGCAAGGGCAGGGTCGGTGAGATACCGCTTTTGTCGCTTCACCAACCTCGACAACCGGTTCGACGCCCACGCCGGCACGAGGTCGAGCAGGAAGAGCGACGACAGCAGTCGGTCGTAGGCGTCAGCAGTCCGCTTGTCGAGACCGGCGGCTCCGTACAAGGTGGCGTCGGTCGGCAGACCGGCGGTCGAGAGCGCAAGCGCCTCGAGGTACCGGCGCACCCGGACAGGGTCTCTGGTCTGGCCGGCAGCCGCGACATCGCGGGTGACGACGTGCTCGAGATACGAGTCGTACCACGCACCTCGGACCCGCGCAGGTAGCCGGAGAGCGGGCTCCGGGAACCCGCCGATCCCGGCCAACGTCACGTAGCCGTCGAGATCCGGCGCGTCGGCCGGCACGTCCACCGTCGCCAGGTCCCCCGAGACGACCAGGGGCAGTAGTCCTCGTTGGGCGCCACGGCCTGAGATCTCACGACGGGTGAGGCCATGCAGGA
>JBBRNQ010000268.1:0-3171 GCA_038230235.1 Actinomycetales bacterium
CGAGGTGCTCGACGCGCTCGAGCAGGTGGTCGACGCCCGCGAACCGGTGCTCAACGCGTTCTGGGTGCGCTCGAGCGAGAGTGCGCGGGCGGAGGCCACGGCCAGCGAGCGACGGTGGCAGCAGGGCGAGTCGCGCGGGCCCCTCGACGGCATCCCGGTCACCCTCAAGGAGAACCTCGCCCGCGCCGGCGTCCCCATGCCGTCCGGGCACGCGGGGGCCGAACCGGTGGTTCCCCGACACAGCTCACCGGTCGCCGACCGCGTGGCCGAGGCGGGTGGGGTCGTCCTCGGGTCTACCGTGATGCCCGACTTCGGGATGCTCTCGTCCGGCGTCTCGAGCCGGCACGGCGTCACCCGCAGCCCGTGGGACCCCACGTGGACCACCGGCGGGTCGTCGTCGGGGGCCGGTGCCGCGGCGGCCGCGGGATACGGCCCGCTGCACGTCGGCACCGACATCGGCGGCTCCATCCGGCTGCCCGGCACCTGGCTGGGTCTCGTGACCCTCAAGCCCAGCGCGGGTCGCGTGCCCCTCGACGCGCCGTACCTCGGGCGGGTGGCTGGCCCGATCACCCGCACCGTCGACGACGCCGCGCTCCTGCTGTCCGTCATCTCGAGGCCCGACCCGCGCGACTGGACCGCGCTGCCGCCCGTGGTCCTGCCGCTGGACGACCTGTCGCTCGACGTCTCGACGCTGCGGGTGGGGGTGTTGCTCGACGCCGGGTGCGGCATGGCCGTCGACCCCGAGGTCGCCTCGGCCGTCGGGCTGGTCGCCGACACGCTGGCGACGGCCGGTGCGCACATCGAGCCGATGTCGCCCTGGATGGAGCCCCGCCTGCTGACCGACCTCGACCAGTTCTGGCGGGCGCGGTCCTGGGCCGACATCGAGGCCCTGCCCTCCGACGGACGCGACCGTCTCCTGCCCTTCGTCAGGCGCTGGGCGCAGGGGGGTGCAAGGGCCAGCGGCACCGACGTCATCCGCTGCTACGCCTCGATCATGGAGATCCAGCGACGCACCGTGCAGGAGACCGAACCCTTCGACGTCGTCATCAGCCCGGTCGCGCCCGGGGCCGCCTTCCCCGCGGAGTGGCCGATGCCGTTCGGCGACGAGGACCGCGGCATGGCGCACATCGGCTTCACCGCGCCCTACAACATGTCGGGCCAGCCGGCGGCCACGGTCAACTGCGGCTTCACCGCCGACGGCCGGCCGATCGGCGTGCAGGTCGGGGGGCGCCGCTTCGACGACGTGGGGGTGCTGGCCGTGGCCCGATGGTATGAAGCGATGCGTCCCGCCGGTGCCGTGCCGGTGTGGCCGGTCGGGCTGGCCACCGGTGGGCTCAGGCCGTGACCCGATCGGCCAGCGACGACGGAAACGGCCGCACGACGTGCCGAGTCACCAGGAACATGCCGAGCATCGCCACCTCGTGGGCGCGGCACGCATCGAGGGCTGCCTGGTGCCAGCACCGGTCGTCGTCGGTGACGAACGCTCCGGACTCGCGCACCACCGACACCACGACCCCGGTGACGAGGTCGAGCTGCGCGGCGATCCACGCGACCCGCGTGGTGGCCGCCTCGCGGTCGGCCGGTGACACCGGATGGGTGAGCTCGAGGAACATCGGCTGGGCGAGGCGGCCGTCCTCGGTGAGGAGGACCGCC
This sequence comes from Actinomycetales bacterium, assembly GCA_038230235.1. Lineage (GTDB taxonomy): Bacteria > Actinomycetota > Actinomycetes > Actinomycetales > Dermatophilaceae > Lapillicoccus. The sequence goes on from JBBRNQ010000268.1 coordinate 1,654, forward strand.
TCCCCACCCCGGCGTCGGTCGGCGTCGCTGACGAGCAGGTCGAGCACATCGGCAGCGAGCACGGGGTCGTCGAGGGAGCGCTGCTCCCAGTCAAGGGGGAGGTCGTGGAAGGTCATGCCTCAACTCTGGCCTGCTGACAGGGGTCGGATCCGGTTGTCCACAGGGCAAGCTGACGAGCAGGTCGTGCCAACCGGCGGACGCCGTGATGTGATGGATCCATGACGACCTCTCCCGCAGACAGCCCCTCGAGCGTCGCCGACGACGACGACTACGTCCCCAGCCCCGCGGAGTGGGTCCGCCAGCAGGTGGCCGCCATCGAGGCGGCCGGTGACACGAACGCGGTCGACCTCAACGGCCTGCCGGTCATGGTCCTCACCATGCGCGGGGCCAAGAGCGGCAAGATCCGCAAGGTGCCCCTGATGCGGGTGGAGCACGACGGGGTCTACCTCGCCGTCGCGAGCAAGGGTGGCGCCCCCAGCCACCCCCAGTGGTACCTCAACCTCAGGGCCGATCCCGACCTCGTCGTGCAGGACGGCACGGTGAAGCACGACGTCCGGGCCCGCGAGCTCGAGGACGGCTCCGAACGTGAGCAGTGGTGGGAGCGGGCTGTCGCGGCGTTCGCTCCCTACGCGGAGTACCAGCAGAAGACGGACCGCACCATCCCGATCCTCGTCCTCGAGCCGCGTTGACGCGGAGCTGGAGCGAGGCGGTGAGACCTGCCACCGGCCCCCGGCTCGAGCTCACGGACGGCGTCGTGGTCCTGCGCCAGCACGGCGACGACGACCCCTCGGTCGTCTCCTTCTCGGTGGTCGTCAACGCTGACGGCGAGCCCGCTGAGCCCGGGGAGGTCGCTGGCGAGGTGGAGGTCCGCACGATCGAGCCCGGGGTGGGTGAGCTCTCGTGGACGCTGACCGAGCCGCACCGTCGACGCGGCTTCGGCAGCCGGGCGGTGCGCCTGCTCGTCGACTGGGCGCTCACCGAGCAGGGTCAGGGCGGGCTCGGTCTGGGCCGCGTGCGGGCTCGTGTCGACCCCGGCAACGCGGCCGCCCTGAGGGTGGCCACCCGGTCGGGACTGATGCGCGAGGGCGTCGAGAGGGTGCCACGCGGCACCGGCGTCGACCCCGCGAGCACCGAGCAGGTCCTGCTCAGCCGCCTGGTCACCGATGTGCCCCTCAGCGACCCCACGAGCTTCCGCACCCTGCTCAACTCCTTCCTGCCCCGCAAGCGCGGCATCGCCCAGATGCTCGTGCGGGACGAGGCCGGCCGGGTGCTCATGTGCCAGCTGACCTACAAGCGCGACTGGGACCTGCCGGGTGGCGTCGTGGAGGTCGGTGAGTCTCCGCGGTTGGCGGTCTCACGCGAGGTCGCGGAGGAGCTCGGTCTGACGATCGAGGCCGGCGACCTCCTGCTCACCGACTGGCTGCCACCGTGGGGCGGGTGGGACGACGCGCTGTGCCTCGTCTTCGACGGCGGCGTCCAGCCCGCCGAGGTCGTGACCCGCATCGTCAAGCAGGAGCG
>JBBRNQ010000269.1:0-3117 GCA_038230235.1 Actinomycetales bacterium
TCGGCCTCGGGCAGGTCGAAGCCGACCATGTGCTGCGTCATGAGCACGCCGACGATCTCCTCGACCGGGTCGACCCAGAAGTAGGTCTTGGCTGCACCGCTCCAACCGAACTCGCCGACGGAGCCGGCCAGCCCGCTCTGGCCGATGTCCATCGCGACGCGGGAGCCCAGGCCGAACCCGTAACCGGGCGAGGCCACACCGCCGAGAGTGTACGGGAGCAGCGCCGGCGCGAGGTGGTTGGTGTGCATCAGCTCGAGCGTCTTGCGGCCGAGGATGCGGGTGCCGTCCTCGGCCTTGCCCGTGAGCAGGATGGTCGCGAACCGCAGGTAGTCCGAGCCGGTGCCGAACAGTCCGTGGCCACCGCGCTGGAAGACGTCCGGGGTGTTGCTCGGGTAGGTCGCATCCACCTCCCGGCGGCCGAGGTCGCCCGTGGCGAAGGCGATCGCGAGCTGGGTGAACGTCATGTCCTTGCCGATGATGTCCGGGAGGCCGTACATGGCGGCGAGACGGACACGCTCCGCCTGCGACACGCCGAAGCCCGTGTCGGTCATCCCGAGCGGCCCGAACAGGCGCTCCGAGAGGAACTCCCCGAGCTTCTGGCCCGAGATCACCTCGATCAGGCGGGCGGCCACGTCGATCCCGACGCTGTAGTGCCACCGCGTCCCGGGCGCGAAGGCGAGCGGAAGTGTGGCGACCTCGTCGACGAACTCCTGGAGGGTGCGCGTCGGGTCGTTGCCGATCCGCTTCTGGCGGTACTGCTCCGCGACCGGGAAGTCCTCGAGGAAGTCGTAGGTGAGCCCGCTGGTGTGGCTCATCACGTCGCGGACCTGCATCGGGCGGAGCGGCGACTGGTCCTCGAGCGTCCCGCCCGGCCCGGCGATCTTCGTCGCCGCGAAGGCCGGGATCCACTTGGCGACCGGGTCGACGAGCTGAAACATCCCCTCCTCGAACAGGGTCATCAGGGCGGTGCAGATGATCGGCTTGGTCATCGAGTACAGGCGGTAGATCGTGTCCTCCGCCAGGGGCACGCCGGCCTCGCGGTCCTGCCAACCGATGCACTCGGAGTGGACGAGCTTGCCGCGGCGCGACACCAACGCGGTGAAGCCAGGGTATCCGCGACCGTCGACGTACTTCTGCAACGCGGGCGCGATTCGCTCGAGGCGGTCGGCGCTCATCCCCACCGAATCGGGGGACGTGAGCCGTGATTCAACCTGGGTCATCGGGGATCTCCTTTGATCGGGACGGGTGCCGAACCCACGCCCGCGCCCTGCTGGGCCACGGTGCGCAGGTAGAACCTCACGATCGTATGGTCGGGCACGGCGTCAAGCACGTGCTGGCCGCCAAGATCGGCAAGGAGCTCCAGACGGGACTGATCCCTTCGCGGCCAGCGCACCGACGACCCGGTCCACGTCCTCGCCCGTCAGTCTCAGCGTTGCCCGGCTGGGGTGCCCTGATCATCTATCGACGGGGACCTCGGTAGCGGTCCCGGCCTCCTGAGGGGTTCGCAACCGTGGTCAGCGCACTCAGTGCAAGGCGGAGTCAGCAGGGCCCGTCCGGTAGCTCCTGAACCGTACGGCGAGACCGGCGCGCGAGGGCGCTGCACAGTACAGGCCGGCAGCGACCGACAGTGCCGGGTCGAGGTGGGCCACGCGCACCAGTTGCCAGTCCTCCTCCTCGACGCGGGCACGGATGGTGACCGCGTCGCCATCGCGGCTCGCCCGGATGGTCACCTCCCGCCCCACCCAGGAGGGGACCGGAGCGACCGACCAGTCGGAGGTGTCATGGGTGACGACGGCCCCGACCTGAGGCAAGCCGTCCGAGACTTCGACTCCTGCCTTGACCCACTCGGTCTGGGACGCCCGGATGAAGAGCCCCGCCTGGTCGAACTGCTGGTCGTAGTCGAGCATGAATGAGACCTCCGCAGCGGCTCTCGCCCTCAGGGGCGCGAGGAGCGCGTGCTCGGAGTCGTGTATGAAGCCGTAGGAGGTGTGCCGCCAGGCATCGCTCCCGGGCACGGCGGTGACCACGAGCCCACCGTCGGTGGTGTCGACACCGTCCGGGGGGTGGCTCCACGTGCCAAGGGCGAGCAGGGTCTCGAGGTTGGTCACGTCGAGACCGCTGTCGGGTGACATCGAGATCTCCTTTGGTTTCTGCACTGGTATGTCGGACTCGTAGCCGGACAGGTTACCCGGGTCGAGCGCCACCACCAGCCCGGGGCGAGCGCGTTCCCGGTCAGGGATCCTCTGCGGGACGCGATGGACGGCCTGGTCGTGGTCCCGGAGCTCATCGTGACGGCTTCGGCTTACGGTGACGACTGAAGCGGTCTCCTCGCCGACGGTTCGCAGGCGTCCGTCGCGGCCCGCCGTGCCCCTTTCGCCTGAATCGGGGTGCCCACGGGCCGTCTTCAGCCTGCACGTTGCCCGCCGACGTTCGTCGCCGGCTGCACCTGGACCAGCCGGGTGCCCAGCTGGAGATGACCGAGCGCGCCGACGGCGTCATCGAGCTACGTGCCGCCCCTGCCCGTGCCGGCCGGTCAGCGATGGTTCTGGGCCGAGCGGTGGCAGGAGCGGAGCGCAAGGTTGACGAGCACGTCGCTGCCGGCCGCGTGCCGGTTCACGAGTCGACCGAGGACTTCCTCGGCCACCTCGACGAGCTCGACGAGCTCGACGCTGAGTGAAGTTCGAGACCACCCCGTCGTTCGACGGCGACTACCGGCGACTCAAGCGCGAGCAGGCAGTCGAGTTCAAGACCGTTGTCCGAGAGAAGCTCGCCAGCCCTGACGGACGTGCGACCTACGAGCTGGTCACCGTCGTTGGTGAACTGCGCTGCCGGTGGCGACGGGTCGACGATCACGACGTCTTCAAGAACCCATGGGCCCCGACCGGTTCCCGATCGTCTGGCGGGACGGGGCGACACGTTCTACCCGAGACCCGCTGCGCAGCGCCAACCGTGCAGCCGCGTCACACCGCCCACTACGACGCAGGCTCAACAAGTCGACGACCGGGGTCGCGACTTGCCATGCCCCGAGGACTCCTCTCGGGCGGCCTCACCGGCCGAAATCGGCCTCGTACACAGCGTGGCGTTGCGCGTCCTGTGCCGCGAAGTCGGCCACCCGCA
>JBBRNQ010000270.1:0-3035 GCA_038230235.1 Actinomycetales bacterium
GCTCGACCGGGCTCGACCGGGCTCGACCGGGCTCGACCGGGCTCGACCGGGCTCGACCGGGCTCGACCGGGCTCGACCGGGCTCGACCGGGCTCGACCGGGCTCGACCGGGCTCGACCTCGGCAGGCACCTCGTGGCCGACCTCGACGCCGGAGCAGCCTGCTTCAGGCGCAGCGGAACACCTCGCGCCCGGACGCGGCCGCAGCCCCTTGCACGGCGAGGGTGTCGCGGACGACCCCGAAGATCTCCTCCAGCGGCCGCGGTGCGTCGGCGATCCGCATGTTGGGGTTGGTGACGGCGACCGGGTGCCACCAGGCCCCGTCGGCCGTGATGGTCGGCTCGGGCTCGAGCGTGTCGATCGAGACGTGGACGCCGGTGTCGGCGATGCCCTCCTGCGCGACCGGGCGGATCAGCCGGTCCTCCGCGGCGATGCCCTCGTGGTCCAGGCGCGCGTGCAGAGCCGTCAGTCCTTGGGCATCCTCGTCGTACATCGTCGCCGCGACGCGCACCCGGAAGCCGAGCGAGCGGGCCAGCCCGATCCCGTCCAGGGCCCGGGCCCAGGACCCGGCGCCGCGCTGTCGGTCGTACAGGTCGGGGGTCGCCGAGTCGAGGCTGACCTGCAGCACCACGTCCCGGTCCAGCGACTCCAGGGTCTCGCGGCGGCGACCGCGACCGAAGATCATCGCGTTGGTCAAAATGGTGCGTGACAGCCCCGCTCCGGCGGCCACCAGCTCGCCCAGGTCGGGGTGCATGAACGGCTCACCCCCGGTCAGGAACAGCTCCCGGCCACCGGTGGCGGCGAACTCGCTGAACACCTCTCGGGCCACCTCGGGGGCCAGCCGACGGGTGGCGGCACGAGGTGAGGACTCGGCGCAGCAGTAGAGGCAGGCAAGGTTGCAGTCCAAGTTGGTGTAGGCCCACCGGCATGCGGTCGCCGTGGGTGAACACGCTGGTCGGGCTGAGCACCCCGCTCGACTTGACCACCGCAAACCACCACGGGCCGGCCGCGCTCTCGGCGACCTCACCAGTGACCGGATGCCCCGCCAGCTCGGCCCAGACCGGGAGGTCGACCGCGACGCTCGGCTCCTGGCTGCGGATCGCCAGCACCTCACCGGGCTCCAGCCGCCGCATCGCCCGGGTGATCAGCAGCAGCAGGCGGCTGCCGCAGTCCATGTCGCCCCCGTCGAGCAGCCGCGTCAGGCCCAGGTCACAGAAGCTGGATTGGTGCCGAGGTCATCGGGCGAACAAGGCCTTCGTCTACGCTGCCCCCGTTCGAGGCTAGGGTCCTGCTGTACGCCCGCGCAGTCAGCCACGGTCCCGAACGACGAGGAGAATGACAATGAGCAAGGATCGTAACGTCGCCGCCCAGCAGGCCTTCGGCGAGGCCGTCAACTCGGGCGACCTTGACGCCTTCGACCAACTGGTGGCCCCCGACGCGGTCGACCACGACCCCGCGCCCGGCCAATCGCCCGGCCCGAACGGCTATAAGTCCTTCTTCGGCGAGATGCGCACGGCGTTCCCCGACCTTCATGTCGAGGTCGAGCACCTCGTGGCAGATGACGAGAGCGTCGCTTTCGCCTACACGCTGACCGGCACGCACAAGGGCCCCTTCCAGGGGCACGAGCCGACCGGCAAACAGATCAGCGTCCGTGGCGTCCAGGTCAGCAAGTTCGACGAGCTCGGGATGCTCGTCGAGCGCTGGGGAAGCACCGACGAAATGACGCTAATGAACCAGCTCGGCATCGGCGCCTCATGACCGTGACGTCGCCGGTGAGACCGGGCCGCGCCCTCCTGGTGGGGCTCGCGGCCGGGGCAGCAGGCACCACGGCGCTCAACGCCATCACCTACCTCGACGTCGTCGTGCGTGCTCGTGGGGCCAGCAGCACCCCCGAGGACACTGCCGTGAAACTCGCCCAGAAGCTCGGCATCGAGACTCCCGGCGACGAGGCCGAGCGAGCCAACCGCATCGCTGGTCTCGGACCCCTCATGGGGATTGCGGCAGGACTCGGGGTGGGCGCCACGGTCGGACTCGCCCGAGCCTTTGGCTTCCGGCCGGCTCTCCCACTCGCCGGGATTTTCGCCGGCGGACTGGCCATGGTCGCGACGGACGCGCCGATGGCGGTCCTCGGTGTCTCCGATCCACGGACCTGGGCGCCGACCGACTGGTTGAGCGACGCGGTCCCGCACCTCGTCTACGGCGTGGTCACCACGGTCGTCGTGGCGGCCATACACCACAACTGATGCCCGCGCGGGCACGACCCACGACACTCACCAAACTGAGATGTTGAAGGGCCCCGGTGGGTCTCCCGAGGCCAGGACTTTGCTGGGCGACAAATCGCCGCGATCCGGGCGGGCGGGGCCACCGGCCACGCGCGAGCGTTGAAACACGCCCGCTACGCGTTATGGAAGAACCCGCAGAACCTGACGACGCGCCAGCAGGAGAAGCTGGCCCGGGTCGCGAAGACCGAACCATGACTGCACCGGGCCTCCTTGCTGAAGGAAGGCCTGCGGCTGGTGTTCCAACTGCCCTACGACGACGCGGTCGAGGCCTTGACCGTGTGGGCCCGCCGCTGCCGGATCCCGGCCTTCGTCGAACTCCAACGACGCATCCTCAAACACCGCGACTCGATCCTTGCCGCGATCCAACACGGCTCTCGGACGGAAAGTTCGAGTCGATCTGTACCAAGGTCCGCCTCATCACCTGGATCGCGTTCGGGTTCCGCTCACCCCAAGTCCCTATCGCCCTCGCCATGCCCAACCTCGGCGGACACAAGCCCGTCCTCCCCGGCCGGACATGACCCACGGAAGAGTCACAACCACTTTGCCGACGCTAACCTGCCCTTGACCAGAACTGACCTACGGCTGGGTCAGGCGAGCCCTGCGCAGGGACAGGTGCAGGGGCTCGGCAAAGTCGGCTTTTGGGGCCTTGACCAGCAGGTTTGCCGTGGTGCGGGTGTGACGGACGTGGCGTGTGTTGCTCCCGAGCGAGCGTGGGACTCGCGGTGACGATGGAGATCTCACTCAACCCTCGACACC
>JBBRNQ010000271.1:0-3034 GCA_038230235.1 Actinomycetales bacterium
GCGTCGTAGTCGAGCACGACGCAGCGGATCCCACGGTCCTGGGCGAGCACCCGCGCCTGCGGCTTGATCTCCTGGGCGGCGAAGACCCCCGTGACCGGGGCGAGGTGCGGGTCGCGGTTCATCAGCTCGAGGTAGCGGGTCAGCTGCTCGACGCCGTCGATGTCGCCGCGACGCTTGATCTCGATGGCCACGTGGGCCCGGCTCTCGCTCCGGGCGAGGATGTCGACCGGCCCGATCGCCGTCATGTACTCGCGGCGCACCAGCGACCACCCCTCGCCGAGGGTGTGGATGTGCTCGGCCAGCAGCCGCTGCAGGTGCGCCTCGACGCCGTCCTTGACCAGTCCGGGGTCGACGCCGAGGTCGTGGGAGCTGTCGTGGAGCACCTCGTGGAGGCGCACCCGCAGCCGGTCCTCCGACTTCTGGTGCGCCACGACCCAGACCGCCGTGACCCCGTCGGCGGCCTCCGACTCCTCCGGCGCGACCTGCGCCATGACGCACGGCGGAGACATCCAGTTGAGCGGCTTGTAGGACCCGCCGTCGCTGTGCACCAGCACGGACCCGTCGGCCTTGACGAGCAGCAGCCTCGTCGCCAGGGGGAGGTGGGCCTGCAGGCGCCCCTCGTAGTCGACGGAGCAACGGGCCACCACGAGTCTCACGAGGGGTCAATCTACCCGTGAGAGGTGCGTCACCCGCACCACGACGACGAGCGGGGTGTGATGACCGTCGCCTCCCGACCCGCACCCGGTGAGCGTCGGTCACTGCCAGACTCGCGGCATGGCTCGTGAGTTCACCAAGGTAGGCGTCATCGGTCTCGGGACCATGGGAGCCGGCATCGTCGAGGTCTTCGCCCGCAACGGGATCGAGGTCGTCGCCGTCGAGGTCGACGCTGCCGCGGTCGCCCGTGGCGCAGGGGTGCTCGAGCACTCCACCGGCCGCGCCGTCGAGCGCGGCAAGCTGTCTGCGGAGGACGCGGGGGCGCTCCACGGCCGCGTCACCTACACGACGTCGTACGACGACCTGGCCGGTTGCCAGCTCGTCGTCGAGGCGGTGCCCGAGAGCCTCGAGCTGAAGAAGCAGATCCTGGCCCGGGTCGACAGGATCATCGGCGACGACGCAGTCATCGCGACCAACACCTCGTCGCTACCGGTCACCGAGATCGCGGTCGCGACCTCGAACCCCAAGCGCGTCGTGGGGATGCACTTCTTCAACCCCGCCCCCGTGCAGCAGTTCGTCGAGGTCGTGCGCACCGTCATCACCGAGGACTCGGTCTTCGAGGACGTCAAGGCCCTGGCCGAGCGCCTCGGCAAGCAGCCGGTCGTCGTCGGTGACAAGGCCGGCTTCATCGCCAACGCGCTGCTCTTCGGCTACCTCAACCACGCCGTGTCGATGTTCGAGACGCGCTACGCCTCGCGCGAGGACATCGACGCCGCCATGCGCTTCGGCTGCGGCCTGCCCATGGGCCCGCTCGCGCTGATGGACCTCATCGGGCTCGACACCGCCTACGAGATCCTCGACACGATGTACAAGCAGGGCCGCGACCGGCTCCACGCCCCCAGCCCGGTCATCAAGCAGATGGTGAGCGCCGGCCTCAAGGGCCGCAAGAGCGGCCGCGGCTTCTACACGTATGCAGAGCCCGGCTCCTCCGCCGTCGTCGCCGACGCCTCCACCGCGGCGTCCTCTGGCGACGGCGTCCCGCTGCGGGGCATCGCCACGGTCGGGGTGATCGGCTCCGGCACCATGGCGACCGGCATCATCGAGGTCTTCGCCAAGGGTGGCTTCCCCGTCGTCTTCGTGGCCCGCTCGCCCGAGAAGGTGGCCGGGGTGTTCGCCGCCCTGGGCAAGAGTCTGGGCAAGGCGGTGACGCGCGGCAAGCTGACCCAGGAGGCCGCCGACGTGGTGGTCGGCCGGGTCACCGGGACGACGACCCACGACGACCTCGCGGAGGTCGACCTCGTCGTCGAGGCCATCGTCGAGGAGCTCGCCGCCAAGCAGGACCTCTTCCGCACCCTCGACAAAGTGTGCAGGCCGGGGGCGATCCTCGCGACCACGACGTCGTCGCTGCCCGTCATCGAGTGCGCCGTCGTCACCTCGCGGCCGCAGGACGTCATCGGGATGCACTTCTTCAACCCCGCCGCGGTGATGAAGCTCGTCGAGGTCGTCTCGACCGTGTCGACCGCGACCGACGTCACCGCCACCGTCGTCGACCTCACGTCGCGGCTCGGCAAGCACCCCGTGCAGTGCGGTGACCGCTCGGGCTTCATCGTCAACGCCCTGCTCTTCCCCTACCTCAACGACGCCGTGCGGATGCTCGAGGCGCACTACGCCGAGGCCGACGACATCGACACCGCGATGAAGACCGGCTGCGGCTACCCGATGGGTCCCTTCGAGCTGCTCGACGTCGTCGGGCTCGACGTGTCGCTCGCCATCCAGCGCGAGCTCTACCTCGAGTTCCGTGAGCCCGGCTACGCGCCCGCCCCGCTGCTGGAGCACCTTGTCACCGCGGGCTACCTCGGTCGCAAGACCGGGCGCGGCTTCCGCACCTACGCCTGACCCGCCGCGTGGGCCCGCGGCCCGCGACGAGGGGTGCACGAGAGGGCGGGACCCCCCGGGGTCCCGCCCCCTCGCGCGTCACCTTCGGTCAGGGGGTGACGTCGACCCCCGTGCGCCTGGTCGTCGTGCCGAGCACGACGTCAGACGTCAGGTCGGTGCGTAGCACGTGCCGGCCGGTGGAGACGCCCCGCAGCGTCAGCGAGTAGCTGAGGCTGCCACCCGGGGTCCCGGGCGTGGTCGTCACCTGGTAGCTGCCCGTCGGGACGCCCGGGACCTGGGCCCCGAAGGTGCCCGTCAGGTTCTCGGCACCCACCGTCAGCGGTTCGGCCGACCCGGCACCGTCGGTGCCGGCCTTGTACTCGAAGTACGACGCCTCGGTCCCGCCCTGGGTCACCCACAGCTGGAACGAGCGGTTGCCGGCCGGGGTGGTCGCGCCGTAGAGCGCCACGTCCCACTGCACGACCAGCCAGCTCTGGCCCGTCCC
>JBBRNQ010000272.1:0-3026 GCA_038230235.1 Actinomycetales bacterium
CCTCGACCGGTTCGCCGCCGCCTGGGACCCCGACGACCACCCGACCTGGGTCGCCGACCGCGACGGCGCCCACGCCGGTCTGCTCATCACCCAGGTCGTGCGCGACCTGCCCTCGCCGGGTCTCGCCCCGGCGCGAAGCCTCCACGTGGCGACGCTCCATACGGCCAGGGCGGGCAGCGGGCCCGAGGTGACGGAGGCGCTGACCGCCGCCATGCGCGAGTGGGCCCTCACCCGCGGCCTCGCCCTCCCCGCCTAACCCCCCACCCCACTTCCCGCCTTCCGAACAAGGGAAACCCGTCGTTTGACGAGTCCGGGACTCCTGGAATCAAGGGTTTCTCGCGTTCGGACGCGAGGTCGGGGCTGGGGCGTGGGGCGGGGGCGGGGTGGCGGGGGTCAGGGCCGGCGGCCCATCCAGGCCACCAGCCGGTCGTACGGCGACGCGTCCGTACCGACCTCGACGACGTCGGCGAAGGGGATGGGGCCGCCACGCGGGTCTGCGGGCAGGGCAGCCTGCACCGGGCCGAGGACGACGGCGGCCAGCGACTCGTCGAGCACGTCGCGACGGCCCACGGCGACGGCGAGGTCCCAGCCGTGCACGGCGACCTCGCTGACGTAGGCGAAGAGGGCGAGCCGGGCGGGCATCACCCGGGCCGGGTGGGCGATGGTGCCCTCGAGCACGGAGTCGTCGGCGAGTACGGCGTCGAGACGGCGCCTGCCTGACCCCCAGGCCTCGACCCAGCCGTCGTCGGCGACCCCCGAGACGACGGACGGCACGTCGAAGGGCTGGCCACCGGCGGCGATGTGGGCGATTCGGCCCTCGACGGCCACGAGGTGACCGAGCAGGTCGCGGACCGCGTAGTCCGGGCACGGGGTCGAGCGGTCGAGGTCGTCGGGGGTGAGCTCGCCGACGAGGTCGCCGACCTGGTCGAGTGCGCGGGAGAGGAACGGGCGGGGGTCCGGCGGCCCGGCGGGCGACCCGGCGGGCGACCCGGCGGGCTCGGCAGGCGACGTGGCGGGCGGAGCTGCCGCAGCAGCGGCGGCTGGGGCGGCGCCCGCAGCAGGAGCCGCGGCCGGTGGGGGAGTGGTCGGGGACGAGGTCTGCGCTGAGGTGGTCATGGGTCCAGACTCCCCGGCATACCTGACACCTGTTGTCGGGTTCTGCTGACACGATCGTCAGGTGCGCGCCGACCGACTCCTGCAGCTGCTCTTCCTCCTGCGACGACACGGGCGGCTGCCGGCCCGGAGGCTGGCCGAGCTGCTCGAGGTGAGCGAGCGCACCATCCTGCGCGACATGGAGGCGTTGTCGGCAGCCGGGGTGCCGGTCTACTGCGAGCAGGGGCGCGGCGGGGGGTGCGTGCTCATGGAGGGTTACGAGACCGATGTGAGCGGGCTGACCTCGGAGGAGGCGCAGGCCCTGTTCTCCTGGACCACCCAGGGTGCCGCTGCCGACCTCGGGCTGGGGGCGCAGCTCGGGACCGCGCTGACCAAGCTGGCGGCGACGGTGCCGCAGCCCGCGCTGGAGCGGGCCGACGCGTTGGCCGCGGTCGTCGTGGTCGACCGGCGACGGTGGTTCGCCGCCGCCGAGGAGGTGCCGCTGCTGCCCCGGCTGCGGGAGGCGGCGATGGCCGGGCGCCGGGTGCGGCTCGGCTACGCGTCACGGGGCGACGAGTCGCCCGGCACCCGTACGGTCGACCCCTACGGGCTGGTCGAGAACGCCGGGCGGTGGTACCTCCTGGCCGCGCACCGGGGGGTGGTGAAGAGCTTCCGGGTCGCGCGGATCGTCTCGGCCGACGTGCTCGAGGCCCCCGCCCGGGTGCCGGACGACCTCGACCTCGCCGTCGAGTGGAAGCGGGTGCGGGCGGCTTTCGAGTCGGGTCACGAGGGGGTGGTCGTGACGGTCGCCGTGTCGCCGCAGGCGATCCAGCGCTTCCGCCTCGTCGCGTCGTCGCAGACTGCGACCGGTACCGCGATCGAGACGGTGACGGCGAGCCCGCCCTCCGACCCCACGACCTGGCCGCATCTGCGGCTCACCGTGCGCGCCCGCGAGTCGGCGGTGGCCCTCGTGCTCGGGTTCGGCGGCGAGGTGCGGCTGCTGGCTCCCGTCGAGCTGCTCGCCACCGTGCGGTCGAGGGCCCTCTCGGCTCTGCGCCTGCACGAAGAGGACGACGGGTCCCTGCCGCTGTCCGCTGGACGGATGGGTGGGTGACCCGGCAGCCTCTGCGGGATACGGTCCGTTGATCGGGACACTCGTCTCACGGAACGGATCAGCTGTGGCGACGGACACCTACACGCACGGGCACCACGAGTCGGTCCTGCGCTCGCACACGTGGCGTACGGCGGAGAACTCCGCGGCCTACCTGCTGCCGCACCTGCAGGCGGGCCTCACCGTCCTCGACGTGGGCTGCGGGCCCGGCACGATCACGCTCGACCTCGCCCAGCGGGTGGCCCCGGGCGTCGTCGTCGGACTCGAGCCGGTCGAGGCGCCCCTCGAGACGGCTCGCCGGCACGCTGCCGACCGCGGTGACGCGACCACCCAGTTCGTCATCGGTGACGTCTACGCCCTCGACGCGCCCGACGACACGTACGACGTCGTGCACGCCCACCAGGTGCTCCAGCACCTCACCGACCCCGTCGCGGCGTTGCGCGAGATGCGCCGCGTCACCAAGCCCGGCGGCCTCGTGGCCGTGCGCGACGCCGACTACGACGCGATGGTCTGGTCGCCGCGCGACGACCGGCTCGACGACTGGCTCGAGATCTACGAGGCGGTCGCCCGCAGCAACGGCGCCGAGCCCGACGCGGCCCGTCACCTGCTCTCCTGGGTGCACGCCGCGGGTTTCACCGACGTCTCGTGCACGACGAGCACCTGGTGCTTCGCCACCGCCGAGGAGCGGGCGTGGTGGGGTGGCCTGTGGGCCGACCGCACGCGCCACTCGACCTTCGGGGAGCAGGCCCTGGAGCGGGGGCTGATCACCCCCGACGGCATCGACGAGATCGCCGACGCGTGGCTGGAGTGGGCGGCCGAACCG
>JBBRNQ010000273.1:0-3003 GCA_038230235.1 Actinomycetales bacterium
ATCCAGCGATGCGTGTCGAGGGAGCCGTCGAGATAGCCCTGGAGCATCTGCTCGAAGTCGCCCAGGTCGTCGGGAGCGAACATCCCGTTGTCCACCGCCAGGCCGCAGATCGCCAGGGCATCGCCGGCCACCGCCGCCCTCACGCCCGCCACGACGTCCACGACTTCCGGGTCGCCGTCCGTGCTCATCCACCCACCCTTGCCGCCCCTCGACGGAACCGCCACTGGTTTACCGCGAGTCGGCCGGGTCAGGATGCGTCCTTCCGCGGCAGGTGGACCACGGCGCGTCCGCCGGTGGGCGAGCCGAGCGGGTGACGTAGAAGCGGGTGGTCCCGTCGGGCAGCCGGACGGCGCTCGCGTAGCGCAGGGCCCCGTCGGAGGGACGACGACCTCGGCACCGGTGGTGGTCGTGACCGGGACCGGGGCCAGCGTCAGGTCCGGTCCCTACCGAACCCCCAGGGCCGACACACGCCCGACCTCGACCTCGACCCCGACACCTTGGTGCCGGCACCTCGACCCGGCTGGCTCAGCGGGTGCGCTGGGTGGCGACGGGCGCGTCGGCGGCCTCGGTCAGGCCCACGCGTCGGGCCGCCGGTGTCGCCGCCGACTGCCGGGCGACGTTCACCGGGACGGGGACCTCGAAGGTGCCGGCCACGTCGAGGATGGCGTTGGTGGCGCCGGAGCTGTAGATGCGGAACTCGTCACCCGGCTGGCGTGGGGGTTGCGCTGTCGGGGAGACCAGGGAGACGATCGCGCCGCTCGCCACCACCTGCCCGGCGGCAGCGTTGAGGTTGCTCACCCCGGGTCGGGCCACGTCGGAGGGGTAGAGGGTCAGGAACGTGCCCTTGGGCGGCGCGACGGCGGTCACGTTTCCGGCGAACGCGTAGGTCGACGACTGACCCAGGGCGCCCAGTCCGAAGGACCGGATCCCGTTGGCCACCAGGGAGGGTCCGCCGAGAGCGGAGATGCGGGTGTCGATCAGCCTCGTCGGCTGCGCGAGCGGCACGAACCGGGCGTCGTCGGGCGCGGCGGCCGGGTCGGTCGTGGTCATCACACCGACGGTGTCGATGATGACGTGGGCGGTGCCACCCGGCACCGACACCACCGCCGTGATCAGGGCGTCGTCGTTGACGCTGTCGTAGCTCGCCGGGACGATCGCCAGGTTGGCCACCGTCTTGCCGCGGGTGAAGTTCAGGGTCGACGTGGGGGGGAAGTCGGCGTCCAACCCGTTCCACGTGACGACGTACCCGTTGGCCGTCGGGGCGGTGACCGTCACCGAGACGACGACGGCCGTGACGGCCTGGTTCATCGCCGCAGTCCCGAAGTCGTAGGGGAGGTCGACGCCGTCTCCGTCGGAGAACGGAGCTCCGCCGGTGAACTCCGTCGTGCTGCGGCTGTCGAACTTGCGCGTGGGGGTGTCGAGCTTGGTGTAACCGCCGTCCCCGTTGAGGGGATCGACGGCGGAGTAGTAGCCGAGGACGTCGACGATGACATTGACGAGCCCGGCGGAGTTGAAGATCTTGATCGAGCCGTCGGCGTGGACGGGGATGGTCACGAGGTTGGCGACGGTGATCCCCGGGGTCGTGTTGAGCGACGAGGCGTTCGGCCGCTGCTGCACGATGTCGCCGGGGTAGGCGGTGAGGTAGCCGCTGCTGCTCGGTGACACCGCGGTGAGGTTGACGACCACCGCGGAGATGGCGCCGGCCGCGGGGAGCCCGCCGTGGCCGGCCAGGGAGGTGGTGATGGTCTGGGCGGACCCCACGGGGCGGCTGCGGCGGGTGTCGAGGACCCTGGCAGGGGCCAGCGGCACGTAGGCACCGTACGGCGTGCTGACCGCCGGGGCGGCCGCGGAGCCGGTCGTGGGAGTGGCCATCGCTGTCGGAGCGGCGAGGGCTGTGGTCAGGAGCCCGACGAGGCTCAGGGTGCCGGCTGTCAGCAGTGCGGGGACGCGTCGTCGAAAGCGGGCAGGTGACGTGCTCATCTGGAAGTTCCCCCTGGTGAAGCAAAGCTCGGATGGGAGAACTTTATCCTATTCATGGTGATTTGGGAGATTTGTCAGGTCGAATTCGTGGCGGCATCGATCGAGGAACGACCCCGGGGGAGGCGCCCTCCAGCGAGTCGGTCCCGTGGCCACTCCCCTCGGGGGTCAGCCGTGCGCGAGCAGCTCCAGCCCGACGACGGCCAGACCGAGGGCGGACTCCGCCCCGAGGGCGACGAGGCGCTGCCACCAGGTCATCGGCACCCGGCGGATCGCGAGGTAGCCGATGAGCACGAGGGACAGCACGAGGGTGGCCGTCGCGGCGACCAGGGCGGTGTCGAGGCTCCATACGTCGAGGGCGGCGACACCGAGGAACAGGACGGGGAGGACCACGGCGCCGAGGGCGCCGAAGCTGACCGCTGCCATCCGGGTCAGCTCGGTCCGGGTCGGGGTCGAGGCGTGCACGGCAAGGTGCGAGACGAGGTCGGCCACGAAGACGGCGAGGACCGTGCCGACCACCGTGATCGCGAGGGTCCGGACCGCCTCACCCACGTGGAGGCCCTCCTCGGACGGCGACTGGAGGGCGAGCACCACTGCAAGCGCGGTGAAGGTGACGTAGACCCGCTCCTTGAGTGCCTCGGCGCGGTGCTGCGCGGTGGCTGGGTCTGCCGTGTCGTCCACCCGGTCAGGCTAAGTCCCTGCGGTGGGTCGGTCGACGTCGTGGTCCTGGCCGTCGAGCAGGCGCCGGTGCAGGTCGGTGGTGAGCACGTGGATCTGGGGGGTGAGCTCGGTGTTGGTGTGCAGCTCCAGCTCCTGCTCCACGAAGTCGTGGTCCGCCCTGGCCCGGGAGAAGGCCGACTGCCGCGTGGGCGACGCGCAGCTGGAGGTCGCGGTGCCGGGTCGGGACGAGCCCGCAGGACGTGAGGTCGTGGTCATGGTGGAGCCAGCCTCTCCGGTCGATCGGGGGCCCGGTCCGGACCCCCGCTCAGTCTGGTCGAGCGTGCTCGCCCACCACGACGAGGGGGC
>JBBRNQ010000274.1:0-2981 GCA_038230235.1 Actinomycetales bacterium
CACCTCTACCTCGCCTGGAACGAGATGAAGGCGGGGCAGGTCGACATCCGTCTCGCCACCTCGACCGACGGCGGCCTCACGTGGTCAGCGCCCGTGCTGGTCAACGACGACGCCGGCGGGGCCAACCAGTTCTCGGCCACCGTCGCCGCGGGCCCGAAGGGTGCTGTCGCAGTAGGGTTCTACGACTTCCGCGCCACGTGCCCGACCGAGGGTGCGGCCATCCTCCCCCGCGACCTCGGCAAGGCCGGCACCTGCATCGGCCTGACCCTCCAGGCCTACCGCGACCAGGGCGGCAGCCTGACGTCAGCGGGCCACAACGTGATGGTGTCCCGGCGGCTGTGGGACCCCTACCAGCCGGGGCAGACCCGCGACGGCATCAGCCAGCGGGCCTGCGAGTCCCCGGGTGCCACCTGCAGCGACATCTTCCTGGGAGACTACTTCTCGATGCAGGTCTCGGCCCGCAACGTCTACGTCCTGTCGTCGTCCACCGCCCCACCCTCCCCGGTCATCGGCGACAACGGCAGCCCCCTGCACTACCAGCAGCAGATCCTGACGACCGTCGGGCGGACGCCACTCGGCCTGTAGGCAGCGGCCGCTTCACGTCCCCGGGGGACGGCCGACGTCCGCGCGGACAGGCCCCGAAGGGCCGTCCGCGCGGACGTCGATGGTGCTGGGTACGTGCCGTGCTAAGACGTCGTACGGGTCGTACGGTGTCGCCGTGGGGTCAGTCGCCGACCTTGGCGGCGCCGTCCTCGGTGGCCTTGACCGCTGCGGAGGCCGCCTTCTTGGCGGTCGTGCGGGTGGCCTTCGCGCGGGACGTGGTGCTCTCGGCGGCGTTGCGGGCGGTCGTGCTGGTGCGCTTCGCGGCGGTACGGGTGCGCTTGGCCGCGGCCTTGACCTCGGGGGTGACCTCGTCGACGTCGTCCTTGACGGTCTCGACGATCGTGTCGGCCGTCTTGACGGCTTCCTTGCGGGCCGTGGTGAAGGTCGCCTTGGCGCTCGAGGTGGTCACGTCGACCGCGTGGCGGGCCGTGGTGACCGCACCCTTGCCGACGGCGATCGTGCTGTCGACCTGCTTGACGAGCTCCTTGGTGGCCCGCTGGGTGCGCAGGCGGGTGATCAGCGAGTCGCCGCGGGCCTCGAGGGCCTCGACGTCGCTCTGGACCCGGCCGAACAGGTCGTTGGCGGTGCGGACGGCCACCGAGGGAGCCTCCTGCACCTGCTTGAAGAGCTCCTTCTGGAGCGCCACGGGGTCGATGTGGGTGATCGCGCGGCGGGTGGCCACGACCTGTCCACGGGCGTCGCGCACCTTCTCGACGGCGAGGTCGACGATGCCGACGAGCGCTTCGCCGGTGCCGGTGGCGGTCTTCTTGAGGTCGATGTTCAAAGACATGGTGGATCCTCCTGGATCGGGTGACAGCTGCTTCTGGTGAGGGATACGCCTGGCGCGACGGTGCGCTGCGCGGTGCCGGGGTTCGTCCCCCGGGTCGGTGTGGCCGTGTGGCCGGTGGTCAGACGGCGTCGGAGACGTCAGCGACGTCGCTGACGAACGACTGGTACACGTCGACGAGGACGGCGCGCTGACGGGGCGTGAGCCCCGGGTCAGCGGCGATGGCCTCGAGGACCCCTGGCGAGCCGGGGGGTGACGGAACGGCATCGAGGATGCCTGCCTGGACGTAGAGCGACTCCGCCGAGACCTGCAGCCCGCGGGCGAGCTGCTGGAGGATCTCGGCACTCGGCTTCTTCAGGCCCCGCTCGATCTGCGAGAGGTAGGGGTTGGAGACGCCGGCGAGGTCGGAGAGCTGGCGCAACGAGAGCTGGGCGTTCTGGCGCTGCTCACGCAGGAACGCCCCCAGCTCGTGTGGCGACAGCTTGCTCATGCCCCCCATCATGCTTGCTGTAGTTAGCAAACGCAAACCGGAGGCAGCGTGACGACGACCACAGGGTGCTCGGCGTCACGTGCGGCGTCACTTGCGGCAGGTGACCCCCGAGCACGCCAGCAGCGTGCGCAGGCGGGCGTCCAGGAAGGTGGTGACGTACTTGTAGGTGGCCTGCCCTGCTGGCGTCTTGATGAGGTTCGTCAGCTCGTAGGGGTCGGTCTGCAGGTCGTACAGCTCGTACTCCCACTGCGCCTCGGGCTTCTCCCGTTCGAACCAGCGCACGTACATGTAGCGCTCCGTCCGCACCCCCGACCACGAGGGCACGTCGATCCAGGCCGACAGGAGGTCACCGGGGACCAGCTCGGTCGCCACACCGCCGACCCCGTTGGCGCCCTTTCCGCCGTACTGGCCGACGAAGTCGGTTCGCCAGGTGGCGGGGGTCTTCCCGCGCAGCAAGGGCATGAGAGAGACCCCGTCGACATCGGCCGGTTCGGCGACGCCCGCCATGGCGAGGATGGTCGGCATGATGTCTGGGTGGATCACCATGTGGGTGTCGGTCGCGTGCGGAACACCCGGTCCGGTGATGACCATCGGCACCTGCAGCGACTCCTCGTACGGCACGAACTTCTGCACGAGGCGGTGCGCGCCGAGGTTGTATCCGTTGTCACTGGTGAAGATGAAGTAGGTGTTGCTGAGCTGTCCGTCGGTGCGCAGCGTCTCCACCATCTTCGAGACCATGTCGTCGACGGCCAGCAGCGAGCCCATGCGGTTGCGGTAGTCCTCGGTGTTGGTCTTCACCACGCCGGCCGAGCGGGCCTTGGCGGAGTCGATCAGCCACGAGGGCTTGTCGCTCACGTCGGCCTCCTGGAAGTTGGGGCGCTGCGGGGGAATGGCGTTCGAAAAGACCTTCGCGTCCCGCGGGGCCGGGGAGATCGGCCGGTGCGGGGCGGTGCTGGTCGGATACCAGAAGAAGGGCTGATGGGCCGCCACTGACTTCTTGATGAAGCTCACCGACTTGCGCGCCACGACGTCCGTCAGGTAGTCCTGCGGGGTGGCGCCGTACTTCACCATCGTGCCGTTCTCGTTCAACGTGTAGTTGTA
>JBBRNQ010000275.1:0-2956 GCA_038230235.1 Actinomycetales bacterium
ATCTTGGTGCCCCGCTTGCCTTCTGAGGTCGGCAGCAACGGCAGGATCCGCGCCCACTGAGCATCGGTCAGGACCTTCGTACGCGACATGCTCCCTACAATCGCGCACCACCACGCTCAGCTACTGGAGACACGCCCTAGGTGGGGTTGCCGTTGCGCGAGAGCCACCCGTCATTGACCGGTGGGTTTCCTTGTCTCCCTGCGAGATCCGTCGATCCGTCATCCCTAGAGGACCCTCATGGATCACCCCGCAGACGCGGCGCTCAAGGACGTGCTCGTCACCTCAAGGTCGTTCGCCGAGTACGTCGCCTTCTTCGGCCTCGACCCCGACGACCTGCCCCCCAGCATCCTCGACGTCTCGGCCGGGGCGTCGAGCTTCGTCGCCGAGGCGAGTGCCCGTGGGGTGGGCGCTTTCGCGGCCGACCCGGCCTACGGCAGCTCGGTCGACGAGCTCGCGAGCACGACGAGCTCGTCGACGGTCGGCGCCGCGGCGATGGTCGACGCCCACGCGGGCCGCTTCACCTTCGACTGGTACGGCACCCCGGAGCGCCGGGCCGCTATGCGCGCAGCGGCCCTGGCGACCTTCCAGCGGGACCGTTCGGCGCACCCCGACCGCTACGTCCCGGCCTCGCTCTCCGTGCTCCCCTTCGAGGACAAGGAGTTCGACCTCGCGCTCTGCTCGCACCTGCTCTTCACGTGGGCCAACCTGTTCGACGGGCGCTTCCACCTGGAAGCCCTGCTCGAGCTCGTCCGGGTGGCCGCCGAGGTGCGCGTCTTCCCGCTCGTGCTGCAGGGATCGGGCGGGGAGGTCGAGTTCCTGCCCCGACTGCTCGCCGGACTGCGCGACGAGCACGGGGTCGCGGCCCAGGTCACAGAGGTGTCCTACGAGTTCCAGGTCGGCGCGCGCCACGCCCTGACCCTGAGGGGCTGAGACGGTCTAGTGGGGTGATCCGTCGCCCTGTGGCTCGACGAATCACCCCACTGTCGTGCATCCGGGCTGTCAGCCCTCCTGCATCGGGATCCGCACCCCGCGCTCGGCGGCGACCTCGACGGCGCGCTCGTAGCCGGCGTCGACGTGGCGGATGACTCCCGTACCGGGGTCGTTGGTGAGCAGCCTCTCCAGCTTCTGCGCGGCGAGGTCGCTGCCGTCGGCGACCGACACCTGCCCGGCGTGGATGGAGCGGCCCATGCCGACCCCGCCGCCCTGGTGGATCGAGACCCAGGTCGCGCCGGAGCTGGTGTTGAGCAGGGCGTTGAGCAACGGCCAGTCGGCGACGGCGTCGGAACCGTCGGCCATCGACTCCGTCTCGCGGTATGGAGACGCGACCGACCCGGAGTCGAGGTGGTCACGGCCGATGACGATCGGCGCCGACACCTTGCCCTCGGCGACGAGCCGGTTGAAGAGCAGCCCGGCCTTGGCGCGCTCGCCGTACCCGAGCCAGCAGATGCGTGCGGGCAGGCCCTCGAACTCGACGTGCTCCGCGGCGGCGTCGAGCCAGCGGTGGAGATGTGCATTCTCAGGAAAGAGGTCCTTGAGTGCCGCGTCGGTCACCGCGATGTCCTTCGGGTCACCGGAGAGCGCCACCCAGCGGAAGGGGCCGAGCCCCTCGCAGAACAGGGGACGGATATAGGCCGGCACGAACCCGGGGAAGTCGAAGGCCCGGTCGTAGCCTCCGCTGCGGGCCTCGTCGCGGATCGAGTTGCCGTAGTCGAAGACCTCGGCGCCGGCGTCCATGAAGCCGACCATCGCCTCGACGTGGCGGGCCATCGACCCGCGCGAGAGGTCGGTCGCCTCCTCGGGCTTGCTGGCGGCGAAGTCGGGCCAGTCGTCGAGAGCGATCTCGATCGGCACGTAGGACAGCGGGTCGTGCGCGCTGGTCTGGTCGGTGACGATGTCGGCCGGCACCTCACGCTCGAGCAGCTCGGGCAGTACGGCTGCGGCGTTGCCGACGACACCGACCGACAGGGCGCGCCGCTCGGCCCTGGCCGCGAGCACCAGCTCGAGCGCGTGGTCGAGGTCGTCGGCGACCACGTCGAGGTAGCGCTTGGAGGCGCGCCGCTCGAGCCGGGTGCGGTCGATGTCGATGACGAGGCAGACGCCGCCGTTGAGCGTGACGGCCAGGGGCTGGGCGCCGCCCATCCCGCCGCATCCAGCGGTGATGGTGAGGGTGCCTGCGAGAGTAGCGCCCTCGGCGGGCTCACCACGCCGTACGGCGAGCTTGGCGGCCACCGCGGCGAAGGTCTCGAAGGTGCCCTGGAGGATGCCCTGCGTGCCGATGTAGATCCACGAGCCGGCCGTCATCTGGCCGTACATCATCAGGCCCTCGGCCTCGAGCTTGCGGAAGTGCGGCCAGGTCGCCCAGTCGCCGACGAGGTTGGAGTTGGCGATGAGCACCCGCGGCGCCCACTCGTGGGTGCGGAAGATGCCCACCGGCTTGCCCGACTGCACGAGCAGCGTCTCGTCGGCCTCGAGGTCACGCAACGACGCGACGATGGCGTCGAAGGCGCGCCACGAGCGGGCGGCGCGGCCGGTGCCTCCGTACACGACCAGGTCGTCGGGACGCTCGGCGACCTCGGGGTCGAGGTTGTTCATGAGCATCCGCAAGGGGGCCTCCGTGGCCCACGACTTCGCGGTCAGCTCGGTGCCGCGGGCTGCGCGGACGGGACGGGCGCCTTCCATGGGACGGCCTTTCTGGTCTTCCGAACAAGGGAAACCCTGCGTTCGGGGGGTGTGGGACGGCGGAGACGAAGGGTTTCTCTTGTTCGGAACGCAAGCGGGGGGTGGGGCGGGGGCGGGTGGGGCGGCAGGGTCAGAGGAGGGGGGTGGTGGTGGCGGACTGGGCGGCTTTTATCACGGCGCCGCTCGCCACGAGGCCGACGACGGTCTCGATCTCGGGGGCGAGGAAGCGGTCGGGGCCGGGGTGTCCCGGCGAGCCCGGGGAGGCCTCGAGCAGGGC
>JBBRNQ010000276.1:0-2855 GCA_038230235.1 Actinomycetales bacterium
CCATCCGAGCTGCGGGGCTTCCTCGTGGCCCTGAACACCCAGCTCTCTCGCGTCCGCGCGGCCACGGACCACGAGCGCCTGTTCATCTCGCAGGCTGCCCACGAGCTGCGCACCCCCCTGACGGCCATGTCGCTGCAGCTCGAACGCGCCGCCCGCGCCTCGGACCTGCCGACCGCGCACCTGCGACTCCACGAGCTCGACCGAGGTATGCGCCGCTCACGCCACGTGGTCGACCAGCTGCTCGACCTCGCGGGAGCCCGGGCCGAACGCCATGACCGAGGAGGCGCCGCCGGGCCCGGGCAGGTGGTGGCCACGCTGGACTCCATCCTGCGCGACGTCGTCGGCGAGCTCTTGCCGATTGCGGACGCCGCTGAGGTCGAGGTCGAGCTGCTGGAGCGCCCGCAACAGCACGACGACCTCGAGCTGGCGGTCGCGCCCATGGTCTCGGTCCTGCGCAACCTCCTGGACAACGCCATCCGATACAGCCCTCCCGGAGGGCACGTCGTCATCGCCGTCTCCGAAACGGGCGGGCACCTCGTCATCACCATCGACGATGATGGCCCGGGGATTGCCGACCCGGTGCGGGTGCTCGAGCCCTTCTTCCGCGAGACGGCCCAGGACGGTGTCGGTAGCGGCCTGGGACTCGCAGTCGTCGTCGCCCAGCTCCACGGCCTCGGCGGCAGGCTCACGCTCCAGCCCACTCCCCGGACCCCCCGCGGGACACGAGCGCTGATCGAGATCCCGCTGGAGGGTGCATAGGGCTCGCTGCGTGACCTACCTCAAGCAACGAGGTTCCGCGTCAGGTGCGCACCAAGGGCAGTCGGGGCATCACCAGGTCGACCCAGAGATAGCGCACCGCCGGTGCCACCGCGAGGGCCCAGACGATCGAGGCGACCACGTCGCTCGGGAAGTGCACACCGTCGACGACCAGCGACACGGCGACCACCGCCACGACGAGCGCACCGACGGTCCTCGCGATGGTCCGCCAGCGGATGCCGCCAAGCACCATGGCCAGGGCGATGGCCAACGAGGTGACGAAGGCGGTGTGCCCGCTGGGATACGACGGGTCCGTCAACGCCGGCGTGTACGCGTGCGCCAGCAGAGCGCTCTCGGGCCGTGGCCGGTTCACGATCAGCTTGACCACGGCCAAAGGGAGCCAGGTGCCGGCGACGACGCCAGCGAACGCCGCCGCGCTGCGCAGATCTCTCGTCCTCGCCCAGATCACGCCGGCGACCACCACGGTCATGAGCACCGCCGGCACAGGACTGAAGACGTGGTAGACGCCGGTCGCCAGGGCGCCCACGAGACCGGTCCGCAAGCGATTGAGGTCGACGACGCCGCTGACGTCGACCGGATGCGCCTTCATGACAAAGCCAAAGACCGTGACGAGTCCGACGACGACGACGGCTATGACGATCGCCCGCGCGCCCGACGGGATGGGCGAGAGGATGCCGGGGGCTCGGCGCTCCACGGCGCCTTTCGTGGCGGGGGTTGCGGGGAGCGTCATGGTCTCGAGGCCTCTCAGGGACAAGCGGTGCAAACGGCGGTCGACCGATGGTGCCAACGGGTGGCTGAGAGACCGCTGAGCGGCATGACGGGAGTCTCGGGCTCGGCCGGGGACGCCGTTCACGATCACCTTCTGACGCGGGGCTGACGGCGTCGTCTGATCCTTGGGTCCGACGCTCCGCACCCGGTCAGCCGGTCAGACCTGCTGGGTGCGAAGCTGCAGCCGGCCGCTCGTCAGGCGCTAAGAAGGTCAAGTTCCCCATCGGGGAGTGCCCTCGGGGGATCGAAGGCCGCGCCTCGTCCAAGACGGTTTCGAGGTTCGTAAGTTACGACTTACCCTCCACCAATCCCGTTGCGGCGTATTACTGCTCGCACATGCGTGAGCCCGTAGAGGCCACGGCGACAGAACTGGGTAGGCCTCGTCCGTGGCTGGTGCAACGCCCCGTGTGGGGCAGTGCACCCGGTCAGTACCCTGCCCTTGAACGGGCTGGCGTTAGCAACCGTTAGCAGACTCGATACGGTCTGTGGGGTCCAATAGGCCTGTGACCTCCGGTTTCGTGTGGCCAGGGGCGGGGTCGAACCGCCGACCTTCCGATTTTCAGATCGCGATCATCTGTTCGTGGGTGTCTCCAGGGGTGTCGGTCGTGCTCAGCGGGGGGCCGTTTGGGTCCTGCGGGTCCGGGGTTGTCCGTGCCGTGGTTAGCGAATCTGTTAGCACGGCTGGTCTCGCCCGCCAGATCGGCTCCTGTCGTCTGATGCCCGGGACCCCGGTGCTGGCGGACACGGGCGCGGTGGGGATCGACGTCTTGGTGGAGCGTTACGTGTCCACCTGGGGTCAGGGTCGTGCATATGGAGGTGATCCCGCTTCGCACGCCTGTCCGGGCGCCGGCGGGCCTGTCAAGGGAAGGTCGAAGATGGACGAGAAGCTGTTGTACCGGGTGACGGAGGTCGCGGCGAGCTTGAGCTTGAGCCGGAGCACGGTGTACGAGCTGGTCCGGTCGGGGGTGCTGCCGTCGGTGCGGATCGGGGGGTCGCGTCGGATCCGGGGTGAGGACGTGGCCCGGTATGTCGACTCGCTCGAGCGAGTGACCGCGGGGGTCTCGTGAGTCCGGCCGGACCGTCGGAATCGAAGGCTGGGCCGCGGTTGCGGAACGGGGTGATCCGGCGAGGTAAGACGTGGTCGTACGTCATCCGGGTGACGGACGCTCGGGGGGTGAGTAAGCCGCGCTGGGTTGGGGGGTTTGCCACGGAGGCGGCGGCGAAGCGGGCCCGGGACGAGGCGCGGATCTCGGCCAGCGCCGGGGGGTACGTCGACCGGAGCACGGTCACGGTCGAGGACTACCTGGCCG
>JBBRNQ010000277.1:0-2836 GCA_038230235.1 Actinomycetales bacterium
AGGGCGACCGGGTCGCCGAAGACGGCGAGCTCGTCGAGCCGGTCGTTCGCCTCCCCGAGACGGTCCACCTGGGTCTGCACCTCGGCCAGCCGGTCCGATGCCGTGCCGAGCTCGGCCCCCAGCCGGGTGGCGTGACCCCAGGTGCCACGCAGCGCCCGCCACAGGTAGAGGCCGGCGAGGGCGATCAGGACGATCCAGACGAGGATCCAGACGAGAGTTCTCATTGCGGGGTGAGCCTAACCCGCGTCGGTGTCGGGCGCGGGTCCGGCAGGTGACGACACGGCATACGCAGCGAGGGCCTCGTCGGCGCCGGTGGCGACCGACGACCGCAGGTGCGGCGGCGAGAGCACCGCGACGTGGCCTCCCATCCGCCAGGCGAGGCGGCGCACCCACGAGGGGTCGGCCACGAGCAGGGTGATCCGCAGACGCCCCTCCCCCAGCTCGACCACCGACTCGGTCGGGTAGTAGTCGGCGACCCAGGCTCCCGAACGGTCGGTCTCGACCACCACCTCGAGGTCGTCCGGGTGCGGGGTGAAGACGGCGGCGCCGAGGTCACGCGGCTGGGCCTGGGGCGGTGGGGTGCCGTCGAGCGGCAGGACCTCGAGGCGCTCGACCCGGTCGAGACGGAAGAGCCGCACGTCCTCGGCGAGGTGGCACCAGCCCTCGAGGTACCACTTCGCGTCGAGGCTCATCACGCGCATCGGGTCGACGTCGCGCTCGCTGACCTCGTCACGGCCCGGCACCAGGTAGCGCAGGTGCACCCGTCGGTGGGTCGAGGTCGCGGTGCGGGCGTCGGAGAGGGTCGACTCGCGGGCCCCGTCGTCCATGGAGACCTGGACGCGGGCGCTGGCCTCGCCGATGGCTCCCGTCGCCTCCTCCAGTCGGGCCAGCGCTCGAGCGACCGGCTCGTGCTCGGCGATCCCCGGGGTCGAGGCCAGGGCCCGCAGCCCCACCATCAGGGTCAGGGCCTCGTCGACGGTGAGCCGCAACGGCCGGGCGAGGTGGTCGGCGTTGCCGACCACCACCTTGCCGTCCTCCCACGAGGCCTCGATGAGGTCGTCGGGCATGCCGCCCGGCAGACCGCAGAGGAAGAGCAGCTCGAGGTCGGCGACGAGCTGGGTGGGCGTAACCCCGAACTCCGCGGCGGCGACCTCGAGGTCGACCCCCTGGTGGGCGAGCAGCCACGGCACCATGGTCAGCAGCCGCGAGAGCCGGGCCGTCGCCGACTCCCCGGTCGGCGAGGGACGACCCTTCGGCGGGGTCACGAGGGCCTCCCGCCCTCGGTGTGGCGGTCCCGGGCCCCGGTCAACCTGCGCACGACGGCGTCGCGCAGCTCGGGCGGGTCGAGGGCGACCACGTCGGGACCGAAGCCCGCCACCTCGTCGGCCAGCTGGTCGATGTCGGAGTGGTCGACGTGGAGGATCGACCAGCCCTCCTGCTCCGTGGTGGTGCGGGCCCGGCGGCGCAGCAGGTTGCCGGCGCCGGTCCGCACCCGCAGCCGGGCCGTGCCCGTCGTCGGGCGCGCGGCCTGGGTGGAGGCGACCATCGCCCCGGGGTCGTGACCTTCGGGGACGTCGTACGCGCCGGGGCGGCCCCGACGGGTGACGGCGGTGTCGATGCGGCTGAGCCGGAAGACGCGGGGCCCGTCGCGGTCGAGGTCGAGCCCGCTGACGTACCACCGGCCGCGCCACTGGGCCAGACCCCACGGCTGGAGGTGGCGGGTGCCGCTCTCGCCCTCGGGCTTGCGGTAGCCGAAGGTCACGGCGCAACGGTCGACGACGGCACGGCGCAGCGGCTCGAAGGCCTCCTCCGTCGTGCGCACGACGGGCTCGATGCCGACGAGCGACGCGTCGTCGAGCTCGACACCGGCCGAGCGCAGCTTGCGCATGGCCGCAGCCGCCGGCTCCGCGAGGCTCGCCCGCTGCCAGGCCCGGGCGGCCAGGGCCAGGGCGGCGACCTCGTCGGGCTCGAACGAGATCTCGGGCAGGGCGTACTCGCGCTTGTCGATGCGGTAGCCCAGCTCGTCGTCGAAGAGCACGTCGACGACCTTGGTTTCGAGCGGGATGCCGAGCTCACGCAGCTCGTCCTTGTCACGCTCGAACATCCGGTCGAACGCCTCCAGGGAGGCCGTCTGCTGGTACTGCGGCACCGCGGTGCGGATGCGCGCCTTCGTCAGGGGCATCCGGGTCGACAGGAGCGCGATGACGAGGTTGAGCAGGCGCTCCGTCTTCGCGGCGACGTGGGTGCTGACGGTCACCGCACCGACGCTACCCGACGACGCACGGGTGGCTAGGCTCGCGGGCGTGGTCAGGCTGCGCAGGGGTGTCGTCGAGGAGCTCGGCGCGACGCGCCCGGGGGTGACCGAGCTGCGGGTGCGCCTGGGCGACGGGAGCGTCGTGCCTGCTCTCGCGTACGGCGAGCTCACGGGTGACCCCTTGCCGGGCGAGACGGTCCTGGTCAACACCACGGCGCTCGAGCGGGGGCTCGGCACGGGTGGTCTGGCGCTCGTCGTGGCGCTGCCCGATCGCGACGACGACGCCCTGCCGGCCGGCCCCGAGGGCCGCCCGGGCCACGTGGTCAAGGCCCGGTACACCCCCCTGCAGACCATGGTGCTCGGCGTCGACGAGCAGGAGAGTTCCCACCACGCGCTGCTCTCCGACGCTGACGACCTCGCTGGCTTGCCGGTCGTCGTCGCCGACCTGCACTCGGCGCTGCCGGCCATCGTCGTCGGGGTGCACCAGGAGCGACCCGAAGCCCGGGTCGCCTACGTCATGACCGACGGAGGGGCCCTCCCCGCCGCCTTCTCGACCACGGTCGCCACGCTGCGCCGTACGGG
>JBBRNQ010000278.1:0-2823 GCA_038230235.1 Actinomycetales bacterium
ATCGCCGAGGCGATGGACAAGGTCGGCAAGGAAGGCGTCATCACCGTCGAGGACTCCAACACGATGGGTCTCGAGCTCGAGCTCACCGAGGGCATGCGCTTCGACAAGGGCTACGTCAGCCACTACTTCGTGACCGACACCGAGCGCATGGAGACCGTCCTCGACGACGCCTACGTGCTCGTGGTCAACTCCAAGATCAGCAGCGTCAAGGACGTCCTGCCGCTCCTGGAGAAGGTCATGCAGTCGGGCAAGCCGCTGCTGATCATCGCCGAGGACATCGACGGTGAGGCCCTGGCCACCCTGGTCGTCAACAAGATCAAGGGCACCTTCAAGTCCGTCGCCGTCAAGGCCCCGGGCTTCGGTGACCGCCGCAAGGCCATGCTCGGCGACATCGCCATCCTCACCGGTGGCCAGGTCATCTCCGAGGAGGTCGGCCTCAAGCTCGAGACCGCTGACCTCGACCTGCTCGGCCGGGCCCGGAAGGTCGTCGTCACCAAGGACGACACGACCATCGTCGAGGACCTCGCCGACCGCACCCAGGTCGAGGGCCGGATCAACCAGATCAAGGCGGAGATCGAGAAGTCGGACTCCGACTACGACCGCGAGAAGCTCCAGGAGCGTCTGGCCAAGCTCGCCGGTGGCGTCGCCGTCATCAAGGCGGGCGCGGCCACCGAGGTCGAGCTCAAGGAGCGCAAGCACCGCATCGAGGACGCCGTGCGCAACGCCAAGGCTGCCGTCGAGGAGGGGATCGTCGCCGGTGGTGGCGTCGCCCTCATCCAGGCCGTCAAGAACGTCTTCGAGAAGCTCGAGCTCGAGGGTGACGAGGCGACCGGTGCCAACATCGTGCGCGTCGCGGCCGAGGCTCCCCTGAAGCAGATCGCGATCAACGCCGGGCTCGAGGGCGGGGTCGTGGCCGAGAAGGTCCGCAACCTCGACAAGGGTTGGGGCCTCAACGCCGCGACCGGTGAGTACGTCGACATGCTGGCCGCCGGCATCAACGACCCGGTCAAGGTGACCCGGTCTGCGTTGCAGAACGCCGCGAGCATCGCCGCGCTCTTCCTCACGACCGAGGCCGTCATCGCCGACAAGCCCGAGAAGGCCTCCGCGGGCATGCCCGGCGGCGGCGGCGGCGACGACATGGGTGGCATGGGCTTCTGAGCCCCCGCACCACCTGGCGCCAGCACCACCTGCACGACCAGCACGACACGAGGGCGGTTCCCCGAGAGGGGAGCCGCCCTTCGTCGTCGGCCGCCGGCTGCTCGGTACCGCAGGCAACGCGGGTACGGCGCGCCCCAGCGCGCGCCGGGGGAGGGGGCGCCTCAGACGCGAGTGCGGGCGGCCCCCCGAGGGGACCGCCCGCACTCGTCGAGACCCCGACGACGGGGGTCGAGATCAGGCGGCGCTGAAGCCGTCACCGGGGACGACGACCAACGGGCGGCGGCCGGCCTCGATGCGGGCGGCGGCCTGCGCGGCGAGCGGGAGGAAGAGCACGCCCGGGACGACCGGGTCGCCGGGCTCGCGCCAGGTCGGCTCCGACACGCGCACGGGGGCGACGGACTGCAGGTGGCGGGTGGTGGTGGCCGGCGCGCGGTGGGGGAACAGGCGGCGGACGAAACCGGGGCGGCGCAGGGCGGTGAGCTCCTGCGTCGTGGTCGAGGGCGTGAGCAGGCGGGCGGCGTACCCGAGGGCGACGGCGGGGTCGCACTTCATCCGCTGGCCGTCGGCCCAGCGGGTCGCGACGACCTCGCGCAGGATGATGGCGACGTCCTGGGGGGCCAGGGCGCGACCCAGGAGGCCGACGATGCGGTCAGCCGACGGGGTCAGGCCGGCATCGGCGTCGAGCCCGCGCAGCTCGGCGGCGACCTCGGCGGAGACGGCGGTGTCAGCCGTGGCGGAGACCTCGGCGACCAGGACGCGCAGGCTGTCGTACTTGGCCGTGCGGGCGGCGCCGGAGGTGGCGTTCGCGTCGATCGACAGGGCCACGAGGCGCAGCACGTCGGTGACGTGCTGGCGGGCCCGGCTGCGCACGGTGGTGCGGGCATCGACACTTGCGAGGGTGCGGCGGCGGATGACGGTGGGGGTGGTCGTCGCCGGGAGGGGCAGTGCGCTCATGGGGGGGTTCCTTAGGAGCCGGGGAGGTACGGGGGTTCCGACATCCCTGACTCTAGAACTGACAGATCACCAGCAATAGGAAAAACCGGTCATGATCGGTGTTCGGCGGCAGGGTTCAGCCGTTCGGATGAGGCCGACGTCTACGGTGGCTGTCGATGACCACCTGGATCGACGTACCCATCTGGGCCCGCCACGGCACGACCTTCGCCCACCTCGTCAGCGACACCTCGCTCGAGGAGCTGCACACCGTCGCCGCCCGCGCCGGCCTGCACCCGCGCAGCTTCGAGGGTGACCACTACGACGTCGCGGCGCAGCGGTACGCCGCGGTCGTCGCCGCCGGTGCGACCCCCACGACCGGAGCCGACCTCGTACGACGCCTCCTCGCCTCCGGGCTGCGGCTGCGCAAGCGCCGCGGTGACGTGCCCGTCGCCCGTGTGAACGACGTGCCGGCGCCCGGCGGCGGTCTCATGGACGTCGACCTCGTCGCGGCCGGGACCGCCCTCGACCGGGGTCACGTCGTCGCCGTCGCCGTGGTTGTCGACGACGGCCACGGTTCCCTCGCGCTGGTGCACACCCCCGGCCGCAGCGCCTGGGGCCCACCCGGTGGCGGCGTCGAGGGCGGCGAGCAGCCGGTCGACGCTGCCGTGCGCGAGCTCACCGAGGAGACCGGGCTCGTCGTCTCCCCGACGCTCCTGCGCCCGGTCGGCTGGG
>JBBRNQ010000279.1:0-2795 GCA_038230235.1 Actinomycetales bacterium
CCACTTGACGAACGCGATGATCGCGTCGACGGAGGCAGCGCTGGGCAGCTCGGCACGGATCTCGGCGCCGACCCCGGGCTCGCCCGACGCGTTGGTCAGCAGCGACACGTCCGACAGGGGGGTGGCCGGCCGGCGGGTGTCGTAGGCCGGGTGCCCCGGCGCAGCGGGCAGGGCGGCGGACAGCAGCTGGCTGGCCCGCACGACGGTCTCGTCGTCGGAGTCGACTACCTCGAGCACGCGGTTGACGAGCTCGAGCCGCGCGTCAGCGCGCTTGCTGGAGGCGAGGGCACGTCGTACGACGTCCCGCACGTGCCGGGCCAGCACCTCGGGCTGGTCGGCGTCGTCGACCTCGCCCCAGGACGGCTCGAGGTCGGCTCGGCCGGCCAACCGGGCCAGCAGCTCGCGGGTGACGAGGCTCTCGTAGAGCCCCTCGATGATGCCCTGGCCTCGCGACGTCACACCAGCAGCTAACCACGGCGGCGCGGGGAGCAGGCGTGTGTCATCGTGGACGGGGTCGCTTTCGACCCGAGCCCGAGCGACCGATGGATGGGTGCCCCATGACCACCGACCAGACCTCTGCCGACGCCGCCGGGGAGGTACGGGTCCATCGCGACCCCAAGTGGTGGACGCTCGTGGCAGTGTGCACGGGCATCTTCATGCTGCTGCTCGACGTGACCATCGTCAACGTCGCCCTGCCCGACATCCAGAGCGAGCTCAAGGCGTCGCTCTCCGACCTGCAGTGGGTGATCGACGCCTACGCCCTCAGCCTGGCCGCGCTCCAGCTCACCGCCGGCTCGCTCGCCGACCTCTACGGCCGCCGCCGCGTCTTCACCTTCGGCCTCGTGCTCTTCACCGTGGGGTCGGTCGCCTGCGGTGCCGCCCAGAGCGTCCTGCAGCTGACGATGTCCCGTGCCTTCCAGGGCATCGGTGGGGCAGCCATGTTCGCGACCGGGCTGGCCCTGCTGGCCAGCGCCTTCCAGGGCAGGGACCGCGGCACCGCCTTTGGCGTCTTCGGGGCCACCACGGGCATCGCTGTGGCGATCGGTCCGGTCCTCGGTGGCGTGCTCACGAGCGGGCTGTCGTGGCGGTGGATCTTCTTCGTCAACATCCCCATCTGCCTCGTGGCCCTCGGGGTCACGGCGGCCCGGGTGCAGGAGTCGAAGGACCCGCGGGCCGGGCGACCAGACTGGATCGGCTTCGTCACCTTCTCGGTGGCTCTGGGCGCGCTGGTCTTCGGCCTCATCGAGGCCGGGCAGCGCAGCTGGGGCGACTCCCTGGTGGTGGGCCTCTTCGTCGTCGCCGCCGCCCTGCTGGCCGTCTTCGTCGTCAGCCAGGTGCGGCAGCGACACCCGATGTTCGACCTCTCGCTGCTGCGCAAGCCGACCTTCGACGCCGGGCTGCTCGCGGCGTTCGGCATCTCGGCCTCGATCTTCTCGCTGCTGGCCTACCTCGTGATCTACGTGCAGAACGTGTTGGGCTACTCCGCGGTCGATGCGGGCGTGCGCTTCCTCTTCCTCTCGGTCGCCTCCTTCTTCACCGCGGCACTCGCCGGCCGGCTCACCGAGCGCGTGCCCGTGAGGTGGCTGATCGGGCCGGGGTTCCTGCTGCTCGGTGTCGGCCTCGTGCTGCTGCTCGGCATCCGCGAGGACTCGTCGTGGACGCACCTGATCCCCGGGCTCACCGTGTGCGGGCTCGCGATCGGTCTGATCAACCCGCCGCTGGCGTCCACCGCCGTGGGCGTGGTGACGGTCGAGCGCTCGGGGATGGCGAGCGGGGTCAACTCGACCTTCCGCCAGGTGGGCGTCGCCACCGGTATCGCCGCTCTCGGGTCGATCTTCAGCCACCAGGTCGCCGACAGCGCGCGACCGGCCCTGGAGGGCAAGGTGCCGGCGCAAGCCCTCGACGGGCTGACCGCGGCCCTGTCCGGGGGGCAGGTGCAGGCCGCCGCCGAGGGAGCCCGCGCTGCGGCAGCGTCCCAGGGTGGGGCATCGGTCGGGCAGCAGGCCCACGACCTCGTCCAGACGGTCGGCACGACCGCCGTCGTCGGCGCGCTGAACCACATCGTCGTCATCGGCGCGGTGATCGCCTTCGTGTGCGGAGTGGTCAGCCTCGTCTTCATCCGGCAGCAGGACTTCGTGCAGCGCGGGGCTCCGCCTCAGGAGTCGTAGCGGCTCGCGCCGTCACCGGCCCGTAAGCGCCCGAGGCGGCTCGCGCCGCTTACCGTGGCCTGGTGACCCATCTCCCGGGCGTCGCCCGGCTCGTTGCTTACGTCGGCGCGCTGCTCGCGCTCTCAGCCTGCTCGTCAGGATCAACCCTGTCCCGGGAGCCGGGCACCGGACCGACCACGGGCAGAGCCGGATTCGCGGTGACGCCAGCCGAGGGCTTCGCCTCGTCCACGGCCTTTGCCCGCGAGTCGACCTGCGAGGAGTCGGGCGACTACTCCCCGGGGCTCAACTTCGTCTCCGTGCCTGCCGGCACGGCGGCACTGGCTCTGACCATGGTCGACACCGATGCATCGGGCGGCAAGGTGCACTGGATCCAGCTCCTGCCGGCTGATGCCGACGGTATCGACCAGCACGTGCTGGCGCCGGGAGCGCAAGAGCTGACCAACGACTTCGGCGAGGCCACCTACGACGGACCATGCCCACCGGCCGGGCCGGCCCACCACTATGTGCTGAGCCTCTTCGCGCTCCCCGCCCCCGTGACCCCGGCAGCCGGTGCCGACCCGCATGCCGTGGTGGCGGCCATCCGGGCCGCGGCGACGGCGACGGCCTCGCTGACGGTGACGTACGCCA
>JBBRNQ010000280.1:0-2731 GCA_038230235.1 Actinomycetales bacterium
CAGGTCGGCGAGAACGACTACGACGCCGAGGGCGGCGACGACATCATGGCCCAGAACGCGGCCGTCGACCGCAACGCAGGAGCCGGTGGGTTCGACTGGGCCATCCACCAGTACGACACCGTCGGAGCCGACGACGACATCCTCATCAACAACAACCTCGTCGGGCTCCCCATCCAGGTGGTCGTCAACCGCGACCGCTGGCAGGAGGTCGAGGGCGACTCGGGGTCGGCGTTCAACGACGTCATCAAGGGCAACGACCTCGCCCCCAACGCCGTGGGCGGCGCCGGCCTGATCGGCTGCAACGTCCTCGACCAGCGCGGCGTCGACCGCATCACCGGCCTCGCGGCGATCCTCCCGCAGCCGCTCACCGGTGACCCGGCACCCGTCATCGCCAACTCGACGACGGGCTCCTGCCCGATCGTCGGCCCGATCTGGGGCGACGGCGACATCCTGCTCGGCGGAGGCGGCAGCGACACCATCACGGGTCGCGGCGCCGACGACGTCATCGACGGAGACCGGGCCCTGACCGTGCGCATCAGCGTGCGGACCAACCCGGCCGACCCGCTCAGCGAGATCGGGTCGACCGACCTGATGGAGCGCCCCGCCAAGAGCGGCAGCTTCGGCGTCGGGACGACGGGGATGACCCTGCAGCAGGCGGTCTTCAAGGGGCTGGTCGACCCGGGCAACCTGGTGGCCGTCCGGGAGATCACCCTCCCGGCTGCGTCCGACACCGGAGTCGACACCGCCGTCTTCGCCGGCCCGCGCTCGAGCTACAGCATCGCCAGCGTCGGCGGCGTGCTGACCGTCACCCAGACGGGAGCCAACGTCGTGGGCCAGAAGGTGAGCGACGGGATCGACACCCTGCGCAACATCGAGGTGCTGCAGTTCAGCGACCAGTCGGTCTCGGTCCGCGTGCCGGGGTCACCGACGATCGGCACGGCCACCCCGGGTGTCGGCTCGGCCACCGTCCGGTGGACGGCTCCCCCGGCCGCGTCGGTCACCTCCTACGAGGTCGTCGTGTCCAGCGGCGGCACCATCGTCCGCACCATCACGGGGATCCCCGCGGCCGCCGCGAGCACCCTCGTGACGGGGCTGACCAACGGCACGTCGTACACCTTCCAGGTGCGCGCCGTGAACCTCTTCGGGGTCGGCGCGCTCAGCGCCTCCTCGAACGCCGTCACGCCGGCCGGGCTCGCCACCGCCCCGACGAACCTCGTCGGAGCACCGGCTAACGCCTCCGCCGTCCTGACCTGGACCCCTCCGGCCAACAACGGCGGGTCCCCGATCACCGGTTACCTGGTGAGCGTGCGCATCGGGGCGACGGTCGTGCGGACCGACACCGTGACAGGGGCCGTCTCGACGGCCACCATCACGGGCCTGGTCAACGGGACGACGTACACGTTCCTCGTGCGCGCCGTGACGGCTGTGGGAGCCGGGGCCACCTCGGCCGTCTCCAACACCGTCCTGGTGGCCTCGGTCCCGGGTGCGCCCGTGATCGGGACCGCCGTCGCCGGACCGGTCGGTGGGGGCCGCACCGCGGTCGCCAACTGGTCGGCACCGGCTGCGACGGGCGGGCGACCCATCCAGGGCTACCGCGTCGCCGCGCTCCGGATGGCGGCTGACGGGGTGACCGTGGTGGGCGCACCGACCTTCGCCACCGTGGGACCGGCTGTCCGCACCAGGTCGATGACGCTCCCGGCGGGCACGTACCGCTTCGAGGTCGTCGCCTTCAACGCCGTGGGCGACAGCCCGGCCTCCGCCCGGTCCAACTCGGTGCTCTCCCGCTGAGCCGCTGACCGAGGGCCCTCGGGGTGGTGCCGTGACGGCGCCACCCCGGGGGTGGACGGGTCTCCACCCGCCGTGACAGCATCGACCCCGCCGGGACCGGCGGGGTCGATGCTGTGTCGTGCGTGTCGGTGCATAGTGCGTACAGGTGCGTATACGTGCGTGTCGGTGCGTCGCGATGACGGGAGGTGGGGGATGGGGGATGCGGACGCGTCCCGTGCCGAGACCCTGTCGCAGCTGGGGGCGTCGGCGTCGGCCTGCCGCGGGTGCGAGCTGCACCTCAACGCGGCGCACCTGGTGATGGGTGCCGGCCACCCCTACGCCCAGGTCATGGTGGTCGGTGAGCAGCCCCTGCGCACCGAGAACCGCGAAGGGAGGCCCTTCACCGGACGTGCGGGGATGCTGATGCGGCGCGCGCTCGCCGACGCCGGGATCGACCCCGACGCGACGTTCTTCACCAACGTGGTAAAACACAGCCGCTTCGCCGGCGACGACCCCTCCGCACGCCACGTGGCGCCGCGGTCCGAGCACGTGTCCCGCTGCCGACCGTGGCTGGAAGCCGAGCTGCGCCTGGTGCAGCCGCGGGTCGTCGTCTTGCTGGGCCTGACCGTGACCCGGGCCGTGCTGGGCGCGGGCGTCGGGTTCCGCAGTCACCGCGGCCAACGGCTCATCGCCCCCGAGCACCTGCGACTGTCCCCGCCGCCCACCATAGTCGTCACGGCCCGCCCCACGACGGTCCACCGCTCGCGCCATCAGGCCGTCGAGTACGCCGCCCTCGTGCGCGACCTGCAGGTCGTCGCCAGCTGCCTCCACCCCGGCTGACCCCCGAGCGGCCCTGGCGTGAGCACGACGAAGGCCCAGGTCGGGTGCGCCTGCGTGGCGCTGACCTGGGCCTTCGTGACTGAGCCGCTTATCGGAATCGAACCGATGACCTATTCATTACGAG
>JBBRNQ010000281.1:0-2723 GCA_038230235.1 Actinomycetales bacterium
CGGAGCATGGCGTTGGCCTGCCGCAGGGGGACGTCGAGGGTCGTCGCGAGACCGAGCACCATCGCCGCGCTCGCGCCCGAGCGGCCCGTCTCGAGAAAGCTGAGGTGCCGGCTGGACACGCCCGCGGCCAGCGCGAGGTCGAGCTGGCTGAGCCCGCGCTTGCCGCGCCAGTGCTTGAGCAGGGCGGGAAACAACCCGGCAGCGAGGTCGGCGTCAGGCATGAGGGAGCGCCCGGAGTGACCGGCCACATCGGCGTGACCGGCCGAGGAGGGGCGACATCCCCCCACATTAGGAGCCCGAGCCCTCCGCCGGCACCTACCTGGGGAGGTCATTGCGGCGCTCCCGCCCCCTGCCCACGATGGACCCTCCACCACCTACCCCCCGTCCCCCCGTCCCCCCCCGCCCCCTCGTCCCTACCCAGGGCCCTGCCCGAGAGGTCCGACCATGACGCCCCTGACCGCGACTGCCTCCGCCGACCTCTTCCGCCGCCCGCCCGATCGCCACATCGACGTCGGCAACGGTGAAGTGGCCGTGCGCACCGTGGGCACCGGGCCCGACGTGCTCTTCGTGCACGGGTGGCCCGTCAGCGGGGCCACCTTCCGGGGGCTCCTGCCGCACCTCACGCCCTTCGTACGGTGCCACGTCCTCGACCTCGTCGGGGCCGGCGACAGCCACTTCGACCGCTCGGTCCACCTCACCGTCGAGGGCCACGCCGAGGCGGTGCGTCGAGTCGTCGACGCGCTCGACCTGCCCGACGTCGCGGTCGTCGGCCACGACAGCGGCGGACTGATCGCGCGGCAGGCCCTTGCCGACGACCGTCGGGTGCGGGGCTGGGGTCTGATGGACACCGAGCAGCCGCGAGGCGCCAGCTGGCGGTTCTCCTCCTTCGTCCAGTTGCGTCGTGTCCCCGGTTTCGAGGCGATCCTCGCGGCCGCCGTCTCCCACCCCGCGATCCGCCGCAACCGGTTCGTCCTCGGTGACTGCTTCCGGGACCGCTCGCTGGTCGACGGGGAGTTCGCCGAGTTCTTCCTGGCCCCCATCGCGCAGGACCTCGACCGACGGTGGGCAGCGGGTCAGCTGCTGCGCAGCTTCGACCTCGACGTCCTCAAGACGCTGACGGCCGTGCACGCCCGCATGACCGCGCCCGTCCAGCTCGTATGGGGCGCCGACGACTCGTTCTTCCCCCTCGCCTGGACGCAGGAGATGGTCTCCGGCTTCGCTGGCGACGCCCGGCTCCACGTCATCCGCGGTGGCAGGCTCTTCGCCCACGAGGAGCACCCCCAGGAAGCCGCCGAGGCGCTCCTGCCCACCCTGGTGGGCCCCGCGACCCCTGGGCCCTGAAAGGGCCTGATGATTCCCCGCTTCCGGGGACTTCCCAGCGCTCGCAGGACTAGTCTGCGCTGACGCCGGGAGGCTCAGCGGCACGGGGCGGGCTGCGCAGGCCTCCATCCTGCTGCGAGAGGCCCATTCATGTCCGGAGATCCGTCCGTGGACAAGTCAACGAAGAAGAGGCTCGACGACGTCGAGCACCTCAAGGTGCTGGGTTACGACGACTCCTTCAAGCGATCCATGTCGCTGTGGGCCAACTTCGCCCTCGGCTTCACCTACCTCTCACCGCTCGTGGGTGTCTACTCGCTCTTCGCCCTCGCCCTGAGCACGGGCGGCCCGCCCTCGATCTTCTGGCTGGGCATCGTCGGCGCCGGCCAGCTCCTGGTCGCCCTGGTGTTCGGTGAGGTGGTGTCGCAGTACCCGATCGCCGGCGGCATCTACCCGTGGACCAGACGCCTGTGGGGCAAGCGCTACGCGTGGATGGCGGCCTGGGTCTACATCTGGGCCATGCTCGTGACCATCACCGCGGTGGCCGAGTTCGGCACCGGCTTCCTGGCCAGCCTGATCAACGCCCCGGTCAACGACGGGGTCACCCTCGGCCTCTCGGTCCTCTTCCTCGTCGTCGCGTTCGGGCTCAACTTCTCCGGTACGACGACCCTGGCCCGGGTCGCGCGGATCGGCCTCGCCGCTGAGCTCGTCGGTGTCGTGGGACTCGGCCTCTACCTGCTGATCTTCCAGCGCAAGCAGAGCTTCGGTGTCTTCGTCGACTCGATGGGCGTGCAGGGCGACGGCAGCTACGCCACGGCCTTCCTGGGCGCCGCGCTGGCCGGCCTCTTCCTGTTCTACGGGTTCGAGGCCTGCGGCGACGTCGCCGAGGAGGTCGAGGACCCGGCCCGGCGCATCCCGTTGGCCATGATCATGACGATCCTGGTCGGTGGCGTCTCGGCCCTGTTCTCCTTCGGTGGCTACGTGATGGCCGCGCCCGACCTGCAGACCGTGGTCAGTGGCACCGACGTCGATCCCATTCCCGCGATCCTCGAGTCGTCACTGGGGACGGTCGGGGCCAAGATCTTCCTGGTGGTCGCCCTGACGGCGTTCCTGTCCTGCGTCCTCAGCCTTCAGGCGGCCGCGAGTCGCCTGCTCTTCTCCTTCGCCCGTGACGGGATGATCCCCGGGCACGCCTGGCTGTCGCGGGTCTCCCACCGCACGCTCGTGCCGGTCAACGCCCTCGCGGTGGCCTGCGCCATCCCTCTCGTGCTCTGCCTGCTGATCTACGTCGGGGGGAGCTCGCTGCTCACCAAGATCACCGCCTTCGCGGTCATCGGCATCTACGTCGCCTTCCAGGCGGTCGTGCTGGCGGCGCTGCGCCAGCGCCTCAAGGGCTGGAAGCCGGC
>JBBRNQ010000282.1:0-2716 GCA_038230235.1 Actinomycetales bacterium
ACGACGGCGTCGGCGCCCGCGAGCGCAGCCGTCAGGTCGTCGAGGCTCATCGCCTCGAGGTCGGCGAGCACGGGGGTCGCCCCCGTGGCCGCGACGTCGGCGTCGTGGTCGGGGTTGCGCACCCACGAGGTCACCTCGTCGCCGCGCCCCGTAAGAAGGCCTGCGAGCCGCAGGGCGACCTTGCCGTGTCCACCGATGATCGTGATGTGAGCCATGGCCCCACGCTATTCCCGGGAAAAGGCCGCGGCACGAGCGGCCTCTCCGATAACCTAAGAAAAGGTGTTTAACGCTCAAAAGGGTCTGGCGACGGACGCTCATCATCAGGGGGAAGGACGACAGTGCCTGTACGGGTCAACACGCTGGTGCGTGCCAGGATGACGACGGTCGCCACGACGGCCGCCGTGGCCCTCGCCACGATCGTCGTCGCGGGGTGCACGACGGGCTCCCAGGCCACAGCCGACCTGCCCGGTGTCGATCTCGGCCCGGCGAGCCCGACCCAGGCCGGGGGCCTGAGCGTCACCCTGCCCGACGGCACCGACCGCGACTGGAGCACGACGGCCCTTCGTGCCCTCCCCCGCAC
Source organism: Actinomycetales bacterium (assembly GCA_038230235.1). Taxonomy (GTDB): domain Bacteria; phylum Actinomycetota; class Actinomycetes; order Actinomycetales; family Dermatophilaceae; genus Lapillicoccus. Next base: position 581 of record JBBRNQ010000282.1, read on the forward strand.
GAGCGTGCGCGCAGCCGACGGCAGCACGGTGACCGGAGTCGCGCTGCCCACCCTCACGTCGTACGCCGGACCCCCCTCCACGCCGCTCGAGGTGGCCACCATGCGCACCTCGTACGTCGTGCAGGGCGTCAAGGGCCGCGTGCGCCTCACCCGGGCCGAGACCGAGGCCGCCATCGGCAGCCATCCCGCGCTGCTCACGGAGCAGGCCGACGGTCGCATCGACCTGGTCGTGAGCCAGGACGCGACCACCGCGCGATCAGTCCTCGGGGTGACCTCGGTGACCGTCGACTGGGCCGCCGCGTCACCCGTGGTCGCCGCTCCCGCGCGAGGCGCCGTGGCCGTCCGGCTGGACGGCTCCGCCACGACGTCGATGCTGGCCATGGCGTCTCTCCCCCGCCTGCCGTATGAAGTCACCGTCCACAGTGCGTCCGGGTCTCGCCGACACCTCGAGCTGGGAGTGAGCATGGCCTCGGTCCTCAAGGCGGCCAAGGTGCCGATGCGCGCCTCCACCCTCGTCACCGTCGTGAGCTCGTCGGGGGCCTCGGCCTCGGTCACCCTCGGCGAGGAGATGTCGGCCAGGAAGCGGATGGGCTTCTCCTTCTCCCAGGACGGCAGGGCCCTGCGCCAGCCCACCTTCATCATCGACGGCGACACCTCCGGGGCCCGCATCGTCGCTGACGTCACCCAGCTGGTGATCACCTCGTCCTGAGGTCGGTCCGGTCCTGGCGGCTCCCCCGGGGGAGCCGCGTGCCGGGCGCGACACCTCGTGGGCAGACGCGGGGGGACGCCCGCAGGCATCCCCCCACGAGGCCGCAGCCGACCGCGACGGCCGGCTGCCGCCTACCTCACGGCACGGTGACCGTGAGGCAGCCGGACAGGCTGGCCTTCCCGAAGGGGTACGTGTTGAGGGCATAGGCGCAGACCTGCTGCGTGCCGGGCTTCGCGGCCACGGTGAGGGAGTAGCCATGAGCGGCGCCCGCACCGGGGAATGCTGCCGCCACGTCGTTGCGGGTCCTGTTGGCGACCACGTCGACGGCCTTGTAGGCCTGCCCCACGGGCCCGCCCAGGTAGATGTTGGCGTGGTCGGAGACGGTCGGCGTGTCCTGGTCGAGGCTCCACCCGCTCACCACGATCTGACCGGGTCCCGACGCGACGACCGAGTCCAGGTGTCCGATCGGAGCACGGTCGGGCTTGACGGTCACGACGGGGCAGCCGAGCAGGAACCCGCTCGGGACGAGGGCGTAGACGCAGACCGGGTAGGTGCCGGAGTTGACCGGCGAGGCCGTCACGTCGAATCCGTGCGCGGCTCCGAGGGCGGGGTAGGCCGCGCCGACGTCCTGGCGAGGCTTGTCCGCCGTCGTTCCGATGACGGAGTAGGCCTTACCGCTGGAGGCGGTCCCCCCGAGGAAGATCTGCATCTTCAGCGGCGTGCGCGGGGTACGCGTGTCGGCCGTCCAGCCGGAGAGCCTGAGCTGCCCGTTGCTGGCCACCGCGGCGTCGATGTGCCCGATGGTCGTCGGTGCCGTCGTGGCGGCCACGGCGCTGGAGCCGAGAGGGACGGCGATGGCCGGAGAGGCCAGGGCGGCCAGGGCCGCCAGCGCGAGCCTCCGGGACCTGTTGGGCCTGGATCGCCCGACCTGAGAGGTGATGGGCGTGCTTGAGTACTTCACCTTCGCCTTCCCCGAGTGGTAGCACCGATCCAGGGCGCCGCGAGCTGCGGTGCCTGGCTGGGGGAAACGTATCGTGGCCGCAACCGTCGCGCGAGGTCGAGGTCGGGCGTGTCGTTCCTTCTTCTCAGCCCGGCAGCCGCTCCAGCCCTCGACGCCCGCACCGCGACTTCCGTGGGGACGGCCCAGCTGCGGCGGGCCGGGTTGGTCAGCGACGGAACGCGGCCACGAGCTGCTGCATCTCGGCGGCCATCCGGGCGAGCTCGTCGGCGGCGTCGGAGGTGCTGGCGGCGGCGGCGGTCGTGTCCGTGGCGGTGCGGGCGACCCCGGTGATGGTCGAGGCGATCTCACCCGACCCGATCGACATCTCGTTCACGCTGCGGCTCATCTCGTTCGTGGTCGCGGTCTGCTCCTCCACCGCGGCGGCGATCGTGGCCTGGGTGTCGTTGATCAGCCCGATGATGTCGGA
>JBBRNQ010000283.1:0-2693 GCA_038230235.1 Actinomycetales bacterium
GAGGCGGGCTACGGCTACTGGGGGTTCTCGCCCTCGAGCAACCCCGCCGGGGGCTACCGCGAGTACGGCGTCGACCAGCTCGGCCTCAACCCGGCGGGCTACTTCTCCGACCAGGAGTCCACCGACGTCGACGCCGGCTTCGGCACCTGCCGGGTCGGCACCAACCCGCACCCGACCTTCGGCGACGGCGTCGTCACCCCGCACGCGTCCTTCCTGGCGATGATGCACGAGCCGGACGAGGCGTTCACCAACCTGCGCGGCATCGAGCGCGAGCTGCGCGCCTACGGTGACGGCGGTTTCTACGACGCGGTCGCCACCCGGTCGGGCACCGTCGCGCGCCGCTACCTCTCGCTCGACCAGGCCATGGTGATGGGCTCCGTCGGCAACGTGCTGGGCCGCGACGTGCTGCGAAAGGCGTTCTCCACCAAAGCGGTCGAGCGCCGGCTGCGGCCGGTCATCGGTATGGAGCGCTTCGGGGCGGGTCTGGCGTGAAGGTCACCGCTGCACGCTGGCGCGACCGCGACAGCAACGACGTGATCGACCCGTATGAAGACCCGACCCTGCCGGTCGAGGCGCGGGTCGACGACCTCCTCGGCCGGATGTCGTTGGAGGAGAAGGTCGGTCTGATGTTCCACACCGTCATCGAGGCCGGGGCCGACGGAGAGCTGCTCGACGGGCCCGGCGCGATCAGCAAGTCGTCAACGAGCGAGGTGGTGCTCGGCAAGAACCTCAGCCACTTCAACGTCCACGCGCTCAAGGACGCCCGTCAGGCTGCCCGCTGGCACAACGCCCTCCAGCGCCTCGCCGCGCAGACGCCGCACGGCATCCCCGTGACGGTGTCGACCGACCCCCGGCACGCGTTCATCGAGAACGCGGGTACGTCGTTCGCCGCCGGCTCGTTCTCGCAGTGGCCTGAACCCCTCGGCCTGGCGGCGCTACGCGATCCCGAGGCGGTGCGGCGCTTCGCCGACGTCGCCCGGAAGGAGTACGTGGCTGTCGGCATCCGGGCTGCCCTCCACCCCACCCTTGACCTGGCGACCGAGCCGCGGTGGGCCCGGCAGTCGGGCACCTTCGGCCAGGACCCCGACCTCGTCGGCGACCTCGCGGTCTCCTACCTGGCCGGCTTCCAGGGCGACGAGCTCGGGGTCGGCTCGGTGGCCTGCACGAGCAAGCACTTCCCCGGGGGCGGCCCGCAGAAGGACGGTGAGGACGCCCACTTCCCCTACGGCCGCGAGCAGGTCTATCCCGGTGGGCGATTCGCCGACCACCTGGCGCCGTTCCCTCGGGTCATCGCCGCGGGGACCGCAGCCGTCATGCCCTACTACGGGATGCCGGTAGGGCTCGAGGTCGACGGCGAGCCGGTCGAGGAGGTCGGGTTCGGCTACAACCGCCAGGTCGTCACCGGGCTGCTGCGTGAGCGCCTGGGCTACGACGGGGTCGTGATGACCGACTGGGAGCTGGTCAACGACAACCACGTCGGAGACCAGGTGCTGCCGGCACGGGCCTGGGGGGTCGAGCACCTCGACCCGAGCGCGCGGCTCGAGCTGATCCTCCACGCCGGCGCCGACCAGCTCGGGGGAGAGGAGTGCGTCGACCTGCTCCTCGACCTCGTGCGATCGGGGCGCGTGACCGAGGCTCGCGTCGACGAGTCGGCCCGCCGGTTGCTGCGGGTGAAGTTCCGCCTCGGGCTCTTCGACGACCCGTTCGTCGACGAGGACGCGGCGGCACAGGTGCTGGGCTGCGAGGAGCACCGGCGCGCGGGCCACGAGGCGCAGGCCCGCTCCGTCACTGTCCTGGTCAACGACCTCGTCGGTGAGCGTCCCGTGCTACCAATCGCTCCGGGGTCGCGGGTGTATGTGGAGGGGGTCTCACCCGAGGCCTTGCGGGAGCGGGGCTTCATACCTGTGGACGAGCAGTCGGACGCCGACGTGGCACTGGTGCGGCTGCCGGCGCCGTACGAGCCCCGATCCGACCTCTTCCTCGAGTCGTGGTTCCACCAGGGGTCGCTCGACCTGCCACCGGGGCTCGTCGTGCGGATGCAGCGGATCGCCGCCGAGGTGCCCCTCGTCGTCGACGTCGTGCTCGACCGGCCACCGGTGCTCACCCCGCTCGTGCCCTCGTGCACCGGGCTGGTCGTCACCTACGGCTCCTCCGATGCCGCGCTGCTAGACGCCCTCTCCGGGCGCATCCCGCCGCAGGGACGGCTCCCGCTCGACCTCCCGGTCTCGATGGAGGCGGTGCGGCGTCACGCCGAGGACGTGCCCGGTCTCGGCGAGGGTGCGCTGTTCCGCTTCGGTGACGGGCTCAGCATCGAGTGACGTCGGCAGCAGCAAGAGGAGACGGGCCGGTGAGATCCTGTCACCGCATGGCGGACCTCATCACGCCCGTCCTGTGGGGGCGGGGCCAGACCCGAGAGGGGCGCGCCACGCTGTTGAGCGCGTCCTTTCGCCCGGAAAGGGCCCGTCGGACCTGCTGCTTGCCGGCCACTGGGGAGGCCCGACCGCCGATCGCGGCAGTCGGCAGCCGGACCCGGGGAGGTCGACTCTGAGTCGCTGGGGTTGGCTGCTTCTTTGGGGGAGGTCGACTCTGAGTCGCTGGGGTTGGCTGCGTCTCTGGGGGAGGTTGACTCAGAGTCGCTGCGCTCGGCTCATGCTCTAACAGCAGCCAACCTCAAGGGCTCTGAGTCAACCTCC
>JBBRNQ010000284.1:0-2680 GCA_038230235.1 Actinomycetales bacterium
CACGGCGAGCGGGTCTACCCGGCCTCCGTGCGCGGCACAGCGCTGGGTCTCGCCTCGGGCATCGGCCGGGCAGGCTCGATCGTCGGGCCGGCCGTGACCGGCGGCCTCGTCACCGCGGGCCTCGGGTACCCCTGGGGCTTCAACTTCTTCTGCGCCGTGGCCCTCCTCGCCGTCATCGCGATGGTTGCCGTTCCCCGCGGGATGGAGGCCCGGGCCGATGACGGCGAGTCATCCACCACCGCCAGCTCGGCCGACCTCCTCCAGGAGAGACACGCGTGACCCGAGCGAGCGGCTACCCCGTCCGACCCCGTACGGGACCGCGGTAGCGCAGCGCCATCTCGTCGTCGCGGCGTCGGTAGTCGGCGGCCGTCGCCTCGAGGGCTTCGGCCACCGCGGTGCTGTCTCCCACCAGCAGCGACAGCCCGCGGTCCCATCGGCCACAGAAGTCGTACAGCACCGCGGTGAGCCGTTCGTGCCCGAGGGACACCCCCTCGGGCAGGGCCTCCACGGCCCCGGCCACCGCCACCTCGGTGACCACCCGGACGTCGTGGGCGGTCTCCACCAGCTGCTCGAGCAGCACGCTGAACGTCAGCCCACCTCCGTCTGCATCCCGCATCGGCGAAGCCTAGCGAGCCGGGGCGCCACGAGCCGTTCGTCATCCACAGGACCGTCCCGAGTAGGGTCGAGTGTGACCCAGGTCGCCGTGGCCCCCGGACGACAGGGTGGTGTGGTGCCATCGACAAGGGGGTACCCGACGAAGGCAGCTGCCCCCCGAACGACAAGGATCCCTGTGGCGAGGTTCACCGCGACGAACGCGTCGACCGCCGTCATCAAGGCGTCCAGGGCCGACATCTGGACGGCGATCACCGATCCGGAGGTGCTGCCGCGCCTCACTCCGCTGCTCGAGTCGATCGAGACGTATGGCGACGTGTGGCGGTGGAAGCTCGCGAAGCTCAACGTGCTCGGTGTGAGCGTCGACCCGTCGTTCACCGAGCGCATGCGGTTCGAGCCCACGAGGCGGATCGACTACGACCACGAGCCACCCCAGGGTGTGCAGGAGCGGGCGGGAGCCACCGGTTCCTATGTCCTGCAGGACCACCCGGAGGGCACCCACCTCGCGATCCGGATCGCGCTGACCGTCGAGCTGCCACTGCCCCGGCTGTCTGCTCCGGCCGTGGAGGGGATCATGCGGGCGGTCATGCTCCAGACCGGGAGCCGCTTCGCAGGCAACCTCGACAAGCACCTGCGCATCGCCTCCTGACCTGATCCTCGTGCTCTGATCGTCCGTGGCCGTGGTTCATCCGGTGAGGACGAGCATCCCCCAGCGAGCCCTGCTCTTCGCGTCGTTGCTCGTGCGGTAGGGGTTGGTGGACACCATGGTCGCGAGCTGCCCCCGCCGGGGACCGGCATCCACCGCGTCGCTGACGTCGAGGTTGAGGGCGAGCTGGGTGCCGTCCCGAGGGCTGCTCAGCCCGAGGCGTGACCACGGGAACGACGCCTCGACCGTGTATCCGTCAGGTCGTGAGAGCACGTGGTAGTCGACTCCCGTCAGCGGTGGCCCGGCGACGAGTGAGGCACCGCGGGGCACGTTGCGGGCGAGCACCGCCCGGTCGGGGGGCACGAGGCCGACGATGACGTGGCTGTCGCCGTCCTCCAGGACGGTGGTGTGCACCTGGTCGAGCCAGCGCCCGATCTCGAAGCTCACGCTGTCACCCCTCCAGCCGAGCTCGGGGTGGGTGGGGTCCACGCCGGTGGCGGTCGGGTCGGTGACCACCACATAGGCGTAGAGGTGCCCCTCGTCCCAGCCGAGCTGCCAGCGGGCTGTCGGCGGTGGTCGGTCGGGCGAGGACGAGTAGACCACCGAGTCGGCGACGACGACCGGCTGACCGGTCCACTCCGTGCCCTGGCCGTCCACGGTCGGCGGCGTCGAGAAGCGGTGGGCGATGGCCGTCGCACCGCGTGAGGCGGCCACCAGGCCACCGCCGCTCGCGCTGGACGCGCCGCCGGACGTCGCGCCCGACGCCGGCGTGGGCAGGCTCGACGGGCTGGGCCGGGCGGGGCTGGTCGCTCCAGTCGCCGCCGGACCGCCGGTGGTGGTGGCCCCGAGCGCTGGCTCGGGTCCGCTGGGGCGGCTCCGGAGGGTGAGCGTCATGACCAGGGCGAGGAGGAGGACGAGGACCCCCGCGCCGGCGAGCAGGGCGCGCCTAAGGGGTGGGCGGAGGTCGGTGACGAGGGCGTCACGGGGCAGGGCGTCGCGGGGCAGGTCGTCGCGGGGCAGGTCAGGGAGGCTCGAGGGCAGAACGGTCTCAGGCGACGGAGCGGTCGGAACCACTTCGGGCACAGCTACGGGCACAGGTTCCGGCGGCGACGGCGCGGTCGGCGCGCTGTCGAAGACGCGACCGTCCTCACCCCGCAGGAAGAGCACCGGTGTCGCCCACTCGCCCCCGAAGTCGCCGAGCATGAGCTTGCGGGTGCTCGTCACCGCCTGGTCGACGGGGAGACCGTCGGCCAGCGCGCCGTACAGGCCGCTGGTGAAGGCCAGGGCCGCGCGGTCGGAGATGGGGAACTGCATGGCCACCACGGCTGCCGCACCCTGGACCCCGAGCCCCTGCGCCATCCCGGCGTAGGGATCGGTCGTGTCGCCCATGGCCGACCGGCAGGCGTTGAGGACGACGAGCCG
>JBBRNQ010000285.1:0-2654 GCA_038230235.1 Actinomycetales bacterium
GAACGCCTTTCGCAGCACGTCGCGGCCCAGCACGTTGCCGACGGAGCCCATCACCATGGCCTGGTCGAGCGAGAGGTAGCGGCGCGCGACGGTGCCCGACCGGGTGGCGACGGCGTCGTAGAAGCCGCCGTCACCGTAGGCCCGCAGCTCACGCTCGATGCCGCGCAGGTTGGTGAACGCCTGGTCCGGCTCGTGCATCATCGCCAGGAAGGACGCGTGCGGGGTGACGACGCCGTCGCCGAAGGTCGGGTGCGGGTTCGCGCCGACCCGGCAGGTGCCGAAGCCGGCGTCGACGTCGGTCGACTCCTGGTCGGAGAAGTAGCCCGCCGGGTTGAGGCCGAGCTGGTCGACGCCGTACTCGCGGTAGCCCCCGGCGGGGTTGCTCGAGGGCGAGAACCCCCAGTAGCCGTAGCCCGCCTCGATGAGGCCGTGCTCCCGCTGGGCCCGCACGTGCAGCGGGTGGTTGACCCCCCACGACTGCGGCGCCCACGTCGACTCGGGGACGAAGACCTCGGGCATGAGCTCCTCGAACATCGATCCGCCCCAGCCGGGCACGATGAGCATCCCGCGGTAGGGGTAGGCGCCTTCGTAGACGTCGAGCCCGAGGTAGGTGCGGGTCTCGCCCACCGGCTGCGACTCGGCCCACGACCAGTCGCACGACGCGGGGAAGGTGCGCCACAGGGCGAACCAGTGCCGGGCCGGGATCTGCCCCTGCGCGATGCCGAGGTAGCTGGTGATCCGGGTCTCGGAGACCGTCGTGTCGTAGTGGTGGTTGGTGTACCACACGGCAGGACCCACGCCGATGTGGTTGCCGACCGTCACGTCGGCGGGTTTGGCCGGGTCGGTGACGTAGAAGCCCCCGTGGATCAGGCCGCCGGGGCGGGGTGCGGCCGCGTCGTAGAACATGTCCCACCGCATCCGTGAGAAGAGCCGGTCCGCCAGCTCTCTCGCCCCCGGCACGGCCTCACGCACGACCAGCAGGGCGGCGCCCAGCCAGCCGTTGTCGACGCTCGAGACGAAGGGCTGGACGGGGTCACCGGTGTCGGGCCAGGTCGTGATCACCGCGCCCGTCGCCTCGTCGTACCAGTTGTAGAACATGCCGCTGGGGCGGTGCCCCTCCATCCGCAGGAGGGTGCCCAACGTCTGGCGCGTACGACGGGTCGCCTCACCCTGGGTGATGAGGCCCAGGGTGCGCGCGACGACGGTGCTCCAGAGGTAGCCGCCGATGTTGGTCGGCGAGGTGTAGCCGCTGCGGTCCGCGACGGCGAGGCTCGCGTCGATGTTGTCGGCGGGCAGGCCGGTGGTGGCGTCGGTCATCGCGACGAGCGACCGCCAGGTGTCGCTGGCCCAGCGGCGGACGACCCTCGGGTCGAGGTCGTCGCAGCGGCCGGCGCCCACGAGGGCCGGTGCCCCGCGGGTGGCGGCGGTGGCGGTCCCCGCGGGGCCCGCTGCGGCGACGAGGGCGGCGAGCCCGGTCGCCGCCGCCCCGCCGAGCAGGAGCTGGCGTCTCGACGTTGATGGGGTGCCGGGCTGGGACGGGGTGCCGGGCTGGGACAGCTGGCCGGGCTGGGACGACGGGCTGGGGGTCATGGGGGATCTCCTCGTGAGGGGGTGGGGTGACGGGGCGGGACCGAGGGGGCCGGTCACTTGATGCCGGTGGTGGCGATGCCCTCGATGAACCGCCGCTGGAAGACCATGAAGACGAGCAGGATCGGCAGCACGACGACCGTGGCCCCGGCGAGGAGCAGGCCGTAGTTCGTGCTGTTCTGGCCGGTGCTGTAGAGCGCGAGGGCCACGGGCAGCGTGTAGGTCTTCTCGGTCTGGGCCACGACGAGCGGCCACAGGAAGTTGTTCCAGCTGCCCAGGAAGGTGAGGATGCCGAGCGTCGCGAGCGCCGGCCCGCACAGCGGCAGGAAGATGCGGACGAAGATGCGCAGCTCGCCTGCCCCGTCGACGCGGCCAGCGTCGAGCAGGTCGCGCGGCAGCCCGGAGATGAACTGGCGCATGAGGAAGACACCGAAGGGGCTGACCAGGAACGGCAGGATGAGTCCGGGCAGAGTGTCGATCAGACCGGCGTTGGCGACCAGCACGAAGAGCGGCACGAAGGTCACCACCCCGGGGATCATCAGGGTCGTCAGGACCATGAGGAACAGCGGCCGCTTGCCGCGGAAGTCGAGCATCGCGAGGGCGTATCCCAGCATCGAGCAGAACAGCAGGTTCCCGGCCGTCACCGCGACCGCCACGACGACGGAGTTGGTGAAGTAGCGGCCGAAGTCGAGCCGGCTGAAGAGCTGGGTGTAGTTGTCGAGCGAGGCGGCCTGGGGCCACCAGGTCGGGGGTGACGCCCGCAGCTCGCCCTCTCCCTTGAACGAGCCGAGCACCATCCACACGAAGGGGGCGACGACGGCGACGAGAGCGACGGCCAGCAGCGCGTAGAGCCACCAGTTACTGCGTCGGTTGCGGTTGACCATGAGGTGCCTCAGTCCTTCTCGCGCAGCAGCCGGAACTGGATAGCGGTCACGACCGCGATCACCACGAAGATCAGGTAGCTGAGCGACGCGGCGTAGCCGTAGTTCCCGAAGCCGAACTGCTGGTAGGTGTACATCGACATGGAGATCGTGCTGTTGAGCGGACCACCGGCCGTCATGACGAAC
>JBBRNQ010000286.1:0-2650 GCA_038230235.1 Actinomycetales bacterium
CACGAGGCGATGTACGGGACGGCGTGGTCCAGCTGTAGGCGAGCCAGACCCAGCTCGGTGAACGACCACCGCGCGACACGATCGACCACCTCACGGCCGACTCCCCGGCGACGCGCCCACGGCGCCACCCGGTACCCGATCCTGGCCACCGCGTGCGTGCGGTCGATCGAGAACACCGAGCAGGTGGCCACCAACCGACCGGTCTCTCGGTCGAGGGCGTGCCACGTGGCGTGGGCGTCGCCGCCCCAGTCGGCTCCCCTGGCACACCACTCGCGCGCCGTCTCGAGGTCGACGACCAACGGCGCGGGGTTCCATCGTCGAACGTCTGCGTCCTGCAGCATTGCGAGCCCGTCAGCGGCATCGTCTTCGCGGGGTGGCCGCAGCGTCACCCCGTCACCGATCAACTCCACCTGCACAGGGTAACGAGGCACGGCTCGACGCCCACCATGCCTGGACCGGGCACGCAGGTCCTACGTGAGGGCGACGGTGAGCAGGACGACCGCGTCGGTGATCTCGGTGACACCGTGCCGGGTGGAGGGGATGGCCACGAGTTGGCCCGTCGACAAGAGCCACTCGTCGGCACCGCTGTGCAGGCGCACGGTCCCGGTCAGCACGTGCACGCTGGCGGCGGGCGGTGATTCGTGCTCTGCGAGCTCGGCACCCTCGGCGAGGGCGATCGCGGTGGCACGCATGGAGGGGCCAAGAGCAAGGTGGACGCGGCGCGGCGAGAGTGGTGGGTTGGTCACTTGACTCGCTCCCATCCTCGACGCGGGGGTTGGCTTCCGAGCCGGTCGTCGCGACTTCGGTAGACGATGTAGGGCCGGGTGAGGTAGCCGAGAGGCGCACTGAACACGTGGACGAGCCGAGTGAAGGGCCACAGCGCGAACAGGCTGAAGGCTGCGATCGCGTGCAGCTTGAAGCCGATCGGTGCGGCCGCCATGAGCTCGGGGTGGAGCGAGAAGAGGAAGATGCCGCGAAACCAGACCGAGACGCCATCGCGGTAGTCGTAGTTGCCGAACACATTGGCCACCACGGTGTTGGCCAGCCCGAGGACGATGACGGTCGCCAGGACGACGTACATCGCTTTGTCCATGCGGGTGGTGGACGAGAACACCGGGCCGACGGTCCGGCGCCGGTAGATGAGGATGCTCATCCCCGCGACCGTGCAGACGCCCGCCACGGAGCCGACGCTGACCGCCATGAAGTGGTAGAGCCCCTCCGAGACGCCGACGTCCTCGGTCAGCCACGTCGGCACGCCCAGACCCATCACGTGGCCCGCGAGGACGAAGAGGATGCCGAAGTGGAACAGCGGGCTCCCCAGGCGCAGCAACCGGCTCTCGTAGAGCTGGGAGGACCGGGTGGTCCAGCCGAACTTGTCGTACCGGTAGCGCCAGACGTGGCCGACCACGAACACCGTCAGGCAGACGTACGGGAACACCACCCAGAGGACGACGTCGAGGCTGCTGCTCATGCCTGCACTCCGGTCCGCGAGTCGACCGGTGACGGGATGTACTCGGGCGGCGCGAACGGGGCTAGTCCGACGGTCTCGTCCGGTGGACCCTCGGCAATCAGCCGGGCGACGGCGTCACGCTCCGCTCCGCGCAGGGGCGGGAGAGTGGCGGTGACCGCTTCGGCGACGTCGGCCCACGGGGAGCCCGCGTCCCGCAGCGCCATGCGAAGCAGCTCCAGCCCCGCCCGGTGGTCCAGCAGCAGGTTCCAGGCGGTCGCGTGGTCCGCGGTGGCACCGAACTCCAGCACGACAGAGAGATGGTCCGGCAGCTCCGAGTCGGTGAGCACCAGGCCCGCCCGCTGGTACGCCTGCTTGAAGGCGAGCAGCGCGACGCCACGCTTGCGGGTGTCTCCGTTGGCGAAGTAGGTGAGGTAGAGGCAGCACCGCCTGCGGTGGTCGAAGGTCTCTACGTAGTCGACCGCGAGCTCGGGCAGCGGCACCCGCTCGAGGTGGTCGATGAACCGCACCAGCGGCACGCGCAACTCACCCGGCAGCACGGAGGTCGCGGCGCGCAAGAGAGCGGCCTGGGCCAGAAGCTGCTCGTCGGGGTAGCCGATCAGCAGGGAGGCGCACTGCCAGGCCGCCTCGAGCTGGCCCTTCGGGAGGCTCGGTTTCGGGTGGGTGCTGGTCATGCCGCGTCACCGCCGTCCTTGGGTGGCTGGGGTGGGAAAAGCCCGGCGGGGGCCCCGCGGCCGTCCCAGTTCAGCAGGTTCACCCGGCCGCTCGTGTCCTGCGGGTCGGCGACGGCGGTGCTCGTCTGCCGCTCGCGCAGCAGGTGGAAGTTCTCCACCGCGATGGGGACCGGTGCCCCCGAACCCTCGCCGAACGGGCCGGACCCGCCCATCCCTGGGCCGCCGTCGAAATCGAGCGAGCACTCAGTGGCGAGCTCCTCCAGCGAGTGCGCCTGCTCGGCATGGGCCGGCGGGATGACGTACCGCTCGTCGTACTTGGCGATCGCCAGCAGCCGGTACATGTCCTTGACCTCCAGCCCGGTCATGCCGACAGCAGTGGCGATCGACTCGTCCTCCGGGCGGCCCATGTTGATCTCTCGCATGTACGAGCGCATCGCGGCGAGCTTGCGCAGGACGGCGTCGACAGGTGCGACATCACCCGCGGTGAAGAGCTCGGCGAGGTACTCGA
>JBBRNQ010000287.1:0-2635 GCA_038230235.1 Actinomycetales bacterium
GGGGCGCGGTTCGCCCTCGGGCCGCGATCCATCGTCAGAGCCCGCGAGACCGACGCCGTCGGGCTGGTGCCGGCACCCCTGTCGCCCCACGCCCGGCGCCTGCTGGAGACGGCCCTCAAGGGGCGGCGGGCGGTCATCGGCCCGGCGCGCGACTGGCAACGCGTGCCGGAGTCGCTGCGGATGGCCACGACGGCGACGGCCGTGCTCGGGAACGCCGGCCGCGCGGGGGCTCCGCGACCGCTGTGGGTCGAGGAGCACCTCACCGACATCGTGCTCGGCGCCGAGGCCGGAGCGCTGCACGACCTCGGCGAGAAGCGGCTGGCTCCCCTGGCGACCCTGCGGGGGGCTTCCCGCGACAAGCTCGAGACGACCCTGCTGTCGTGGCTGCGTCACTGGGGGCAGCGCATCCCCATCGCCGACGAGCTGGGCATCCACCCGCAGACCGTGGGCTATCGCGTCGGGCAGCTGCGCGAGCTCTTCGGCGACGCGCTCGACGACCCGCAGGTGCGCTTCGAGCTCGAGCTGGTGCTGCGGGCGGCTCACACCTGAGGGCTGGCTGAGGGGGCTGCGCTTGGGCGGTCGTCGCGCTCAGAGGGAGGTGACGGCCGAGCGGACGGCGGCCACCGTGCGGTCGACGTCGGCGTCGGTGGTGGCCCAGCTGGAGAACGCGGCCCGCTGGGCGGCGCGGCCGCGCCAGGTGGCCGGGGTGACCACCGCCTCGCCGGAGGCGAGGACCCGGCGGCCGACCTCGCGGGTGCGCTCGTCGTCGCCGTACGACGTCATGACCTGGGTGAAGACGACGTCGTGCAGGACCTGCGCCCCGGGGGTCGCGCGCATGCCCTCGGCGTAGCGCAACGCGTGTGCGCAGAGGCGGTCGACGAGGTCGGAGACGCCCGAGCGGCCGAGGTGGCGCAGCACGGCATAGAGCGGCAGCACCCGGGCGCGTCGGGAGAGCTCCGGGGTGCGCGACGACGGGTCGGCGGCTCCGGCCATGAGGTAGTCGGCGTGGACCCCGAACGCCGCCAGCAGGGAGGCCGGGTCGCGCACGAGGGCCACGCCGCTGTCGAAGGGCACGTTGAGGGTCTTGTGGGCGTCGGTCGCCCACGAGTCCGCGCCGGCGACTCCGTCGGTGAGGTGCCGGTACGACGGGCTCGCCGCCGCCCAGAGCCCGAAGGCGCCGTCGACGTGCACCCACGCGTCGTGCTGCTTCGCGAGAGGGACGGCCTCGACGAAGGGGTCGAAGGCGCCGGTGTGCACCTCGCCGGCCTGCAGGCAGACGATCGTCGGGCCGTCACCGGAGCCCAGAGCGCGCGCCAGCTCGTCGACCCTCATCCGGCCCTGGTCGTCGGACGGGACGACGACCATCGACTCCTCCCCCAGACCGAGGTAGCGCACGGCGAGGTCGACGGTGTCGTGCCGGTCGGCCCCGACCACGACCCGCACCGGCGGACCGCCGCACAGCCCCCGGGCGTTCACGTCCCAGCCGGCGTCCGCCAGCACCGTGTGCCGGGCGGCGGAGAGACACGAGAAGTTGGCCATCATCCCGCCGGTCACGAAACCCGCGCTCGTGCCCGCGGGCAGACCGAGCACGTCGACCAGCCACTGCGTCGCGACGGTCTCCACTGCCGCGACCGCCGGGGTGAGCGAGGTGAGCCCGGCGTTCTGGTCCCACGCACTGGTCAGCCAGTCGGCTCCCAGCGCCACCGGCAGGCCGCCGCCCATGACGAAGCCGAAGAAGCGACCCCCGGCGATCCCGGCCAGACCGGGGTCGGCGCCGGCAGCCAGCTGCTCGAGCACCGCGACGGCCTCGGTCGGCCCGTCGGGAAGCGGACCGCCGAGGGCGACGAGCAGGTCGTCGTACGACGCCTCCGGCCACACCGGGCGCTCATCGAGCCCGGCGAGGAAACCGGAAGCCAGGCGGTGAGCGGTGTCGAGGACCGCATCGGGCCCGGTGGTGTGCTGGCCGGAGCGGGGGTCGTCCACGACGCGACGCTAGCACCGTGCTCGCGTCGTCCGGGAGGTCGCTGGCGGGCCTTCAGCCCTTGCCGGTCTCGGTGCGCAACCGGTCGATGTGCTGGGAGGCTTCGGCCTTGGTCATGTCGGCTGGCAGCTCTTCTCCGGCCTGGCGGGCGAGGGTGTCGAGGTAGCTCTTCTGGGACTCGGTGATCGGGTCGCCGCCGCTGACCCAGTCGGCGGGGTCCTTCTCGAGCGACGGGTCGTCGGTGGGCTCGTGGGGCTCGGTGGCGCCCAGCATCTCGGGCTCGGTGGTCGCGTCGGGGGCCTGCTCGGGGGTGGGCTGTGTGGGGGTCTGCTGTGTCATGGGGCCACCATGCCCGCCGCCACCGACAGCCAACCCCCGACCCCGAGGCCGCCAGGCGGCCGACCCGGAGTCTGCTCCAAGAATCGACCAAGAACCGTGCCGCATGCTGACCCCAGCGCTGGCGCCCGCCCGGGCGCGCCACCCCCACCGAGGAGACCATCGTGCACCCCTCCACGCCCACCACCTCCGCTGCCGTGCGCCGAGGGCTGGCCGTCGCCGTCCTGGCCGTCGCCACCGCCGCCCCCGCGCTCGCCGCCGGGTCACCCGCGAGCGCTGCGACCGCGACGGCTGGCCGCACGAGCCGGATCGCGTCCA
>JBBRNQ010000288.1:0-2580 GCA_038230235.1 Actinomycetales bacterium
AGCCCCAGTCGCCACCAGCGGCGCAGCACGACGTAGCGGTCGAGCGGGCTCGCGGCGACGTGGTCGAGGTACGGCAGCTCGGGCACGACAGGGCCGCGCACCGCACCGGCGCGCACGGCGAGGGCGAGCAGGGCGACCACGAGCACGACCCCGGCGAGCAGGCCGCGGGCGCCAGAGAGGTGGTCGGCCATCCACTGCGGGTCGAGGAAGCGGAAGAGCGACTGCGAGGCGGGGACGCCGTACGCGCCGGTGGCGATGACCGCGACGTAGACGACGTAGACGGCGTTGCCCTCGCCCTGGTGCTCCTCGCCCGTGATGACGGTGCGCGCCGCCGCGAGCCGTCGACGGTCGGTGGCGGCGTCGGGCTCGGGATCGGGTCGCGCTCCAGTCAGCGGCTCGTGGTGGGACTCGGGGAGGGGCTCGGGGGCACTCACGCCGGCTCGATGTCGACGACCTGGTCGGCGATCGCCTCGGTGAGCTCGGGGTCGTGGCAGGCGACGACGAGGGCGGTGCCCTGCTGCTTGCGCCCGACGAGCAGGTGCCCGAGCAGGGCCCGTTTGTGCGTGTCGAGGCGCTGCTCGGGCTCGTCGAGCAGGAGCACCTCGGCCGGGCGGCCGAGGACCAGGGCGAGGTGGAAGAGCTGCTGCTGGCCCGACGAGAGCTCGTGGGGGAAGCGGTCGTCGAGGTGGTCGATCTCGAGCGAGGCGAGCAGCTCGAGGGCCCGGTCGTCGGCGCCGTCGCCGCGCCCCCACGTCGCGTCGACGAGCACCAGGTGGTCGATGAGGGTGAGGTCGCGGTAGGCGGTCGGCGCACCGACCAGCGCCGCGACGGCCCGGCGGCAGGTCGGGTCGCGCTCGTCGACCGTGCGGCCCGACAGGGTGACCCGCCCGGTGGTCGGCTCGGTCGTGCCGCACAGCAGCCGCATGAGGGTCGTCTTGCCGCTGCCGTTCTCGCCGCGCAGGACGAGGCACCGGGCCGGGGCGACCGCGACGCTGACGGGGGCGAGCAGAGGCATGTCGTCGACCGACTTGCTCACCCCGTCGGCCACGAGGGTGGGCTCCGGGCCGCTCTTGCGGGGGGCCTTCGGGGACCGGCTCATCGACGTCCTCTCACCGGTCGCAGTGTGCCATCTACGGGCGGGAGGATGCTGGGAACCCCCACTCCCGCCCCGTCCGACCGGAGGGGGCGACGAGGTGAGCGACATGGCAGGGTCGGAGGTGACCCGACACCGTCGTCGCTCAAGGAGAGATCCCCGTGCCGTTCCCCGCCCTGGCCCACGTAGCCGTCACCGTGACCGACCTCGAGCGCAGCACCGCGTGGTACTCCCGGCTCTTCGGCGCCGACCCCGTCCTCGACGAGGACGAGCAGGGCGGCACCTTCCACCACACGGTGTGGCTCGTCGGCGCCGACCAGCTCTTCGGCATCCACCTCCACGTCTCCCCGGGCGACGCTGCCTTCGACGCCGCGAGCCCCGGCCTCGACCACGTCGCCTTCGCCTGCGCCGACCGGGCCGAGCTCGAGGAGTGGGCCGGAAAGCTCGACGGGCTCGGGATCGCGCACGGCGGGGTGGTCGACGCTCCATACGGGTCGGGCCTGTCCTTCCGCGACCCCGACGGGATCGCCCTCGAGCTCTTCGCGCCGCCCGCGGAGGCCTGAGCCTGTCGTCGGGCTCACACACGAGGGGACCGGCGGACTGGTTGAATGGGACATGACCGCCGTCTCGTGGTCACCGGAGCCCGCGACCTGAGGTCGCTGCAGGAGGACCATGCCCACCCGCACGGCGTACACCTTGTGGACCGGCACCCTCGACCGGGGCCAGGGGGTCGTCGAGGTCAACTCCGACAGCCCCGACTACGTCACGGTGGCAGGGCGGCTGGCCGACGACGCCGACGGCATGGCCGGCCCCGAGGAGTTCCTGGCGGCCGCCCACTCCTCGTGCTACGCCATGCACCTCGCGTGGATGATCACCCAGGCGGGAGGCACGCCGACCACGCTCGGGGTGCGCGTCGACATCACCCTCGGCCCCGACCCCGCCGGCGGCTTCCAGGTCGTCCGAAGCGCCCTCACCCTCCGGGGAGAGGCGCAGGACCTGACCCCCGAGCGGTTCCGCGAGCTCGCCGAGGCCGCGCGGGGAGAGTGCGTCATCAGCAAGGCCATCGGCGGCCGGGTGGAGATCACCCTCGACGTGGAGAGCGAGTCGGTCCCGGCCTGAGGGCCGGGGCTGGACCCCGTCGGGCGACAGGAAGCCAACGGGTCACCGGTTGGCACCCCGGCAGCGAGGTGAGATGGATGGCTCAAGGTGAACCGTCGCGGGTAGCACCCCCCTGACGTCCGTCTCGCGAGGCCGGCCAAGATCGAAGATGGCCTCGGTCATGCTGGTGGAGCGGGCGCGTCCTCTCGCCCAGACAGGGCCCGTCGGACCTGCTGCTTGCCGCCCACTGGGGAGGCCCGACCGCCGATCGCGGCAGTCGGCAGCCGGACCCGGGGAGGTCGACTCTGAGTCGCTGGGGTTGGCTGCTTCTTTGGGGGAGGTTGACTCTGAGTCGCTGGGGTTGGCTGCTTCTCTGGGGGAGGTTGACT
>JBBRNQ010000289.1:0-2504 GCA_038230235.1 Actinomycetales bacterium
GTCGAGCGGGAACTGGTCCATCTTGAAGTCACCGGTGCAGAGCACCATCCCCGCCGAGGTGCGGATGGCGACGGCCAGCCCGTCGGGGATGGAGTGGTTGACCGCCACGAACTCGCAGTCGAACGGGCCGAACGGGCGCCGGTCGCCCTCGGCGACCACCACGGTCACCGGCTTGATGCGGTGCTCGACGAGCTTGGCCTCGAGCAGGGCCAGGGTCAGCCGTGAGCCGACCACAGGGATGTCCGCGCGCTCGCGCAGCAGGTAGGGGACGCCGCCGATGTGGTCTTCGTGGCCGTGGGTGAGCACGATGGCGTCGATCTTGTCGAGCCGGTCCCTGATCCAGGTGAAGTCGGGCAGGATGACGTCCACCCCGGGCTGGTGCTCGTCGGGGAAGAGCACCCCGCAGTCGACGACGAGCAGGCGGCCGGCGTGCTCGAAGACGGTCATGTTGCGACCGATCTCGCCCAGACCACCGAGGGGGACGATCCGGAGCCCGTCCTTCGGCAGCGCCGGCAGGGTGTCGCCGCTCCTGCGGCGGGGTCCGCGACGGCTCATCGTCCGGCTCCCGCCGCAGGCCGCGGGCGAGGGGTTGAGAGGGGGGCGTGCTGCGGGGTACTCACGGGTTTCTCCGATGCTTCAGGATCTGGCGGAGGGAGGCTCGGTACGACGTGCCGAGGGCCTCACCGGACCACCTTGACAGGGTGCGCCGCCGAAGTGGTAAGCGAGGCGGTGGTGGCGGGTGTGGTCGGCCTCGTGGAGGCCTGTGACCACCGATCTTGTCAGGAAGCCGGGCCGACGTGCCCACCCGGTGCCTGAGCCGGGCCCGAACCACGCCCGCGCGGGCGTCCGCGCGGGCGTCCGGTGGCGCGAAGCAGGAGGTGGGGCGGCTGCTCTAGGTTGGCGGGATGAACGGCGCGCACGCCCTGATCCGGACCCTGGTCGACGCCGGGGTCGACGTCTGCTTCGCCAACCCGGGGACCTCCGAGATGCACTTCGTCGCGGCCCTGGACGACGTGCCGGCCATGCGTGCCGTCCTCACCCTCTTCGAGGGGGTCGCCACGGGCGCCGCAGACGGCTACGGGCGGATGGCGGGACGACCGGCAGCGACCCTGCTGCACCTCGGGCCGGGGCTGGCCAACGGCATCGCGAACCTGCACAACGCCCGCCGGGCCCGGACCCCGGTGGTCAACATCGTCGGAGACCACGCGACGCACCACAAGCGCCTGGACGCACCGCTCGAGTCCGACATCGACGCCCTGGCGTCAGCGGTGTCCGGGTGGGTGCGGCGGTCACTGACGACGGGCGACCTCGGCGCCGACGCTGCCGCCGCCGTGGCGGCGGCCCGCTCCGCGCCGGGGTGCGTGGCGACCCTCGTGCTGCCGGCCGACGTGTCCTGGGGCGACGGCGGCCGCCCGGCCACCCCGCAGCCCGTACGACGCCCCGCCCCGGTGCGCCCCGAGGTGGTGCTCGCGGTGGCCGAGTCCCTCTCCGCCGCGGAGCCCCGTGTGCTGTTCCTGGGCGGCAACGCCCTGACCGAGCGCGGGCTGCTGGCCGCGGCCCGGGTGGCGGCCGTCACGGGGGCCCGCCTGCTGTGCGAGACGTTCCCCGCCCGGCTCCCCCGCGGCGCCGGGCTGCCCTTCGTGCGGCCGCTGGTCTACCCGCCCGAACCGGCCCTGGCCGAGCTCGCCGACACCCGTCACCTCGTCCTCGCCGGAGCCCGCGAGCCGGTCGCGTTCTTCGCCTACCCCGGGCTTCCCGGCCGCCTCGTGCCCGACGGGTGCGAGGTGCACCTGCTGGCCGAGCCCGGAGAGGACGCCACCGAGGCGCTCTGCGCGCTGGCCGACGCGCTCACCGGTGAGCTGTCGGGTGGTCTCGCGGAGGGCCTCTCAACGGGTCTTCCGGATGGAGCGAGCCCCCAGGTCAGTGAGGCCCAGAGGCCCGACCTCCCGACCGGGCCCCTGACGCCCCGTACGCTGGCCGACGCCATCGGCGCGCTGCTGCCCGCCGGGGCGATCGTCGTGGACGAGTCCCTGACCTCAGGGGCCCACCTGGCCGCGGCGACCGCAGGCTGCCCCCGACACGACTGGCTGACGCTGACCGGCGGCGCCATCGGCCAGGGGTTACCCGTCGCGACCGGGGCCGCGGTGGCCTGCCCCGACCGCCCCGTCCTGTCGGTCCAGGCCGACGGCAGCGCCATGTACACCATCACCGCCTTGTGGACCCAAGCCCGTGAGCAGCTGGACGTCACCACCGTCATCTGCGACAACGGCGCCTATGCCATCCTCGACGGTGAGCTGACCCGCGTGGGGGCTGCCCGCGACGGCGTCCGAGCGCGGCAGCTGCTCGACCTGACCGGACCCGCGCTCGACTTCGTTGCCCTCGCGACCGGCCTGGGGGTGCCGGCCCGCCGGGCCACCACCGCCGAGGAGCTCGTCGAGCACCTGCGGTGGGCCCTGTCCGAGCCGGGACCGCACCTGGTCGACGCCGTCCTGCGCCGGGGCTGA
>JBBRNQ010000290.1:0-2503 GCA_038230235.1 Actinomycetales bacterium
CACGGCGGCCGGGGTCGGGGGCTCCTTGCGACGCACGTGCACCACGACCGCACCGACCATCATCGCGGCCAGGCAGAGGGCGGCGATCGGGCTGAGGACCGGGGCGATCTTCAGCAGGCGGGGCAGGACGAGACCGACCGCGCCGACGACCTCTGCCGCTCCGATGAGCTTGACGGAGGAGTCGCTGAAGTCCTCGACCCAGCCCATCCCCCGCCCGGCGAGGGCCGTGCTGGACTGCGAGACCTTCAGTCCACCGGCGCCGAGGAAGGCGACGGCCAGCAGCACCGTGAGGATCCAGAACACAACCGTCATGACAGCCTCCAGGAGTGGACCATGGTCCATAAGTTGAACATTGAAGTACTTGGGGAGTCTAGGGCCACTTTTGTTGAGAGGTCAAGTGTTTTGCGGGCAGACTGGCGTCATGACGGACCCCCGGTGGTTGAGTGAGCAGGAGCGGGAGCTGTGGCTGACGCTGGCGGCCGTCACGCAGATCGTCCCCGCGGCGATCGAGGCACAGCTTCGACGTGACCACGGGCTCACGCGGTTCGAGTACTACGTGCTGGTCATGCTGAGCGAGCACGAGGACCAGACCCGGCCGATGAGCGACCTTGCCCTGCTCACCAACGGGTCGCTGTCGCGGCTGTCGCATGCGGTGACGAAGATGGAGAAGCGGGGGTTGATCACCCGGGCGCCCTCGCCCACCGACCGGCGCACCCAGCTGATCACGCTCGCCGCCCCGGGACGAGAGCAGCTGGTCGCCGCGGCACCGGCGCACGTCGAGGAGGTACGGCGGGTCTTCTTCGACGCCCTGCCCGAGGGGGCGGTGGCCCAGCTGACGCAGCTGCTGCGACCGGTGGTCACCTCAGCGACGAAGGACGGACCCTGCCCGCAGGAGCCGTCGAGCGGCGACTGCTCCGTGCGGTCTGATGGTGACGGTCCCTGACGGTAAACGGGCGACGGCCGGGTGATGCCCAAGGTGAGCCAGGCGGTCCCTGCTGGGCCCCCCTTGCCGGTCGTCAGATCACATCCGACCCCGTAGCCGCAGGTCGAGGGGTCGGCCGTCGGGGTCGTAGACCAGCCGGTAGAGCGGCGTCGCCCAGGCCAGCGTTCCTTTCCCGAGACCGGGCTCGTCGAGCCGGCGCAGCTGTCCGGGGGGGCCGGGGCCACGGCGGCCGGAGCGGCTCCAGGCGTCACGGGCGTCGGCGCTCTGCGAGAACAGCAGGGGCAGCTCGTCGAGGCCGACCTCGTGGTCGCCCTGCAGGCCGAGGTGCTCGCACACCAGCTCGTGGCGAAGCGCGCGGGCGTAGCCCGGGTGCATCACGGTCGCCGAGACCTCGGAGTCGTGGGTCCACGACCGGCGGTTGAAGTTGTCCGAGCCCACCGACGCCCACCCGTCGTCGATGACGCAGACCTTCGAGTGCACGTAGACCGGCGTCCCAGCGGCGTTCTCGATGCCGTAGATCCCGACCCGCCCCGGCCCTGCGCGGTGCAGGTCCGCCAGCAGCTGCTGGCGGCCGACGAGGTTGGGCGGCATGCTGAGCCGTCCGTCCTGGTCGGGGAACCGGGGCAGCACGGCCACCACCCGCAGCCTCGGGTTGTCGCGCAGCGCCTGCGCCAGGAGCGACGAGACCTCGGTCGACCAGAGGTACTGGTCCTCGAGATAGACCAGCCGCCGCGCCTGTTTCAGCGCCTTCGCATACCCGCGGGCGACGCTGCGCTCCCCTCGCGGTGCGAAGGGGTAGCCACCGAGGCGCCGTCCGTAGGTGCGCAGCAGCTGCACCGGGTGCTCCCCCGTGGGCGTCGGGTCGGGCAGCTGAGGGGGCAGAGGCGAGCAGTCGGTGTCGCCACCCTTGGCTCGGTCGACGACCCGACGGTACGGCGAGCGGCTGAGCGGCTGGCGGTCGTCCCACCGCTCACGGAAGACGGTCTCGACGTCACCCACCGCCGGCCCGGTGATGGCCAGCTGCACGTCGTGCCACGGGGGACGGGGCCCGAATACCGCTGCCATGGGCTGCTTCTGGGGATCGCCTCCGTGCCGTGCGTCGTCGCGGCGGCTGTGGCACAGGTCGATCCCCCCGAGGAAGGCGATGTCTCGCTCGGGCCGGGAGGGGTGGCGCAGCACGACGAACTTCTGGTGGTGCGACCCGCCCGTGCGCACCCGCATGTCGAGCACGACCTCACCCCCGGCCGCGTTGACCTCGTCGCCGAGGTCCCTGTTCTCGGCGCCGGAGAAGGCGAGCTTGTCCCAGTGCGAGCGCCAGAGCAGACCGCGGACGTCGACCCCCCGACGGGCGGCGTCCGCCATGAGCGTGCCGACCTCGCTACCGGAGTCGCCGAGCAGCCGCTCGTCGGGGTCGCCGCGCCAGTCGACGAACATCAGCAGGTCGTCGCGCTCCATCGCGCTCACGCACCGGTGAAGCTCCGTGAAGTACGTCACGCCGTGCACGAGGGGCCGCACGGTGTTGCCCTCGGTCCACGCGCGGTCGTCGGCGTGACGGGAGTC
>JBBRNQ010000291.1:0-2468 GCA_038230235.1 Actinomycetales bacterium
ACGCCCCAGGACGCGGTGGCCCGGTGGGTCGACGCGGCCATCGGGGGAGCCGTCGCGCTGGTCGCGGCGACCGTGGTGCCCCGCGCACCGCTGCGCCGACCGCGCACCCAGGCGGCCGTCGTGCTGCGCACCGTCGTCCGGCTCCTTCACGAGTCGGCTCAGTGCACCCGCGACGGAGACGTCGAGCGTTCCGCCGAGGTGCTGGCCGCCGCCCGGGAGACGGACGCGCTCATCACCGAGCTGCGGGGCGCCGCCGCCGAGGGGCTGTCGGTCATCGCCTCGTCACCGTTCCGGCGCGGCCACACCGGCGACGTGCGCTCCGTCGCCGACCTCGTCGACCCGCTCGACCGGGCCGTCCGCAGCACCCGGGTGCTCACCCGGCGGGTCGCGGTGCTCGCCTCGCGGCAGATCGCCGTACCCCTGGCGTACGGCGAGGTGCTCGACGGCCTCGCTGACGCGGCCGACGTCGTCGCCAGGGCGCTGGCCGAGAACGCCCACCCGCAGGTGGGGCGCTCGGGCCTCGTCGCCGTGGCCCGTCGTACGGAGAGCCTGCCGCGGCCCGGCCTCATGGTCGGGGTGCTGCTCGTGCAGCTGCGATCTGTGGTCGTCGACCTGCTGGCGCTCACCGGGCTCGACGACGAGGCGGCTCTCGAGCTGCTCCCGGTGCTGCCCGAGCGCCCCGAGGGGCCCGGGGCGTCGGAGCCGACCTGACCCGCGTCAGCGACCCAGGCGCTCGTAGGTCTTCTCGGTCTGGGCCTTGGCCGACTGCCACCAGGCCTCGTTGTCGCGGTACCACGCAATCGTCTGGGTGAGGCCGGCGCGGATGTCCTGGTACTGCGGGGTCCAGCCGGTCTCGGCACGCAGCT
Organism: Actinomycetales bacterium; assembly: GCA_038230235.1. Lineage (GTDB taxonomy): Bacteria > Actinomycetota > Actinomycetes > Actinomycetales > Dermatophilaceae > Lapillicoccus. The sequence continues at coordinate 867 of JBBRNQ010000291.1, forward strand.
TGGAGCTGTCGATGGCGTAGCGCAGGTCGTGACCGGGCCGGTCGTTCACGTGCTCGAACCAGTCGGCCGGCTTGCCCGTCAGCTCGAGGAGCAGGTCGATGATCTGCTTGTTGTTCAGCTCACCGTCGGCGCCGATGAGGTAGGTCTCGCCCAGGCGGCCCTGCTCGATGATCGTCACGACGGCGTCGTTGTGGTCGTCGACGTGGATCCAGTCGCGCACGTTGGCGCCGGCGCCGTAGAGCTTGGGCTTGACGCCCTGCAGGATGCCGGTGATCTGGCGGGGGATGAACTTCTCGACGTGCTGGCGCGGGCCGTAGTTGTTGGAGCAGTTCGACAGGGTCGCCTTGATCTGGAAGGAGCGGATCCAGGCCCGCACGAGCAGGTCGGCACTGGCCTTCGAGGCGCTGTACGGCGAGCTGGGGTTGACCGGGGTGCTCTCGGTGAAGCGGTGCGGGTCGTCGAGCTCGAGGTCGCCGTAGACCTCGTCGGTGGAGATGTGGTGGATCCGCTTGTCGTGCTTGCGGACCGCTTCGAGCAGCCGGTAGGTCCCGATGATGTTGGCCTCCATGAAGGGCCACGGGTCGTCGAGGCTGTTGTCGTTGTGCGACTCGGCGGCGAAGTGGACCACGATGTCGGTGCCCGCGACGAGGCGGTCGACCAGCCCGGCGTCGGCGATCGATCCCTCGACGAAGGTGATCTCGTCCTCGACGGCCGCGAGGGACGCCCGGTTGCCGGCGTAGGTCAGCGCGTCGATGACGGTGATCTCCCAGTCGGGGCGGGTCTGACGCACGCGCAGGACGAAGTTGGAGCCGATGAAACCGGCTCCACCGGTGACGAGGACCTTCATGAGGCGTTCTCCTTGGGTGAGATGGGGGTCGAGAGTGTGGCTGCTGTGGCTGACGCCGAGGGTGGGGCTGAGCGTGGCGGCAGCGCGACCGCACGCAGCCCGGGGGTCTCCGACGCGGCGGTCGCCGGTCCCGAGTTGAACTCGACCTCGAGCGCGAAGCGCGCTGCGAGGTAGCGGTGGTCGGCCATCGCCACGGGGTCGCCCCCGGCGCCGACGGCGACGCGGCGCACGAGCAGCAGGGGGTCGCCCGCGGCGACGCCGAGCAGGTCGGCGTCGGAGGTGCTGGCCAGCCCGGCGGTGACGGTCTGACGCACGGTCGTGATGCGGTGGCCCTGCCGGGTCAGGCTCTCCCAGATGCCGGGGGACGTGGCGGCGTCGCGGCTCAGCGAGCCGGCGAGCACCGCCGGCACCCACTCCCGCACGACGTCGAGGCCCTCGCCGTCGACGGTGCGCACCGACCGCGAGTGGAGCAGGTCTGATCCCTCGGCCACCGCGAGGGCCGTGGCCAGCGAGAGGGGCGCGGCCCGGAAGCCGAACTCGACCACCCGCCGCTCGATCGACTTGCCCGCCTCGGCGACGGCTGAGGTGGCATGGCGGAAGGTGCCGATGGCGAGGCGCTGGTGGAAGGCCGACCCGGTGACGAACCACCCCGCGCCGTGCCGCGAGTCGACCAGGCCCTCGTCGCGAAGGGTCTCGAGGGCCCGTCGTACGGTGGGGCGCGAGACGTCGTACCGCGCCCCCAGCTGGGCCTCGGA
>JBBRNQ010000292.1:0-2462 GCA_038230235.1 Actinomycetales bacterium
ACCCCACCGCGACGACCCCCACCGACAGCACACGAACCGACACTGATCCCCCTCGAGACGCCGCCACTCCCAGGCTGGTCCTGGGACGGCCCTCGAACGCTAACTAACGTATGCCCCGAATATCTCGTTTTCGCGAAAGTCACATCTGGGCGCAAAGAGCCGATCCAGAATGCGGTGCTTACTCGGCACCAAGCCCCAGTCGTCAATTAGGGATGATTCGGACTAATTCTGACACACGCCCTCGCCGGCGCGAGGACCACCCGCGAGGTCGGCGATTCAGTGAGGGCCTCTTCCACTGGTCGGAACCAGCGAGGTATGGTGAACTGATAAAGCACGACTTGCCCGAAACGTCCGGGTGGGGTGCGTCGGGAGACACAGATGACTGGGTACTACGCCAACGAGGGCGAGGAAGGGTCGTGAACAGTGCCGAGCGGCCAGTCGCCGCGGGGCCGAGCCACCCGGCTGCCCTCCCACCCAGGCCCCGTCCGGGCAGGGACGCCGAGCGCCCCAAGGCGCCCGCCGGCTCACCGCGAGTCTGGCGCGGGGCCGTCGTGGGCCGCGGGGTCGAGGTCGGCGCCCTGCCACCGAGATGGTTTCCCGCCGACCGCGACAAGCTGATCTACCTCGCCATCGCGGCGCATGCCGGGCCCCGGGTGCTCGAGCAGCTGGCGCGGCTGCAGAGCGGGGCCTTCTTCGAGGACCGGCCAGCGCTGCTCCGGGCGCTCGACTCCCTGACCTCGACGCCGACCTGAGGTCGCCAGCGGCCTGGGGTGGGCGGGTAGCGTTCGGGCCAGATCAGCGCGACGACGTCGCCCTGTCCGGTTGACGAAAGGCTGCCCGTATGAAGCTCCACGACTTCGAGCGATACCCCCTCACCTTCGGGCCGAGCCCGGTGCACCACCTGCGGCGCCTCTCGGCCGCCCTCGGCGGGGCCCAGGTCTGGGCCAAGCGCGAAGACGTCAGCAGCGGTCTCGCTTACGGCGGCAACAAGATCCGCAAGCTGGAGTACATCGTCCCCGACATCCTCGCCTCCGGCGCCGACACGCTGGTGAGCATCGGCGGCTACCAGTCGAACCACACCCGGCAGGTGGCCGCCGTCGCCGCCCACCTGGGCCTGAAGTGCCGTCTCGTGCAGGAGAAGTGGGTGCCCTGGGACGACCCGACCAACGACCAGGTCGGCAACATCCTGCTCTCGCGGATGATGGGCGCCGACTCCCGGTTGGACCCACACGGCTTCGACATCGGGATCCGCGACTCCTGGAAAGAGGCCCTGGCCGAGGTGGAGGCGGGTGGCGGCACGCCGTACGCCATCCCTGCGGGGGCGTCCGAGCACCCGCTCGGCGGGCTGGGGTTCGCGAGCTGGGCCTTCGAGGTGGCCGAGCAGGAGCGGGCCCTCGGGGTGCACTTCGACACCGTCGTGGTCTGCACGGTGACCGGCTCGACGCACGCCGGGATGATCGCCGGCTTCGCCGCCCTGGAGGACCTCACCGGTGTGCGGCGCAGGGTCATCGGCATCGACGCCTCGGCGACGATCGAGCAGACCCGCGACCAGGTCGCCCGCATCGCCCGCCACACGGCTGAGCTGATCGAGCTCGGACGCGACCTGCGCGACGACGAGATCACCGTGCTCGAGGGCTGGGCCGGCGAGCTCTACGGCGTGCCGGTCGACTCGACGATGAAGGCGATGGCCCTGGGGGCCCAGCTCGAGGCGATGATCACCGACCCGGTCTACGAGGGGAAGTCTCTGGCTGGTCTCGCCGACCTCGTGCGCAGCGGCGACATCCCCCGCGAGTCGACCGTGCTCTACGCCCACCTCGGCGGACAGCCCGCCATCAACGCCTACCACCGACTCTGGGACTGAGCCCGACGGCGAGCGCACCGCTGCCCCAGCCACCCCACGACCCTTAGGTGGTCGAAGAATCACCCCTCCGCGCAGCCTGGAGGTGATTCTCTGGCCACCTAAGGGGACTAACCGGCGACGGGGAACGCCTCGGTGTCGATCTCGGCTTGCGTGGTCTTGTTGTAGCGGGGGCCTGCCACCGTCCTTTCGTCGAGGACCTCGCCGGCGGCGCGGAGCACCTCGTCGGGGATGGCCGTGCTCAGGGTGGCCACGTTCTCCTGGAGGTGGTCGACCGATCTCGTCCCGGGGATGGCCACCACGTGCTCGCCACGGGAGAGCACCCACGCGAGGGCGAGCTGCGAGAGCGTGCACCCGGCGTCATGGGCGATCAGCACCAGCTGCTCCCGCAGGGCGAGGTTGGTGGCGTAGAAGTCAGCCCCGAAGCGGGGCATGTTGCGACGGATGTCGTTGTCCGGCAACAACTCCAGGTCTGGTGCCTGCGAGGTGAGCACCCCCCGGGCGAGCGGGCTGAAGGCGACGAGCGCGATGCCGAGCTCGCGGCAGGCCTCGAGGGTGCCGAGCTCGGGGTTGCGCGACCAGAGGCTGTACTCGTTCTGCAGGG
>JBBRNQ010000293.1:0-2443 GCA_038230235.1 Actinomycetales bacterium
GAGCACCGCCGGGCTGGTGCGCCGCATCCAGCCGCTCGGCCACCTCGCACGCTACGAGGCGCGGGTCGCCGACAACCACCACCACGCCGTGTGCCGGGGGTGCGGCACCATCTCCGACATCGACTGCGCGGTGGGCGAGGCCCCCTGCCTCACCCCCGTGCCAGCCCCGCCGGCCCCTGCGACGCCGCCAGCACCCCCGGTCGACCAGCCTACCCACGGCCTCACCCCGGGCTTCGTCGTCGACGAGGCCGAGGTCATCTACTGGGGTCTCTGCCCCGACTGCGCGACCGCCGCACGGCGTGACGCCCCTGATTCCCCTGATTCCCCTGACGCCCCTGACGCGGAAGCCCCCGGTCCCGGCGCCACCGACCACGACGCCCACGCCCGCAGCGCCCACGACCCCGACTCGACGACCTCCACCGAGCACCAGCCCGATCCCTCCCTCGAAAGGACCCCCTCGTGACCGACCACGACACCCGCGAGCAGCACATGAACGACAACGACTCGAGCAACAACGCCCCCGACGGCTGCCCCGTCGCGCACGGCCAGCTGCCCGAGCCCGTCGCCGGCGGCAGCAACCACGAGTGGTGGCCCGAGCAGCTCAACCTCGCCATCCTGCGCAAGCACCCGGCGGTGGCCAACCCCATGGGTGGCGACTTCGACTACCGCGCGGCGTTCAACGGGCTCGACCTCCCGGCCGTCAAGGCCGACATCGAGCAGCTGCTCACGACCTCGCAGGACTGGTGGCCGGCCGACTTCGGTCACTACGGCGGCCTGATGATCCGCATGGCCTGGCACAGCGCGGGCACCTACCGCGTCCAGGACGGTCGCGGTGGCGCCGGCGCCGGGATGCAGCGCTTCGCCCCCCTCAACAGCTGGCCCGACAACGGCAACCTCGACAAGGCCCGCCGCCTGCTGTGGCCGGTCAAGAAGAAGTACGGCCAGTCGATCTCGTGGGCCGACCTCATCGTGCTCACCGGCAACGTCGCGCTCGAGTCGATGGGCTTCGACACCTTCGGCTTCGCCGGTGGCCGCGCCGACGTCTACGAGCCCGACCAGGACATCTACTGGGGCCCCGAGCGCGAGTGGCTCGGCGACGAGCGCTACACCGGTGAGCGCAACCTCGACAACCCCCTCGCCGCGGTCCAGATGGGCCTGATCTACGTCAACCCCGAGGGCCCCAACGGCCGGCCCGACCCGCTCGCCTCGGCCCACGACATCCGCGAGACCTTCGCGCGGATGGCGATGAACGACTCCGAGACCGTCGCCCTCATCGCCGGTGGCCACACCTTCGGCAAGACCCACGGCGCGGCCGACCCCAACCCGCACGTGGGCCCCGAGCCCGAGGCCGCGCCCATCGAGCAGCAGGGCCTCGGCTGGAAGAACGGCTACGGCACCGGCAAGGGCGCCGACGCGATCACCAGCGGCCTCGAGGTCACGTGGACCTCGACGCCCACCCAGTGGTCCAACGGCTACTTCGACAACCTCTTCGGCTACGAGTGGGAGCTGACCACGAGCCCCGCCGGCGCCCACCAGTGGCAGCCGAAGGACGGGGGCGGTGCCGGCACCGTGCCCGGGCCCGCGGCCGACTCCCCCCGCCGGGTGCCGACCATGCTCACCACCGACATCGCCCTGCGCGTCGACCCGGCCTACGAGCAGATCTCGCGCCACTTCCACGAGAACCCCGCCGAGTTCGCCGACGCCTTCGCCCGCGCCTGGTTCAAGCTCACCCACCGCGACATGGGCCCCAAGGAGCGCTACCTCGGCCCCGAGGTGCCGTCGGAGGAGCTGCTCTGGCAGGACCCCGTACCCGCCGTCGACCACCAGCTGGTCACCGACGCCGACATCGCGACCCTCAAGGCGCAGGTGCTCGCCACCGGTCTCAGCGTGGCCGACCTCGTCTCGACCGCGTGGGCCTCGGCCGCGTCGTTCCGCGTCAGCGACAAGCGCGGTGGCGCCAACGGCGGCCGCATCCGCCTCGAGCCGATGCGCAGCTGGGAGGCCAACGAGCCCGGTCGCCTGACCGGGGTCATCACCGCCCTCGAGGGGGTGCAGTCCGCCTTCAACGCGGCCCAGACCGGCAGCACGCGCGTCTCCTTCGCCGACCTCGTCGTCATCGGTGGCGCCGCGGCGGTCGAGAAGGCGGCCAGCGACGCCGGTCACCCGGTCACCGTCCCCGTCACCCCGGGTCGCACCGACGCGACCCAGGAGCAGACCGACGTCGAGTCGTTCTCCTGGCTCGAGCCGGCCTCCGACGGCTTCCGCAACTACCTGGGCAAGGGCACGCGGCTTCCGATGGAGTACCACCTGGTCGACCGGGCCAACCTGCTCGACCTCAGCGCCCCGCAGATGACCGTCCTCGTCGGCGGCCTGCGCGTGCTGGGAGCCACCTACCAGGGCTCGTCGTACGGCGTGCTCACCGACCGCCCGGGCACGCTGAGCA
>JBBRNQ010000294.1:0-2421 GCA_038230235.1 Actinomycetales bacterium
ATCGCTCGTCGCTCATCGCCCCGACCCCGGTCCGTAGGCCTGCGCGATCTCTGGCGACCCGTTCCACCCGGAGTAGGTGGGTCGTTGCGGCCACCCGTCGGGCACGTCCTGCCACACCTCCTGGCGACCCCACGGCAGGAGGTCGATCAGGGGGAAGGTCTGGGTCAGCTGCTCGGTGCCGCGACCATCGGTGTGCCACGTGCGGTAGACGGTGTCGTCGTTTCTCAGGAAGACATTGACCGCGAAGCCTTCTCCTGGTCCAGCACCCAGGTCGGCTCCGAAGGGGCTGTCGGCCGTGGAGAACCACGTCATCCTGTTGCCCACCTTGTCGCGGTAGGCGAGGGCCTCGTCGATCGGGCCCTGGGTGACGACCACGAAGCGCGCGTCGTAGCTGTCGAGGAACTCGAGTCGGGTGTACTGCGAGGTGAAGCCGGTGCAGCCCGGGCACTGCCACTCCTCACCGGGGAACCACATGTGGTGGTAGGTGATCAGCTGCCGCTTCCCGTCGAAGACGTCGGCCAACCTCACGGGGCCGTCCTCACCGACCAGCGTGTAGTCGGGCAGCTCCACCATCGGGAGCCGCCGTCGTTGGGCGGCGATGGCGTCGAGCTCGCGGGTGGCGGCCTTCTCGCGGCGCCGCAGCTCGTCCAGCTCGGCCCGCCAGACGGTGGCGTCGACGACCGGGGGAAGGGTGGTGGCGGTGGTGGTGGTGGTCACGGCGGGACCTCGGCATCATGGAGGATGAGAGCATGTGGACGGCGTCCACATCGAGTATGTTCACACCGTACACACCGTGCGGGGACTGTCAAGGCCCTCTGGACCACGTCCACACAGGACCACCACCACCGAGGACCAGGACCCCAGGACGAGGAGGCACGCCGGTGAGCAGTGCCCCGACGCGTCGCACCTACCACCACGGCAACCTGCGGGAGGCGCTGGTCGAGGCTGGGCTCGAGCTGACCCGGGCGGGAGGTCCGACGGCCCTCGGGCTGCGTGACGTCACCCGGCGGGTGGGCGTCACGCCCAACGCGGCCTACCGTCACTTCGCCGACCGCGAGAGCCTGCTCGCCGCCGTGGCCGCGCGCATCCAGGACGACATGGTGGCGCGGATGGCCACCATCGCGGCCACCGACCCGGGAGACCCCGTCGCCGACCTGAGGGCGGTCGGCCTCGGCTACGTCGAGTTCGCGCTGGCCGAGCCGGGGTGGTTTCGCACCGCCTTCGGGATGGACGAGAGCGGGCCTCCCCGCTCACAGCGGGTCGGCGACGTCGCCGCGCCGTTGGCCCGCCTGCACACCGCCCTCGACGCCCTCGTCGCCGCGGGGCGGCTCGCGCCCGAGCGTCGGGCAGGAGCCGAGTGGCCCTGCTGGTCGGCCGTGCACGGGGTTGCGGTGCTGGCGCTGGGTGGGCCGCTGCGGGGGCAGCGGCCCGAGGTGGTGCAGGCCGCCGTCCGGTCGACGGTCGACACGATCATCGCGGGCGTCCTGGCCTGAGCGTGTCCGGTGCGCGCCGTGCCCGGGCAGCGGGTGGGGGCCTCAGGCGAGCCTGGCCGCCATCGTCAGCACCTGGTTGGCTGCCCCGGTGCAGGCGTGCACGCTGAACAGCGTGCCCGGGTAGCCGGCCGGCTTCGGGTCCACCTGCACGCACCCGGGAGTGGACGAGACGACGGTCGAGGTGAGGAGCAGCCGGTAGTCGTGGCCGGTCGTGCCGACCGGCTGCAGGGTCCACTCGTCGTACGAGGCGCTGGGTGTGGCGGGGCACGCGGCCTGGCGCAGGCCGAAGCGGTACTTCACCACGCACTGCCCCGCGGTGCTGGTGCCGACCTGGAAGGTGCCTGCTGGGGCCCCCACGACCGCGGTGAAGGTGAACGACTGCGACGCGGTCCCGCTGCAGGGACGGCCGTAGGTGTCGAGGAACGAGTGGGCGGGGTCGGTGGTGCTTGTGTCGAGGCAGGTGTGCACGGCCGTGGACGCGATCCGGCTCGTGCGCCCAGCCGTCGCGGTCGCAGCGCTCGCGGATGACCCGGCGGCGAGCGCGGGGGCGGCGGTGGCGACGGCCAGGACGGCGACGGCCAGCCCTCGGCGCACGGCAGCGGAGGTGGTGGACGTGGAGGGGTGCACGATGGTCTCCTCGGTGGGGGCGGCGCGCCCGGGCGGGCGCCAGCGCTGGGGTCAGCATGCGGCACGGTTCTTGGTCGATTCTTGGAGCAGACTCCGGGTCGGCCGCCTGGTGGCCCCGGGGTCGGGGGTTGGCTGTCGGTCGCGGCGGGCATGGTGGCCCCATGACACAGCAGACCCCCACGCAGCCCACCCCCGAGCAGGCCCCCGACGCGACCACCGAGCCCGAGATGCTGGGCGCCACCGAGCCCCACGAGCCCACCGACGACCCGTCGCTCGAGAAGGACCCCGCCGACTGGGTCAG
>JBBRNQ010000295.1:0-2399 GCA_038230235.1 Actinomycetales bacterium
CGACCTCGCGCTGGCCGCGGGCGTGTCCAGCCGGCACCTCAGCTTTCTCGAGACGGGCCGCTCGGGCGCGAGCGCGGCGATGGTGCTCGGTCTCGCGACGACCCTCGACGTCCCCCTGCGGCAGGCCAACGCCATGCTCCGCGCGGCCGGTCACCCGGCGGCCTACCCCGAGCCCGCTCCGGGCGACGTGCTGCCCGCGTCGGTCCGGGCGGCGATAGAGCTGCTCAAGGCGCACCACGAACCCTTCCCGGTCGTCGTCATCGACCGGACCTACCGGGTGCTCGACGTCAACGCGGGCGCAGCGGCCCTCGTGGGGTCACTCCTCCCCGAGGGCGCCACCGCGGGCGGTGAGCTCAACCTGGCGCGGCTCACCTTCGACCCGGCCTGGGGTCGGGCCGCCATCGTCAACTTCGACGAGGTCGGACGCGAGCTGCTGTGGCGGATGCAGCGCGAGGTGATGGCCGAGCCCGACCACGGTCCGCTGCGTGACCTGCTCGACGAGGTGCTCGCGACGAAGACCATCGACCCCGACTGGCGCCGCGCCGACCCGACGGTGGCGTCCGCCCCCACGGTCGAGCTGCAGCTGCGGGTCGCCGACGAGATCTGGTCGTTCACCGTGCTCGTCACCGTGCTGCAGGCCCCGCTGACGGTGGCCCTCGACGAGCTGCGGATCGAGACGTGGTACCCCAACGACGAGATCACGACGGCGGGGTGCCACGCCCTCGCCGCGCGAGGATCGGTCGGCGGCTGACGTCGCGACGGGCCCCGTGGCGCCGTACCGGGCAGGGCGGATCCGCGTCGCGAGCATCGGCGGCTCCAATCCAGCCGGTCACCGAAGGTGCTCGGGCGGGTCGTCATACAGGCGGGGTGGCGGGGTTGAGCCGGTGCAGGCGCCGCACCTCGTCGGGCAGCCAGGGGTAGGGGTCGCTGACCGGTCGGCGGGAGGCACGCACCTGCGCCGTCGCCGCGGTAAGGGGCGACCCGGCCACGTAGGTGCGCGCGCGGGTGGCTCCGTGGGCCTCGAGCAGCCCGAGGTCGGTCAGGCGAGCCAGGTCGCGGGTCGCGGTGCGGTCCTCGACACCGGAGCGCTTGACATAGCCGGTACGGCGCACCCGCAGACCCAGCAGGGCGTCGAAGAGGGGGTCACCCGTGCGGTCGGGCAGCCCGTGCTCGGCCATGAACCCGTCGACCTTCGACCACAGCTCTGACGCCTCCTCGAAGCGTCGGGCCAGCGTCTCGGCCTGCATGTGATGGGCGCGGAGGGTGAACTTCACCCACAGGCGGGCGTCCCTGTCCGCGTCCTGTGCGGACGGCCAGGCACCGCGCCCGACGACGGCCAGCACGGCGTAGTAGTCGTCGGTGTTGGCACCGAGCCACTCCTCGATGCTGGCGAAGACCGGCTCCATCACCGCAGCCCTGGCCAGGATGAGCGTCTGGAGCGCTCGAGCCATCCGGCCGTTGCCGTCCCGGAAGGGATGGATCATCGCGAGGTTGAGGTGCGCCATCGCCGCCGCCACGATGGGGTCGTGGTCTCGGTCGACCTGCAGCTGCTCGGTGAGCGCCTCCACGGCGGCGGGCACGAGATCTGGATCGGGCCCCTGGTAGACGATGTCCCCGCTGCGCTCGTCTCGCACGAAGATCTCGCCCCTGCGGTAGGCGCCCGGGCTGACCGAGAGATCGTGCTCCAGCAGCATGAAGTGCATGGTGCGCAGGGTGTGCGCGTCGAGCTGGAAGCCCGGGGTCGGCGCCATCTGCAGGACGTAGGTCAGCACCCGGCGGTACCCCAGGATCTCGGCCCACGTACGTTCATCGGCACTCAAGGGCTCCTCGTCGTCCACCGCAGCCAGTGCGTCCTGCGGGGTCACGACATAACCCTCGATGCTGTTCGAGCCACGGATCGCCCTGGCCTGGGTGGTCCGCCGCAAACCCCCGGTCCATCGCCTGGGGACCCTGAGCACGGTCTCGAGGCCCCGTCTGAGCTCGCCGATGGCCTCGATGACCTGCTGGTCTTCGAGGTCGAGCTCAGGGGTGCTGTAGGGCAGGGTTCTCATGTCTCAATGTCTCAATCATTCAGACAAAGGACGAGTGTGCCCGTGTTTGGCGCAATGATCAAGACATCGGGTGTGGCTCATACCGGCTCACACCGGCTTACACCGAGATCAACAGGTAGCGCTGGGCCAGCCAGTGGCAGGCCGCCCGCAGCTCCTGGGGCTGGCCGCGGCCCTCATGCTCCCGGTCCCCACCACCTCGGTGCCGGCCCCTCAGGCCCCTGTCGAGCGCAGGTAGCGGCCGAAGTGGGGGACGGTGAAGGCGATGCGGCCACGCTCGCCGGAGTAGATGAGGCCCTTCTTGAGCAGGCCGTCGCGGGCCGGTGAGAGCGACTGCGGCTTGCGGTCGAG
>JBBRNQ010000296.1:0-2356 GCA_038230235.1 Actinomycetales bacterium
CGCGGCATACGCGACCGCTTCGTCCTCGTCGTAGCGGGTGCGCGGCCAGAAGAAGCCGCGCAGGCCGTCGCCCTTGGTGCGGGGCACGACGTGGACGTGCAGGTGCGGCACGGACTGGCTGACGACGTTGTTCATCGCCACGAAGGTGCCCTGCGCCCCGAGGCCGTCGACCGCAGCCTGCGCGAGTCGCCGGGCGGCGTCGAGCAGGGGCGCGTGGAGGGCGGGCGGCAGGTCGAGCAGGGTGTCGACGTGGGGGCGCGGCACGAGGAGCACGTGCCCCTTGAAGAGGGGGCGCACGTCGAGGAAGCCCAGCAGGTCGGGCTCGTCGAGGACGACCGTGGCCGGCTCGGTGCCGGCGACGATCGCGCAGAAGAGGCAGGCCCGGGGCTGCGGTGACGGCGAGGGCACCGTACGACGTGTCCTGGCCGGTCAGCCGCTGACCTGCGTGCGCAGGGCGGCCTCGGCGCTGGAGGTGACGGTGTAGCCCAGGTCGCCGACGAAGACGACGATCAGGGTGCGGGCGGGGTTGGACTCGTGCTCGGACAGCATGGTGCGCCAGGCGGTGAGGTTGGGGTGGTCGACCCCGGTGACGCCCTCGGCGGGTTCGAGGGCGGTGAGGGTGTGCTTCAGCTCGGTCGCCGAGAGGGCGTGGGTGAACGAGCCGTGCGCGTAACCGATCGTCTTGGCAACCACGAGCGCGGCCAGGACGTGCTCGCCTGCCTGGTTGACGACCGGGAAGTCGTACCCCGCGTCGGAGGTGGCGCTGCTCATCCCCACCGCGAAGAGCGCAGGCTCCTGCCAGCCGTCGATCGAGGCGGCGATCGTCGCGGCCGCCGCGGCCAGGTGCTCGGGGGTGCTCCACTGAGTCATCCGCACAGCCTTGCACAACGGGGAGCCCTGCTCGCGTCGGCGCCGGGGTCGAGGAGGCCGGGACGACGGTCAGTCAGCCCACGCAGAAGGGGTGGGGTCCGGGCGGCTGAGGTCTACTGGGGCCATGGAGCCGGGCACCGTCCTCGTCGAGGGAGAGAGCGACCGGCGCGCCGTCGAGGCCCTGGCCGCGCGGGTGGGGCTCGACCCCGCGACCTACCGCGTCGTCGCGATGGGCGGCGTCACGAACGTCGCGCGGCACCTGCGCGAGCTCGTCGCTGGTCGTGACGACGGCCTCGCCCCCCTCGTGGCGGGGCTGTGCGATGCGGGTGAGGAGCACGTCGTCGCGCGAGCCCTGGGGGCCGTGGGGTTCGGCCGGGATCTCGACCGGTGGGACCTCGAGGGTCTCGGGTTCTTCACCTGCGTCGACGACCTCGAGGACGAGCTGATCCGCGCTGTCGGGGTGTCGAGGGTGCTCTCGGTCGTCGAGCGGGAGCGAGACCTCGGGGCGTTCCACACGCTCCAGACCCAGCCGGCCCACCGCGACCGCCGACCCGAGCAGCAGCTGCACCGCTTCCTCGGCAGCGGGGCGGGGCGCAAGATCCGGTATGCGCCGCTGCTGGTGGGGGAGCTCGTGGTGGAGGAGTTCGTGGTGGAGGAGCTCGTGGTGGAGGAGCGGGTACGGGAGCGGCACGACGACGGGGTGCCGGCTCCGCTTCGGGGCCTGGTGGCGCACGTCAGGCGCTGGTCCACCGACTGAGCCCCGCCGCGACGCATTCGCGGGCACGTGCCCCCGTATGCGGGTCGTGAGGCCATTCCTGCCCGCATTCGCGGGCACGTGCCCCCGTACGCGGGTCGTCAGGCCTTTCTGGGCCGCATTCGCGGGCACGTGCCCGTATGTGCGCGGCCGTCTCCGCTACCCCTCCGCCCGGCGGGTGCGGTATGTCAGCCCTGCCGGTTAGCGTCAGTCCATGGTGACCACCCCAGCAACGAACAAGGAAACCCTCACCGCGGTGCAGGGTCCGCTCAAGGAGCGCTACCGCGCAGACGCCGACTCGGCCGTCATCACCCTCAACGCCACTGGCCGGCTCGGCGAGGGGGTGAGCTGCTCACTCGATACCGGGCGGGCGCTGGCGCAGGCCGGGCTGCACCCGATGGCCGGAGGAGACGGTACCCAGCTCTGCTCCGGTGACATGCTGCTCGAGGCGCTCGTCGCCTGTGCCGGCGTCACCCTCAAGGCCGTCTCCACCTCGCTCGGGCTCGACGTCCGCGGAGGTACGGTGCGCGCCGAGGGAGACCTCGACTTCCGGGGCACGCTGGGGGTCGACAAGCAGGCTGCGGTCGGGTTCACCGCGATCCGGCTCGCCTTCGAGGTCGAGACCGACGCGACCGCGGAGCAGCTCGCCACGCTCGAGAAGCTCACCGAGCGCTACTGCGTGGTCTGGCAGTCGCTGCAGCACCCGCCCGAGGGGTCGGTCACGATCACGGC
>JBBRNQ010000297.1:0-2354 GCA_038230235.1 Actinomycetales bacterium
CCCACGCTTCCTGCGCATCTACCCCTCGGTCTTCCGTGGCACCCACGTGCGCCAGCCCGAGGTGGAGATGCTGCGAGGTCGCCGTGTCAGGCTCGAGGCGCCAGGGGTGGTCAGCCAGGCCGACGGCGAGTCCTTCCTGAGACTGCCGCTCCAGATCGACGTCGCCCCTGGAGCGCTCACCGTGATGACGGCTACGACGTGATTGGGGTATATGCCCGAGTCATCCTGACAGTTCACTGAGAATTGGTTAAGCAGTGGCTATGACCGGTGCATATCGATGCATGATCCCCCAGTGACGGGTTCTGCCGCCTCGCGACCTCGAGTCGTCCCGTCCACGAACGGAGTATGAGCATGCGCGCACGTCGACTCCTGGCCCCTCTCGTGGCCGCCTCCCTGACGATCCTCGTTGCGGGTCTGACCCCTGGTGGGGTCGGCGCTGTCGCCCAGGCCGCGATCCCGCGAGACGACGCCCCGGTGCTGCTCCACGCCAAGGGCGAGGTCGAGAACGACTCCCAGGAGGAGGGCATCGCCAAGCTGCGGGACGCCTACTACTGGAGCGACCTGCTCGCCGGAGACGAGAAGCTCACCCTCACCCAGGCGGCAGCGTTGCGCAGCAAGGGAGTCGGCCAGGCCCAGACGATCGCGTCCGCCGACACCGCGGGTGCCGCCCGAGGTGGCACCTGGTCCTCGGTCGGCCCCGACCCCATCGTGCAGAACGTCCGCACCAGCGGCGCCTTCGCCGCGATGAGCGGTCGGGTCTCCGCCCTGGCCATCCGCAAGGACGGCACGATCATCCTCGGCGCCGCCCAGGGTGGGGTCTGGACCTACGACGCCGCGTCGGGTACCTGGACGTCGCGCACCAAGGACGCCACCACCCAGTCGGTCGGTGCCCTGGCCGTCGCGCCGAGCGACGACAAGGTGGTCTACCTCGGGACCGGCGAGGGCAACCTGTCCGGTGACTCCTACTACGGCAACGGCATCTGGAAGTCGAGGGACGGGGGAGTCACCTGGTCGCACGTCTCGTCGCTCTTCACCGGCCAGTCGGTCTCCGCGATCACGGTCGACCCGACGAACTCCTCGCACGTGTATGCCGCGACGCTGCGCGGGCGTGCTGGTGAGAAGCGGGTCTCGGCCCCGACCGACCAGCCCTACGGTGTCTGGGAGTCGGTCGACGCCGGCCGCAACTGGCAGCTGCGCAAGGGCACCCGGGACGAGCTGCACGGGGCGACCGCCCTCGTGCTCGACCCTCGGAACCCGTCCCACCTGTGGGCCTCCTTCTGGGGTGACGCGATCTACTCCTCCGCTGACAGCGGCCGCACCTGGACGACGGCGATGGCCGGTCTGCCGACGGGCAACTTCCTCGAGGGCGGCACACGATTCAGCCTCGGCATCACCCACCCGGTCGGCGACGCCAAGCCCACCTTGTGGACCGGCTTCGACTGGTACGACGCGAGCGACGTCCACCATGCGGCCCGCGTCTTCAAGAGCGTGGGCGGGGTCACGTGGAGCGACGGGACAGGCTCACCGCAGACCGGTCCCGACTCGGTGGTCGACTACTGCGGCGTCCAGTGCTTCTACGACAACGTGCTCATGCCCGACCCGACGAACTCCAGCGTGGTCTACGCCCTGGGCCTCTACGGCTACACCAACTCTCCCCAGTCCGGCGGCATCTACCGCTCGACCGACGGTGGGGCCACGTGGCTGAGCCTCGGCTACGACCTGCACCCCGACTTCCACGCCATCGCGATCGACCCGAGCGACCCGACCCACGTCGCGATCGGTAACGACGGGGGGGTCTGGCAGTCCCACAACAGGGGCGGGCGCCACACGGGCGGCCCCCTCTCGACGACGACGTGGGAAGACCTCAACGGCACCGTGGACCCGTCCACCGCGGCCCTGATCCACTCGACCGGCCTCGCGATCGCCCAGTTCTCCTCCGGCGCCGTGGTTCCGCAGGTCCCCGGTCAGTACTGGGGTGGCACCCAGGACAACGGCATGCTCCGCAAGTCGACCCTCAACGGACGCTGGTTCGACCAGGCGAGCGGTGACGGCGGGCAGGTCATCGTCGACCAGACGACGAAGAACACGCTCAACCCCAGCGCGGCAGCCTTCGTCTTCGGGACGTACTTCGGCATCAGCCCCTACCGCTACGGCCCGTCGCAGACGTCGTCGATCTTCGGCAACGAGACCATCGACGGAGGTATCGACCTCACGGACCGCGCAGAGTTCTACGTCCCGTGGGTGCAGAACCGCGGCAACGTCAACCAGCTGTTCCTCGGCACCTACCGGCTCTACCGCACCGACAACGCGGAGACCCCGGCGGCCGGCGACGTCGCCTGGAAGCCGGTCAGCGG
>JBBRNQ010000298.1:0-2338 GCA_038230235.1 Actinomycetales bacterium
CCGGCAATACCCCTGGAATGACCGCACTCACAATCGGCTGCGCTCGGGTCAGCACCCGTGCGTCGTCGTTCCTGACGCGGCGTCAGACCATCGGGGCAGGTATGGCTCCTGCGTCCTTGGAGGCCGCTCCGAACCACCTCGGCAGGTGGCGGACCAGGTCGACCTGGTCGTCGCCGACCCAGGCGACGTGGCCGTCGGGGCGGAGCAGGACCGCGGGCGCGTCCAGCTCGGCGCCGGTGTCGACGACGAGGTCGACCCGGTCGGCCCACCCGGTGACGGTGAGCCCGCCGGTCCGGTCGAGCAGGAGCCCGCGGCCCTCGCGGGTGCGCTCGTAGAGACGGCCCTGCGACAGCAGGAGGTCGCGCAGGCGTCGGCCGAGCAGCTCGGGTCCGTCGCCGAGGTCGTAGCGAATCCCGATCGCGGTGATCTTCTCGGCCAGGAGCCGGCTGACGCCCTCGACGTCCATCAGCTCGGTCAGTAGCCGACGCACGGCCTGCGGGCCGGGCTCGGTTGAGAGCAGCTCGCTCTGCACGCGGGTGATGGTCAGCACGTCGTCGGCGACCGGGTGACGCTCGGCGTGGTAGCTGTCGAGCAACCCGTCCGGGGCCCAGCCGGCGATCTCGGCGGCGAGCTTCCAGCCGAGGTTGACGGCGTCCTGGAGGCCGAGGTTCAGCCCCTGCCCTCCCAGTGGCGGGTGGACGTGGGCGGCGTCACCGGCGAGGAGGACGCGACCCACGCGATAGCGCTCGGCCAGCCGGGTGGCATCTCCGAAACGGGACAGCCAGCGCGGGGAGTGCACGCCGAAGTCGGTGCCCGCGTAGGCCAGCAGCTGGGTGCGCAGCTCATCCAGGGTCGGCGGGACCGAGCGGTCCTCAGCCACGCTCGCCGCGGGGACGACGGCGCGGTAGCGGCCCTCTCCGGCCGGGCCGATGCCGAACCCCTTGTGGGTACGGCGCACCTCGGCCGCCACCTCGGCCAGCTCGTGCGGCGGGGTCGTCACCTCCACCTCACCGAGGAGCCACTCGTTCGTGGCGGCCTCGCCGGGGAAGCCGACGCCGGCCAGTCGGCGGACCAGGCTGCGTCCGCCGTCGCAGCCGACCAGCCAGCGCGAGCGCAGCCGGGAGCCGTCGGCGAGCTCGACGCTCACCCCGTCCTCGTCCTGCTCGACCCCCGTCACCTCGCAGCCACGGCGGACTTTGGCGCCGAGCTCGGCAGCGCGCTCGGCCAGTAGGCGGTCGGTGATCGGCTGGGGGATGCCGAGGACGTAGTCGTGGGCGGTGTCGAGGTGCGGCGGCCGGGGCCTGTCGATCGCCGCGAAGCCTCCGCCGGCCCCGGGATACTGCTGGCCGTGGGCGAGGAAGCGGTCGAGGAGCCCACGCTGGTCGAGGATCTCGATGCTGCGCACGTGCAGGCCGAGCGAACGCACGGCCCGGCTCGGCTCCGCGTCCTTCTCCAGCACGAGCACGTCCACGTCGTGCAGCCGCAGCTCGCTGGCCAGCATCAGCCCCGTCGGGCCGCCGCCGCTGATGATGACGTCGATCATGAGAGTCCCCCCGTTGTCGCATCGTCCACCCCAGCCATGGTGCCCCGCCATCGCGGGTCAGGCCAGCGAAGGTCAGCGAAGGTCAGGGGGAGGTGGCGGCGAGGAAGTGGGGCAGCAGCGTCGACCACCCCGCCCGGTTGCGGTCCCGTCCGACGACGGCGCCGTCCCCCAGCCGCTCCCAACCGCGGTGCGCGATGACGATGCGTGAGGCGCGGTCACCGACGGGCCGGAAGAGGATCTCCACCTCGGTCGCCGCTTGCGGGGTGCTGCCGAGGTGCCACGTGTAGGCCAGCCGCGAGGGCGGGTCCCAGGCGGTCACCCGACCCCAGTCGTGCTCGGTGCCGTCGCTGGTGCGTTCGTAGATCCGCCCGTCGACGTGACCCTGCAGCACCACCCGCTCGGGATGGCCCGAG
The DNA here is from genome assembly GCA_038230235.1 of Actinomycetales bacterium. GTDB lineage: Bacteria > Actinomycetota > Actinomycetes > Actinomycetales > Dermatophilaceae > Lapillicoccus. The sequence goes on from JBBRNQ010000298.1 coordinate 1,957, forward strand.
ACCGTGTGGTCCGGGGGCCACCACGAGTCGATGCGGCTGGTCCAGACGGTGAACGCGTGCTCGGCGGGGCACTCCAGCTCGAGCTCGACCGTCAGCGGGCCGTATGAAGCGTCGGTCGGGGAGGTCACCGCCGGGCTCCCGGGGCCGGCCGGCCGGTGTCCTGCTCACCCGGTGGGTCCGGGGTCGTCGTGTTCTCCGCCACGAGCCGGTAGCGGGTGCCGACGTCCCTCCATACGTCCTCGAGGTAGGCCCTCACGGCCTGCACGCCCTGGTCCTGCAGGTAGTAGATCCGTCGGGTGCCCTGGGCCTGCTCGGCGACCATCCCGGCGTCCTTGAGCAGCCGCAGGTGGCGCGAGACCGCCGGGCGGCTGATCGTCATGGC
>JBBRNQ010000299.1:0-2314 GCA_038230235.1 Actinomycetales bacterium
CGCTACGACAAGCTCGCCCTGACCTACCGCGCCGGGGTCCTCCTCCGCGCGGTCGTCCTCTGGCTCCAAGCATCTGGAGACACGCCCTAGCGGTGGGGCCACCAGGAGCTGGTGCGAGTGCGCATGGCGAGAGTGTGGCACAACCCGGCCGTACGGGGGCGTCGTACAGCCGGGTTCTCGTCGTCGGTCGTACGCTGCGGCGCATGCCTGGCGAACCGTCCCCCCTCGATGAGCCGCTCGACGAGGTGGTGGCGCGCACGACGCTGCGCGACAGACCGGCCCTGGTGGCCGTCGACGGTGTCGACGGGAGCGGCAAGACCACCTTCGCTGCCGCCCTCCATGGCCGGTATGCAGCCGCCGGACGGCCATGCCTCGTGGTCCATCTCGACGACTTCTTTAACCCGCGGGCCGTGCGCTACCGGCTCGGGCGGGACTCACCGCAGGGATTTTTCCTCGACACCTACGATCTAGCGACCTTCAGCACCCTGGTCCTGGACCCCCTGGGTCGCTCTGGTGTCGCAGGTATCGTCCCCCGGGGCTTCGACCACCGCACCGACCAGCGGGTGCGGGTCCCTGCCGTCATCGTGCCGTCCCTCGCGGTTGTCGTCGTGGAGGGGATGTTCCTTCACCGCGACGAGCTGCGGTCGAGGTGGGACCTCTCAGTCTTCCTCGACGTGCCCTTCGACGTCACCGCCCGGCGCATGGCCGAGCGCGACGGTAGCGAGCCTGACCCCGAGCACCCCTCGATGCGCCGGTACGTAGAGGGGCAACGCCTTTATATGTCGGCCTGCGATCCGCGGGCTCGAGCCACTGTGGTGATCGGCAGCTCCTAGCGCTCCGCGCTGGAATCGGGCGGTCCTCATTGGGGCGCAATCGAATGGCAGCAATGCGGTTGCCGCGGGGCCAGGCGCACAATGGTGACGAGCACGGTCGACGGGTGGGGACTGTGGGGAGGCTCCCCTGGCCGCCCCGGCCCCCCCTGTAGGGGCGGGGGGGGTCAGCGGTTCCGGGGTCGAGCGCGTCCGCCCCTTGGTTCAATCCCACGATGGAGAACGCAGTTCGACCACGACAGGGAGCCGCGGTGGTCCGGGCCCTGGCGGTCGCTCATCTCGTCGTCTCGGCTGCCGCCATCATCATGGTCGCCCTCATGCTCTTCGCGGGGAGCCAGCCCAACGCGGAGCTCGAGGGCCTCTTCCTGGTGGCGGGGCTCGTCCTGGCGATCCCCACGGCCGCGTTCACGGCCGCGGCGATGCACTGTGCCCGGTTGTGCTTCCGGGATCCGCCGGAGGGGTTGACGTGGTCGGCTCTCCTCGGTGGGACAGAGGCGGTGCTGGGCGTGGCCTTCGTGGGCGGAATCGCGCTGAGCAGCGCGCCAACGAGCTCGCCTCTGGTCGTCCCGACCGTGATCCTCCTCGTGCTCGGCCCGATGACGGTGTGGATGACCCGCGTCAAGGCCTGACGGGGACATCGAGCCCTCTAGCTGAGGGCCCGTACGACGTCCGTCGCCACCTGCGTCGGCAGCCGTCCCAGCGTGTAGACCGTGTGGGTTGCCAGGCCGTCGTCCAACCCGTCCGTGCTCCACCGGTCGAGCCAGTCGGCTCCGTCCCTGATCCAGTCGCGGCCCTTGCCGGCCACGCATCTCGAGCGGAGCTCCACGACTGACGCGACCGGGTCGTCGGAGGGGCGAAGGAGGACGACCGTGTGCTTTCGCAACGCCCGTCGGATGAGCGCCTGCCTGGGGTGGGTGGTCACGTGGGTGTGCCCCGCCCCCAGGGCGATGACGGCCTGCGGGTGGTCGCGCAGGACGCTCGGAGCGGCGTGAGCCAGTGCCTCTTCCCACGCCAGGTGCGCCCGTTCGTAGCCGACGACCGCGATGAGGCTCGCGAAACGGGTGAGTGGCCAGCCGACCTCCTCGTAGTACGGGAGGCAGGCCTCGTCGGCGTCGACGAACTCGACTCCGAGGCCCGATGCGACGAGCGGGCCGACGGTCGACTTACCCGCTCCCGGCGGACCGATCAGGACCAGACTCACCCCGCCATTCAACTCTGCCTCTGTGTCGCCATCTGAGGCGGACCGCCAACCGCAGCAGCCGCGCTGGAGATCGACCGTTCGTGATCCACAGGCGCCGCACGACCCTTGCCCGGAGGTCGTCCCGCCCATAGAATAGGACACATGTCCTGCATATCTGCTTGAGTGCAGTTCCGTGCTCAACCGCCGATGAGGTCCTTGAGGGGATGGGGGTCGGTGTCGACGGCCTGCTGGAGAAGCCGGTAGAAGAGCATTCCGCGGGCGCGGGAGTTGCGGCGGTTGAACC
>JBBRNQ010000300.1:0-2272 GCA_038230235.1 Actinomycetales bacterium
ACCCGGCCCATCGGCGAGTCGACGACGAGCGCGTCGCCCTCACGAGCGACCTCACCGTGCGCGAGCCCCTCGGCCCACCGGGGAAGCAGGTCCGGGTCGGACGCGACGTCGTACACCTGCCGGGGTGTGCGGTGGACGACCTGGCTGACGTGCCGGCTGCGCATGGTCCAGCGTGACACGCCTGCCGCTCGGTCACCCGTCCTGGAGACGGGTGACCGAGCGCTCGACCCATTCCGCCAGCAGGGCCCGCTCGACGGGGCTGAGCGCCGGCAGGTCGGGGACCACGGCCCCGAAGGCGACGGCGACGCTGAGCGCGCCGGGCGCAGGATGGTGGGCGGGGCCGTCGACGAGGATCGCGGCAGCCACGGCGTCATACATCGCGTCGGCCAGGCCGAGGTCGCGCTCACCGGGCGGCGCGCCCAGCACGGCGAGCACGGCACCGGTGCCCGCGGCGTGCACCAGGTCGACGGCGCGCCGCTCGTCGACCCGCAGCAAACCGGCCGCGGCCAGGCGGTGGACCCGACGGCGCAGGACCCGGACCCCGGCATCCACCGCGGGAGACGACTGAAGACGTCCGGGCACGGAGAGCAGCACGGCGAGGTCGGGGTGCGCGACGGCGAAGTCGATGTGCAGGTGCCAGCCGGCCCGCAGCGCGGCAACGGGGTCGAGAGCCTCGTCCTCCTCCTGCTCGGCCCGCGCCCCCTTCTGCCCCACGTAGGTGGTCATCACGTGCTCGGCCACGGCCTCGAGGAGCCCCTCCTTGTCACCGAAGAGCCGGTAGATCGTCGGCGCCTGGACGCCCGCGGCAGCAGCCACCGCCCGCGTCGTCACCCGTGCCGCCCCGCCCTCGTGCAGGAGCCGGGCGGTCGCCTCGATCACGAGAGAGCGGGTGTCGGTGCGCTCGTCGGCCGTCGGCACCTGCCTCATGCACAAACGATAACACCCACTTGTTATCGATGATATTCACTGTTACCTTCGATGTGTTACCACCGCTAACTGGAGGTCAGATGATCGTCGTCACCGGAGCCACCGGGCAGCTCGGCTCGCAGATCGTGCAGCGGCTGCTCGACCGCGTCCCCGCCACCGAGCTGGGGGTCAGCGTGCGTGAGGTGGGTCGGGCGACGGCCCTCGTCGACCGTGGGGTCCGCGTGAGGCAGGGCGACTTCACCGAGCCGGCCAGCCTCGCCCATGCCCTCGAGGGCGCCGACCAGGTCCTCATCGTCTCCGCGGCCATCCGCGGTCACGATGCCGCGGTCGCCGCGAACCGGGCGGCCGTCGACGCCGCGGTCACCGCCGGCGCCCGCCGGGTGCTCTACACCAGCCACCAGGCCTGCTCCCTGGGTTCGCACTTCGCACCGATGGCGGTGCACGCGGCCACCGAGGCCCACCTCGAGAGCCTGCCCATCCCGTATGCCGCGCTGCACCACGGCTTCTACGCCAGCACCCTGGAGTTCTACCTCCCCGAGGCCGTGGCGACGGGCCGCCTGAGCCTGCCCGAGGATGGTCCCGTGTCGTGGACCTCGCACGCCGACCTGGCCGAAGCGGCTGCCGTGGAGCTCACCCGCGAGGACCGGGTCGAGGGGGCCACCGCAGCGCTCACGGCCGACCGCACGTGGACCTTCGAGCAGGTCGCCACCGAGCTCGCCGACCTGCTTGGCCGACCGGTGGAGCGGGTGGTGGTCACCGACGACGCATGGGCTTCGGCGGCGGTCGAGCGCGGGATGCCCGCGGCGGCAGCCGAGTTCACCCTCGGGATGTTCCGTGCGTCCCGACGGGGCGAGTTCGACGTCGTCGACCCCACCCTCGAGCAGCTGGTGGGTCACCCCACGACCTCGGCGCGAGCGACGATCGAGCGCGTGGCGTCAGCCGCGCCGGCCCCCCGCTGACGCCCTCAGGTAGCCGACGACGGTGTCGATACGTCGCTGACCGGACGGGCCAACAGGCAGAGGCCGCAGCTGCGCCCGCTTCATACCGGTATGCAGCCCTCCCCTGCGACCTCTGCCTGTCGATGCGTCCGTCCGGACTCGCCGAGGCCCTCAAGCCCCTGATGTGGGCGGTGGAGGACCTGGCTGACATGCCGGCTGCGCATCGCCCCCTGCAAGGGCCCAACGCCCGGGGCACCCGCCTACAGCGCGTCGGCGAGCAGCTCCAGCACGTGCCGGTAGTCCTTGCCCGTGGCGCGCGACATCCCCAGCTCGCAGGTGCGGTTCGACGAGGCGTGGGCACCGGCGCCGGAGGCGAGCACCTCGGCGGCCTGGGTCGCCGTGGCCGA
>JBBRNQ010000301.1:0-2150 GCA_038230235.1 Actinomycetales bacterium
CAGGCCTGCAGATGGCCCGGACGGACGTCGGACGGAGGTCCGCAGAGGGCGGGAAACGGGCTCGGCTGCTTTTGGCTACCCGGAGATCGCGGGAAGCGGGCGTCGTGCGGGATACCACCGGCCCACCGTGCGCAGGTACCCGCCTCGTGTACGGGCGGGCCTCCTTGGGTTTCACTCTTCACCCGAGGACACCCCATCGGAGTCTCGTGAGGCTCGTTCGGTCCGAACTCCTCAAGGGTCGCGTCGGCTGATGGGCACGGTCGGGGAGCCCATGAAGTGGGCTTCCTCGGCCGTGGCATTGGTCTCGATCAGCTCGTGCCTGACCACCACGTCGGTGCGGCCCGTCGCGTCCAGAGCCTCCCGGAGGTGCATTTCTGCGGTCTGCCACCCGGGGCAGCTGCGGAAGTACTGGAGGTTGACGTCCACGGTCAGGTGTCCCTTCCCGGGAGGGTGATCGTGAACATCGCTCCGCGGCCGGTCCCCTCACTGGTGGCGGTCAGGTGTCCTCCGTGGGCGTCGACCAGTGCCCGGCTGATGGTCAGGCCGATTCCAGAGCCGTTGTGGTCTCGGGTGCGGGCCGAGTCGCCTCGGTAGAAGCGCTCGAACGCGTGCGTGAGCTGCTCGGAGGTCATCCCCTCACCGTCGTCGGTGACGACGACCGTGGTCTCGTCGTGGCTGTGGCGGGCGCTGAGGCGGACGGTGCCGCCGGGTGGGGTGTGCCGCAGGGCGTTGGTCAGGAGGTTGGCCAGCACCTGGCCGAACCGTCCCCGGTCCACGCGCACCTCGAGCCCGCTCGCGGCGATGGTGTCCGCAACGTCCAGCGTCAGTGATACGCCCTTGGTGGCGTAGCGGTCACTCATCTCTTCCTGCGCAGCGCGCAGCAGGTCAGGGAGAGGCTCGGATCGCAGGGTGAGCTGCAGCCGCCCTTCCTCGGCGGTAGAGACCTCGTCGATGTCATCCGCCAACCGTGCAAGCCGGTCGGTCTGCTCGGCCAGGACCGCGCGGGACTCCGGCCCGAGGGTTGCCACCCCGTCGTGCAGCCCTTCGTGGAAGGCGCTGAGGGTCGCGATGGGCGTGCGGAGCTCGTGGGCCAGGTCGGAGAGCAGACGCCGCCTCGTGTCCTCGACCCCTTCGAGGCGGGCGGCCATGGCGTTGAACGCCTCGGCCAGCGTGTCGAGCTCGGTGCCGGACCCGACGTCGGGCACCCGGGTCGCGTAGTGCCCCCGGCGCAGCTTCTGCGCGGCGTCCGTGACCTGCGCCAGCGGTCGTCGAAGGCGCCTGGTGAAGAACCAGGTGACCGCGGTGGCGGCGACGATCGAGATCAGCAGCGCCACCCCGACCGAGATGAGCGACGCGTCGCGGTACGCCGTCTCGAGGTGCACCAGCTCCGCGCCGTTCGCCGGTTGCCCGGCCCGGACCAGGTGCTCGTGGAAAATCGGCGGGCCGACGAGGAGGGCCACCAGCCCGGCCGTCAACGCACCCGCAAGCAGGACGACGCTCTGCCCCAAGAGCAGGCGCGTGGCCAGGCCCCGAGACCCGCGCCGCCCCATTCGACGTCTCATCCCGCGCCCATCCGGTAGCCGACCCCGCGGACCGTGGTGACGTACCGGGCCGTCTCCGGGTCGTCGCCGAGCTTGCGGCGCAGGTGCGCCACGTGGACGTCGACCAGGTGCTCGTCACCGACCCAGCCCCCGCCCCAGATCTCGTCGATGAGCTGCCGACGCGAGAACGCCATCGTGGGCCGCCGCGCCAACGTGATGAGCAGGTCGCGCTCCGTCGGCGTGAGCGCGACCGCCTCCTCAATCAGGTGCACCTGCTGACCGGCGGAGTCCACCCGCAGGTCACCGAACACCCACACCGGCTCCTGCTCCTGCCCGCGCGCCGCCGCACCGGCGCGGGGCCGGCGCAGCACCACCTGGACGCGCGCGACCAGCTCCCGCATGCCGAGCGGCTTGGTCAGGTAGTCGTCGGCGCCCACCGACAACCCGATCAACGTGTCGATCTCGTCGGTGCGCGCGGTCACGACGATGACGTAGCAGTCGGAGAAGGTCCGGATCTGGCGGCACACCTCGATGCCGTCGAGCCCCGGCAGGCCCAGGTCGAGGACGACCACGTCAGGCTCCTGCTCCCGCGCTGCCCGCACCCCCTCG
>JBBRNQ010000302.1:0-2143 GCA_038230235.1 Actinomycetales bacterium
ACGACGCCCCCGGCCCGGCCCCGGCCGCTCGTCTCCCGGTCGTGGACGCGCGTGCTCGGGCTGGGCCTCGACCCGACCCGGGCCAACGCCCGCGACCCGCTGCCCTGGGGTGAGGTCGAGCGCCGACGGCGCACCTCACCCCTTGGCCTCGTGGTCGACGAGATCCGCTCGGTGCTGACGACCGTCGCCGACGCCTCCCACTTCATCGTCGTCGTCACGGACGCCGACGGTGTGATCCTGTGGCGCGAGGGGTCAGCGGGCGTGCTCCGACGCGCTGACGACCTCGGCTTCAGCGAGGGCGCCACGTGGACCGAGGACCACGTCGGCACCAACGCGATCGGCACCGCGCTGGCCGAGCAGGCCCCCGTGCAGCTCTTCTCCGCCGAGCACTTCGAGGAGAGCCAGCACCCGTGGTACTGCACCGCCTCGCCCGTCCACGACCCCCGCACCGGCGTCCTGCTCGGCGTCGTCGACGTCAGCGGGCCGGCGATGACCCTCCACCCGGCGCTCATCGCCCTCGTCCACACCGCGACCAAGCTCGCCCAGGAGCGGCTGTGGCGCCACCACGAGCAGTCCCTGCAACGGCTGCGGCGCTCGGCGGAGCACGTGCTCGCCACGGCCCGCGGGCCGCTGCTCCTGGTCGACGACGACGGGTGGGTGGCGCACTACAGCGGGGTGCTGGTCCGCGACCGGATCGCCGCGCCGGTCCTCGACCGGCCGCTCGCCGTGCCAGGTCTCGGGCTGTGCCTGCCGGAACGGCTCGGCGAGGGGTGGCTGGTGCGCCCCGATGAGCGCAGGGCGTCGTTGACCGCGCGCCTGCGCACGGTCGACGGGGAAGCGGTGCTCGAGGTCTCCAGGGACCCCGACGCCTGGGAGGGCGGGGGTGGCTGGCGGGCCTCCCTCACACCGCGGCACGCGGCGATCCTGCGTCTGCTCGCGGCCGCCGGCACCGACGGCCTCACAGCCGCGCTGCTCAGTCGGGCCCTCTTCGGCGACGACGAGCACCAGGTCACCGTGCGCGCCGAGATCAGCCGGCTGCGGCGGGTGGTGGGCACGCTGGTCGCGGCGACACCGTACCGCATAGCCGTGGGCGTGCAGCTGGTCTGCGAGCCCTGACCCGAGGGTGAGCGGGGTGGGTGACCCGACCGGTCACTCGACGTTGGCCACGCCGAAGGTGTTGCACTGGTTGAGGTCCCCGCTGTTGTAGCCGGCCAGGAACCACTTCTGGCGGGCAGCGCTCGACCCGTGGGTCCAGGTCTCGGGGGTGACCCGCCCCTGGACGGACGACTGGATGCGGTCGTCGCCGACGGCCGACGCAGCCGACAGCGCCGAGGCGATGTCGGACTTGCTGAGCGGCTTGAGGAAGGTCGTGCCCGCGGCGTCCTTGGTCTGCGTCGCGTGGGCGACCCAGGTGCCGGCCAGGCAGTCGGCCATGAGCTCGAGGCGCACCGAGCCCGACTCGGCCCCCTGCGGATCCTGCTGCGCCCGCCCGAGCACTCCGAGGATGTCCTGGATGCGGTGGCCGTACTCATGGGCGATGACGTACTCCTTGGCCAGCTGCCCCCCGTCGGAGCCGAAGCGCTGCTGGAGCTCGGCGAAGAAGCTGCTGTCGATGTAGACCAGGCCGTCGAGCGGGCAGTAGAAGGGACCGACCTGGTTGGAGGCGGTGCCGCACTTCGAGCGGGTGGAGCCGGAGTAGAGCACCGTCTGGGCGGGCTGGTACTGCCGGCCGTAGGTCGGAAGGGCCTCGCTCCAGTAGGCCTGCACGCTGTTGACCGTGGCGATGACCAGACAGTCGTCATTGCGGTTGGCATCGGCTCCGGTGCGGCACTGGGCGAAACCGGAGCTCGACTTCGTGCCACCGGCCGACACCTGCCCGGGCTGGAGCGTGCTGCTCTGCCCCTGGGCCGTGGTGCCCGGGTCGCTGGTCCCCGACCCGCCGAGGGCGCCCCCACCAAAGATCAGGCCGAGGATCAGCAGGATGATGCCGCCGATGCCGCCACCGACCTGCACACCGCCCGGAAAGCCGCCGCCGCCGCCGCCACCGCCGCCACCGAAGCCCCCGGCCCCGCCCCCGCCGGAGCCGCCGGTCACCTGCGAGGTGTCGAGCTGGACGTTCTCGTTGAAGGACATGCCAACCAAC
>JBBRNQ010000303.1:0-2125 GCA_038230235.1 Actinomycetales bacterium
GAGCTCGAGCTGCAGTACGTCTCGGCCGTCATCCGCACCGACGGGGTGATGGTGTGGTTCGTCGTCAACGAGACCGGCCTGCACCTGCGCTGCCGCTACCCGGACACCCCGCAGGCGCACGCCTCGGTCGGGGGATGGCTGGGCGCAGTCGTCGACGGCCTGAGGGCCGCCGCCGGGTGAGCGCGGGACGCCCACCTCCCCCGCTTGGATAGCCAAAGACTCACCTCAACCTCGCGTGGTCGAGGTGAGTCGTTGACTACCCAACCGGGGGGAAACCACCGGGGGTAACTGCCGGGGGGAGGGGCCTCCTGAGGGGTAGCCTCCGAACGTGCCGTCCCTGAGTCCCGGTCTGCGTCCCCCCGGTCTGCGTTCCCCCGGTCTGCGTTCCCCCGGTCTGCGTCCCCCCGGTCTGCGTCCCGCTCGCCCGGGGCGGGGTCGGAGGCTGGGCGCGGCCTTGACGGCGGCTGGTCTAAGTGCGGCGGTGGGGGTCGCCCTGGTGTCGGGGCCGGTAGCTGCTGCACCTGTCCCGGGCTCGCCGTTCTCTGCCGTCGCCACCCCCGCCGCCGCCGCACCTCAGACCCCGGCCCCCGCTGACCTCGTGGTCGGTGCCGCCGCCCTGCACCGGTGCTCGCTCGGCGCCGGTCGCACCACCTGGTGCGGCTCGCTCCCGGTGCCGCTCGACCGGAGTGACCCCGCCTCGGCGACCATCAGCGTCGGCTTCGCGTGGCTGCCGGCCAGCGGTCGGGCGGTCGGCACGGTTCTGGCCCAGGAGGGCGGGCCGGGCTACCCCGCGACCGGTACGGCGGCCGACTTCGTGACGATGCTCGGCCCGGTGCTGCGCGACCACGACCTGCTCCTCGTCGACGCACGCGGCACCGGCCGGTCGACGCCCATCGACTGCCGCCCGCTGCAGGGACTCGCCCCGCCCGCGACCCGGCCGGTGCTTCTCGACGCCGCGGGCCGCTGCGGGCAGCAGCTCGACCACACCTGGCGCCGCACTGACGGCAGCTGGCAGCACGGGTCGCAGCTCTTCACGACGGCGGCGACGGTGGAGGACACCGCCGCGGTCGTCCGGCTGCTGCACCGCACAGCGGTCGACCTGTACGGCGACTCCTACGGCTCCTACTTCGCCCAGTCCTTCCTCTCGCGTCACCCCGGCCTGCTGCGCTCGGTGACCCTCGACTCGACCTACGAGACGGTCGGGCTCGACCCGTGGTATCGCACCTCGGCGGTCGTCGCCCACCGGGCGCTCGATGCCGTGTGCCGCCGCTCCCCCGCGTGTGCAGCCGGGACGGCGGGGTCGGGCAGCAGCTGGGAGCGCGTCGGCCGCCTCGCCCAGCGGCTGCGGGCCCACCCCGTGAGCGGCCTCGCACCAGGCACCGACGGTCGTCGCGGCCCGGTCACCGTCGACGTACGGGCGCTGGTCAACATCGTCAACGACGCCGGCTACGACGCCGAGGTCTACCGCCAGCTCGACCCGGCCGTGCGGTCGGCCCTCGCCGGTGACCCCCTGCCGCTGCTGCGCCTCTACGCGCAGGACATCGGCTATGACTACAGCGACTACGACGGGCCGGCCCGCGCCTACTCCGATGGCGCCTACCTCGCCGTGGCGTGCACCGACTACCCGCAGCTCTTCGACCTCCACGCCTCCGGAGCCACCCGCCGCGCCCAGCTCGCGTCGGCGCTCGCCGGCGCCGACCCGTCGTGGTTCGCGCCCTTCACGGCCGCCGAGTGGACCTCGATGCTCGACTACACCGAGACGTATGCCGGGTGCCTCACCTGGCCGGCGCCCATCGGCGCCGTGGAGCCACCGGTCGCACCCGGGGCGGCGCTGGACCCCGCGCAGGTGCCGGTGCTCGTCCTCACCGGCGACCTCGACTCGCTCACCCCCGACATCGGCGCGCGTCACGTGGCTCGCCAGATCGGTTCTGCCGCAACGGTGCTGGAGGCGGACAACGTGCCGCACCTCGTCGCCCTCGAGAACGCCCAGAGCACCTGCGGCGCGCGCGCGGTCCAGGCCTTCGTCGCGAGCCTGCGGGTCGTCGGGCCGCGGTGCCTCGCGTCGATCGCCCCCCTCGTCGTCCGGGCCGGCTTCCCGACGACGCTGGCGTCGGCCTCGCCCGGC
>JBBRNQ010000304.1:0-2112 GCA_038230235.1 Actinomycetales bacterium
CGCGATGCTCGTGCCGGGCTGCCGGTAGAGGACGACGTAGTCGGCCGGGGCCGACGCCGCGTCCGGGGCGGATGACGACGGCGGGGAGGCCGCCACCCCGGGAGCCGCTCCGAGGAGGCTCACCACGAGGCCCACCACCCCACCGACCACGAGCACACGTCGCTGCACCATAAAGCTCCACCCTCAGGACGAAAGGCCGGGATCATCCCCGGACCCGCGTCACGCTAGTGCGAGAAGCGTTCCCAGGCAACGGACACACCGGACATTGATCAGGGAGAACCCAGCCTTCTCACCGCTTGCGCTCAGGGACGTCGCGCGATGGCGGCCGCGAGGGTGCGACGTTCTACCCCCCTGCGCCAGCGGGGTGAACGGTCGCGCCCGGGAGCGACCTTCAACCCCCTCGCGGCTCGCGACGTTCTACCCCAGTGGATCACCGGGGTAGAACGTCGCGTTCGGGGGCGACGGATCACCCCACTGCTAGCGGGGTAAAACACCCGCACCGGCGCCCACGTGCACGCTCCGACCACGTCGACGCCTGCGCTCCCAGTCTCGGGGTCGCCAGCGCCTGATCGCCCCGGCAGCCCGTATGGAGTGACCTCGGCCACCTGGGGACGTCGGTCAGGTGGCGTCGACGTCCCACGGGACGGGCTTGGCCGGATCGAACATCTGCTGGGTCGCAGCCGCCATGACGCCGGACACCGGCTTGTCGTCCTGCTGGTCCTCGTCGGCGTCGAAGGGCTCCATGAGCGCCTCGCGCACGATCCTGCGCGGGTCGTACTGGCGCGGGTCGTACTGCTTCCAGTCGACGTCGGCGAACTCCGGGCCGAGCTGCTCGCGCAGCGACCCCTGCGCGTTGGTCGCCATGGCCCGCACCTGCTTCACCAGCTGAGCCAGCTTGGCGGCGTACTCGGGCAGGCGGGTGGGGCCGACGACGACGATGCCGACGACGAGCAGAAGCAGGAACTCCCAGCCGTTGACGTCGAACATCTGGATCGCCTACCCCTCCCTGGTCGTCGCCCTGTCAGGCACCCCAGCACCGGGGCAGGCGGACGGCGTCATTGTCGCACTGGATCCTGACGGCTCGACCGGTGGGCGTCACTTTCCCGTCGGGGCGGAGCGGGTCCACGGGGCCACGCCGGCCGGGCGCACGGAGGTGGCTCCGGACTGCACCGAGAAGGCGACGAGTGAGGTGCTGGTGCCCACCGAGGACGCGCCGGAGACCAGGCCCGAGACCGACCCCGCCACCGAGCCGGTCAGCCGTGGTGACGGAGCACGCAACGGAGAGGCGGTGGCCCCCGGGCCCGCTACCGCGAGACCGATCGCGGCGGCCGCTGAGGCCCCGGCGGCGAAACCCGCGAGCCCGGCCGCACGGCGGGGCGAGCGGTGCAGTGCGGGGCGGGTCGGCGAGACCGTCGGCACCGCCGCCATCCGACCCACCGGGCCCTGGGGGGCGGGAGCGAGCTCGTGGCCCCCCGCCAAGGACAACAGGGACGCCTGCAGGCTCTCGGACAGCCGCGGGGTCGCCCCGTGCCGCAGCGAGGCCAGCAGCCGACGCTCCTGCTCCACGGCGTGGCCACAGACCCGGCAGGCGACGAGGTGCCGGTCGATCTCGCGCAGGGCCGCAGGGTCGAGGCACCGGTCGACGTAGGCCGACAGCTGCACTCCCACGTGTCGACTCATCCTGGCGCAGTCCTCTCCGTGGTCTCGGTGGTGGGTGTACCTCGTCAACGCACGGGCTGCCTCGCTCGTGCCGACGACGTTCAGTGCGCATGCAACGGGTCTGTCCGGACCGGTGGCACCCCCCGCGGTGCGCGGAGCCGGGATCAGGTGGAGACGGCGGCCAGGCCGGGGCCTCCCGGCAGGGCCGGGGCGGCGGGCAGACGACGACGGGCGGCTGACGCGTGGCCGGAAGCCCCCGCAGCACGCCCGTCCTGAGGCGCACGGTGAGCCAGCGACTCGCGCAGCAGGGCCCGTCCGCGGTGGATGCGTGAGCGTACGGTGCCGAGCTTGATGCCGAGCGTCGTGGCGATCTCTTCATACGACAGGCCCTCGATGTCGCAGAGGACCACGGCGGCACGGAAGTCGGGTGACAGGGCGTCCAGGGCGCGTTGC
>JBBRNQ010000305.1:0-2056 GCA_038230235.1 Actinomycetales bacterium
CCAGACCCTCACCGTGCAGACCAGGACCGCCGCGGCGTACGGCGTGGTCACCGCCCCCCGCTCCGGTGACCGGCTCGCGCAGCTCGCGGCAGGACGGTTGCTGCAACGGATCCACCTCACTGCCGTCGGCCGTGGTCTCGCCCTCCAGCCCATGAACCAGGTCACCGAGCGCATCGACCGGGAGCAGACCACGGGCGCGGCTGCGACCTTCGCACCCCGCTTCTCGGCCCTCCTGCCCGCAGGCGCCGAGCCGGTGATCGCGTTCCGTGTCGGCCACCCCACGCAGGACGCCCGACCCAGCCCCCGACGCGTCCTCTCCGACGTGGTCGTATGAAGACCGTCGGCCGGACCGACGTCGCGGCAGCGGCGAACCCCCGGTACGAACGCAACCACCGGCTCGCCGCCCGGCTGGGAGCGGTCGGCGGAGCCGTCGGTGTCGCCGCCGGCCTGGTGCAGCTCACCATCGGGTCGCGCATCCCCGAGTGGACCGGCGCCAAGTCGTCGCCCGTCGCCCTCGGGCTGCTCACCGTGGTGCTCTCCCTGCTGGCCGGGTGGTCCGCCCTGCGGCAGCGGGACGCCGACCTCACCACGGCTCGTCGTACGGCCTGCGCTGCGGCGATCCTCGGCACCGGACTGATCTGCTCGACCACGGTCGGCTGGCTCTGGTGGTGGCTGCCCGCGCCCCTGCTCTTCGCGGCCGGCGCGCTCACGGTCGACCGGGGTCGGGAGAGCCTGGGCGTCCTCACCGGCAACTGGGCCCGGTGCCTGCTCGTCGCGCTCGCCGGCTGCGAGCTCGTGATGGCCGCCGGTGGCGGCCTCTCGCTGCTGGCGGCCGGCGCTCTCGGCGGCGCCGGCCTGCTGTCCGTCGCCTGGTCCCGTATGGAGCGCCGCACGGCCCTGGTGCGGGTGGTGGTCGCCACGACGCCGCTCGCCGTGCTGGGCTGGACCGCCCTCGCGCCGGTCCTCGTGCTCCTCACCGGCGCGGCGGTCGTCCTCCTGCTGGAGCGTGGCCCGACCCGCACGATGTTTCCGCGCGGACCGCAGGTACGTGTGGCGTCGCCCACCAGTCCCCCGACGCACTGACTGCGCCTTCGGCTCGGGCGGCGGGTCCGTCGTTCCCGGTCACACCTCGGGGGTAAGAGCGTGGAGTGGGGCGTCGCTAAGGCGTGAGGACCCCGCCACGGGGTCACGCCCGCACCCTCGAAGGAGCACGACGCGATGACCCTGCTGAAGCCCGGTGACCTCTTTCCGACGATCACGACGACCACCTCGGGCGGGCCGGACCTCAGCCTGCCCGGCGACCTGGCCGGCCAGTTCACCGTCGTCCTGTTCTACCGAGGGTCGTGGTGCCCCTACTGCAACGCGCAGCTCCGCTCCTTCCAGCGGTCGCTGGAGGCCCTGGGCGAGGCCGGAGCCCGCGTCGTGGCCCTGTCGGTCGACGACGAGGCCACGACGGCCGACCTCGTGGACAGACTCCACCTGACCTTCCCGGTCGGCTACGGGGCGGACGCGCCGGCCGTGTCCGCGGCGACCGGGGCGTTCGTCGACCCTGCCGGCGGCTTCCTCCAGTCGACCGGCTTCATCCTCGACCCCGAGGGTCGCGTGCTGGTCAGCGTCTACTCCAGCGGGGCGATCGGCCGGCTCGTCCCCGAGGACGTCGTCGGGATGCTCAGCTACCTGCGCTCCCACGCTCAGGCCGCCGAGTAGGGCCCCGTCGGCCCCTGCGCCTGAACCTGGCTCGACAACCTGACGCGACGCAGCGTCAAGTAGTGGCCCCCCACCGAGGCCCCCCATCCACAGCGGCCGCGACCTGGGTAACGGGACAGGACCAACGACTCTGGCCAGGGGTCCCCGACCCGACCAGCCTGAGGGCATGATCCGGAAGCTGATGTCCGGTCCGGAGGTTGGCACCGCGGGCGCCCGGGGTTGGCCGGGGCGTGCAGCGTCGAGCCGGTTCACACCCCGCACGCACGGGGGCCACTACTTGACGCTGCGTCGCGTCAGGTTGTCGAGCCAGGTTCGGGCGCAGGGGCCGACGGGGCCCTACTCGGCGGCC
>JBBRNQ010000306.1:0-2030 GCA_038230235.1 Actinomycetales bacterium
GCCCCTGGTGGCCGGGGTCGCCGACGTGCTGCGAGCGGCGGGGTACGCCGTCTTCGGTCCCTCCGCGCGGGCCGCCCGCCTCGAGGGCAGCAAGGCCTTCGCCAAGGAGGTCATGGCGGCGGCCGAGGTGCCGACGGCCCTCGCCCACGTCTGCACGACGATGCCGCAGGTCGAGACGGCGCTCGACGCCATGGGGACTCCATACGTCGTCAAGGAGGACGGGCTCGCCGCCGGCAAGGGCGTGGTCGTCACCGACGACCGCGCGGTCGCCGTGGAGCACGCCGCCGCCTGCCTGGCCAGGGAGGGTGGCCAGGTCGTCGTCGAGGAGTTCCTCGACGGGCCCGAGGTCTCGGTCTTCTGCGTCACCGACGGCACGACGGTGCTCGCGCTGCCGCCGGCACAGGACTTCAAACGCGTCGGCGACGGCGACGTCGGGCCCAATACCGGTGGTATGGGGGCTTACTCGCCGCTCGACTGGGCGCCTCCCGACCTGGCTGACCAGGTGGTGGCACGGGTCGCCCAGCCGACGATCGACGAGATGCGCCGCCGCGGCACGCCCTTCGTGGGGGTGCTCTACGTCGGGTTGGCGCTGACCTCGCGCGGGATGCGGGTCATCGAGTTCAACGCGCGCTTCGGCGACCCCGACGGGCAGGTCTCCATCGCCCGGCTGCGCACCCCGTTCGGCGGGCTGCTGCGGGCGGCCGCGACGGGCACGCTCGACGAGCTCGGTCCGGTGCGGGTCGGCGCCCAGCACGCGGTCACCGTGGTGCTGGCGGCGCAGGGGTATCCGACGGCGCCCGTCACCGGTGGGGTCATCAGCGGCCTCGACGGCGTCGCCGACGTCGCTCACGCCGTCGTCCTGCACGCCGGCACCGCCCTGTCTCCCGACGGTGGGCTGGTCAGCGCGGGAGGGCGCGTGCTCGGCGTCGTGGCGACGGGCGACTCGCTCGGGCAGGCGCGCGAGACGGCCTACGGGCTGATCGGGCGGATGGGCCTCGAGGGCTCGCACTTCCGCACCGACATCGCCCTCGCCGCAGCGCGCGGCGAGGTCACCACCACCGCCCTGGAGGACTGATCCGTGACGAGCTCGACCGACGCCGCTTCGCCGACGGCCCCGCCGCTGCCGGGCTACGAGCACGTCTACAGCGGCAAGGTGCGCGACCTCTACGCGCCGCTGCTCGCCGACGGTCGCGCCGACGACGAACGGCTGCTGCTCGTCGCCTCCGACCGGATCAGCGCCTACGACTTCGTGCTCGACACCGTGGTCCCCGACAAGGGCGCCGTCCTGACCCAGCTGTCGCTGTGGTGGTTCGACCAGCTCGCGACCTGGTGCCGCACCACGTGCTGGCGAGTGACGGGCCGCAGGTCCCGGCCGCGGTGGCGGGCCGAGCGGTGCTCGTACGACGCCTCGACATGGTGCCGGTCGAGTGCGTGGCCCGCGCCTACCTCACCGGGGGCGGGCTCGAGGAGTACACCGCGACCGGCTCGGTGAGCGGGATCCCGTTGCCCGGCGGCCTGGTCGACGGCTCGCGCCTGCCCGAGCCGATCTTCACCCCGTCGACCAAGGCCCCTGTCGGTGAGCACGACGAGCCGATCTCGGCCGCCCAGGTCGACGAGCTCATCGGTGAGCCGCTGCGGCGCCGGGTCGCCGACCTCACCACGCGGATCCTGGCCCGTGGCAACGAGATCGCGACCTCGCGCGGCATCCTCCTCGCCGACACCAAGGTCGAGTTCGGGCGGGCCCCCGGGGCCGGCCCCGACGACCTCGAGGTCGTGCTCGCCGACGAGGTGCTCACCCCCGACTCGTCGCGGTTCTGGCCGGCCGAGACGTGGTTGCCAGGGCGCCAGCAGCCTTCTTACGACAAGCAGTTCGTGCGCGACTGGCTGACCTCCGCGGCCAGCGGATGGGACCGCCGCTCGGGTGAGGCGCCGCCGCCGCTGCCCGACGACGTGGTCGAGCGCACGCGCGCGAAGTACGTCGAGGCGTATGAGCGACTGACCGGCAGGACCTTCGGGTGACCGACCTGACC
>JBBRNQ010000307.1:0-2013 GCA_038230235.1 Actinomycetales bacterium
GGTTCTCGCGTCAGCGATCCCCCGGCTCCAGCAGCGGTCGAAAGGCCTCGAGGTTGTAGGTCGACTCCCCCCGGGAGGTCCGCCAGGCCCACTCCTTCTTCATCGAGGTGAGGAAG
This sequence comes from Actinomycetales bacterium, assembly GCA_038230235.1. Lineage (GTDB taxonomy): Bacteria > Actinomycetota > Actinomycetes > Actinomycetales > Dermatophilaceae > Lapillicoccus. Next base: position 117 of record JBBRNQ010000307.1, read on the forward strand.
CCGATGGCCAGCAGGTCGTTGAACGGGGTGTCGGCCGCCTGCAGCACGACGCCGAACACCTTGTCGAGGGTGTCGGCGTCGAGCGCGGCCGTCGGCACCTCACCGCGCACGTAGACGTCTCCGGTGGAGTCGACGGCGTAGGCCAGGACCGGCATCCGCAGGTTGCGCTGGAGCAGGAAGCGGTAGAACTCACCCTGGTTCTCGTCGGGGTGGCGGATCACGAAGGCGGAGAGGTAGGTCGTCGACTTGCGGATGACGACCGAGACGACGGTGCGCAGCTTCTTCTCGCCGGGCAGGGTGACGACGGCCTCCCCCGGCCGGCCCCCCGGCTCGTACTCCAGCTCGGCGTCGACCACGTAGGCCCGCAGGCGGGCTGACGCCGCAGCGACCGGGCCACCGCCCTCCCCCTCGTACGACGAGCTGGGCTGGCTGGGGACGTCAGGCTGGGCAGTCACCTCGCCAGCGAACCACAGCCGTCAGGGACCCGCAGCGCTGGTGGCCCGCACGAGCTCCGCGAGATCGGTGAGCCCGAGCCCCCCGGTCTCGCTGCGGCGGCTGGTGCGGGCGTCGGCGTAGACCTGCAGCAGCCGTTGCGTCGTCGCCGCCCACCCGAAGTGGGCCGCGTGGTCGACCGCGCGCCTCGAGAGCGCGTGCCGCCGGGCCGGGTCGGCCAGGAGGCCACCGACGGCGTCGGCCCAGCGCACCGGGTCGTGGCCGGAGACGAGCACGCCGGCGTCGCCCACGGCGTCAGGGAGCCCACCGACGTCGGCGGCCACGACGGGCGCGCCGCACGCGAGCGCCTCGATGGCGACGAGACCGAACGACTCGTTGTGCGAAGGCACCGTCACGAGGTCGGCCGCGCGGTACCAGGTGGCGAGCGTCGCCCGGTCGACCGGCGGCACGAACCGCACGAGGTCGAGGAGGTCGAGCTGCGTCGCGAGCTCGACCAGCGACTCGGGGTGGGTCAGACCGGAGCCGCTCGGCCCGCCCAGCACCCCGACCACGAGCCGCTCGCGCAGGCTCGGGTCGCGGCGCACCAGCTCGGCCGCGAGGCGCAGCAGCACGTCGGGGGCCTTGAGCGGCTGGATGCGTCCGACGAAGAGCAGCAGCACGGCGTCGGACAGCACGCCGACGGCGGCTCGGGCGCGGCGCTGGTCGCCCGGGGTGAAGACGTCGAGGTCGACACCGGGTGGCACGACGTCGACCCGGGCCGGGTCGGCGTCGTAGAGGTCGACCAGCTCGCGCTTCTCGAGCTCGGTGTTGGCCACGAGCCGGTCGGCCGCCTCGACGACCTGCACCTCACCGATCTCGCGCCCCGACGGCTCGGGGGTGTCACCGTCGGCGAGGTGGCGGTTCTTCACCCTGGCCATGGTGTGCATGGTGTGCACGAGCGGGATGTCGAACCGGTCGGACGCCAGCCACCCGACCTGGCCGGAGAGCCAGTAGTGGGAGTGGATGACGTCGTACCAGCCCTGGGGCCGCGCCGCCTCGGCGCGCATCACCCCGGCGGCGAAGGCGCAGAGCTGGCCGGGCAGGTCCTGCTTCGACAGGCCCTCGAAGGGGCCGGCGACGACGTGCCTCACGATGACCCCGGGCACCATCTCGACCACCGGGGGCAGGGAGCCGGTCGTCGCGCGGGTGAAGACCTCGACCTCGGTGCCGCGCTCGGCGAGCTGTCGGGCGACCTCCGAGACGTAGACGTTGAGCCCTCCCGCGTCACCCGTACCGGGCTGCTCCAGCGGGGAGGTGTGGACGCTGAGCATCGCGACGCGGTGGATGCCGTTGGTGCTCACGCCCACGCCAACGCCCCCGCTCCGCGCCCCATTCCCCCCCTAAGCCCCCCCACCCCGTGGGGGTCGACTCGGAGTCGGTGTGCTCGGCTGCTGTTCCTTCCTCA
>JBBRNQ010000308.1:0-1987 GCA_038230235.1 Actinomycetales bacterium
CGAGGACGCGGATGACACCGACACCGACGACACCGACGACACCCAGACGCACACTCATCACCGGTTCACCCGACCGGGTCGCTGCGCTGGCGGCGGTCTTCGAGCGCGCGGGCGAGCAGCCGGTGAGCCTCGACGAGCTCGGGCCCGGAGCCGCGGCGATCGACCGCTACGTGCAGCTCGGCACCACCGTCCCGGCCCGGGGTGAGACCGTCGTCGGACGCGTGCAAGCCTTCCTGCGCGACGGGCTGCTGGAGCGGTTCGCCCTGGCCGAGCGCGTCGTCCCGCACCTGGCTGGTGACGCGACGGTGCTCCTCGTGGGCGGCAACCGCTCGGCGGAGACCGACGTGCCGGACGACCAGGCGGCCCGGCTGATGATGCTGCGCGTCCTGGCCCACGCCATCCGGGCCGATCTGGCCCCTGCGCGGGTCCGGGTCAGGGTGGTCAGCGGCGACCGCAGCAACGACGAGGTCGTGGAGTACGCCCTGACGGGCGCCAAGGACCCCCACACCGAGCTCCCCACCGTGGACTCGGTCGACCCCCAGGACGTGCTCGACACCACCCGGAGCTACGAGGACTGGCGCACCCAGGTGATGGGCCTGGCCCAGGTCGAGGTCTGACCCGGGTGGTCTGACGGGTCGGACCGGGACCTGACCGGGTCTGACGACCGGGAGGTCACTCCATACGGAGGACGCTCCTACGGAGGTCAGGCGTCGACGATGACCGGGATGACCAGCGGGCTCCGGCGGTGGGCGCGGTGGGCCCAGGCCGAGACCGCCCGGCGCACCAGGTCCTCGATCTGCGCCAGGTCGTCGATGTTGTCGTGGGTCGCCTTGGTCAGGGCCTGCTGGATGGCGGGAGTCGCGGCCGAGAAGTCCATCGCCTCGGGCGGGAAGCCGTGGGCGAGGTAGTCGGGCTGCTCCGTGAGCTTGCCCGTGTCGGGGTCGACGATGCAGACGACGGTCACCACACCCTCCTCGGCCAGTGTGCGCCGCACGTGCAGGGTCTCCTCGGTGGCACCACCGACCGTCATCGCGTCGACGTAGACCAGCCCCGCCGGCACCGTGCCGGTGATCGTGGCGCGGCCGCCGACGAGGTCGATGACGCTGCCGTCCTGGGCGATGAGCACCCGCTCGGGGGCGATCCCGGTGCGGATGGCGATGTCGGCGTTGGCCTTGAGGTGGCGCCACTCCCCGTGCACGGGCAGCACGTTGGTCGGCTTGATGATGTTGAAGCAGTAGGCGAGCTCGCCGGCGCTGGCGTGGCCGGAGACGTGCACCTTGGCGTTGCCCTTGTGCACGACGTTCGCTCCCCACCGGGTGAGCTCGTTGATCACGTGGTAGATCGCGTTCTCGTTGCCCGGGATCAGGGAGCTGGCCATGAGCACCGTGTCGCCCGCGGTGATGCTGACCGGGTGGTCGCGGTTGGCCATCCGGGCCAGCGCGGCCATGGGCTCACCCTGCGACCCGGTGGCGACGATGGCCACCTGGTCGGGGCGCATCCGGTCCAGCGCCTTGAGGTCCTTGACGACCAGGCCGTCGGGGATGGTGAGGTATCCGAGCTCGCTGGCGATGCCCATGTTGCGCACCATCGAGCGCCCGACGAACGCGACCTTGCGGTGGTGGCGCTGGGCGGCGTCGAGGATCTGCTGGATGCGGTGCACGTGGCTGGCGAAGCTGGAGACGATGACGCGCCCGGTGGTGGTGCGGAACACCGTGTCGATCGCCGTGGCGAGCTCGCCCTCGGAGACGGTGAAGCCGGGGACCTCGGCGTTGGTGGAGTCGACGAGGAACAGGTCGACCCCTTCCTCACCCAGTCGCGCGAAGGCGCGCAGGTCGGTGATGCGACCGTCGAGCGGGAACTGGTCCATCTTGAAGTCACCGGTGCAGAGCACCATCCCCGCCGAGGTGCGGATGGCGACGGCCAGCCCGTCGGGGATGGAGTGGTTGACCGCCACGAACTCGCAGTCGAACGGGCCGAACGGGCGCCG
>JBBRNQ010000309.1:0-1937 GCA_038230235.1 Actinomycetales bacterium
CAGCCAACCTCAAGGGCTCTGAGTCAACCTCCGCCGGAAGGGCAGCCAACCTCAGCGACTCAGAGTCGACCCCTTACCCCAGACGACCCCAGCGGCGGAATGGCCCGACGAGCCGGTCACCTCCTCCGGGCCGGCTTGACAGACGCACCAGGCCCTTCCGCCTACGGGAGTGCACCTTGATTCACGAGCGCCACACCGCCGCGAGTGCAGCGGCACCCCCCCGACTGAGGCGGGTAGGCCGCTCGCTGAGCCGAGCGTGGATGATCACCACGGCATCCCACCTTGCTGTCGCGCTTACCTGGCGGTGAGGGCGTCCTGCTCGGCCGCGGCCTTGAGCTTCGCGAGGGTCTCGTGGATGCCGCGGCCGTTGCGGGCGGGCACGCCCAGTGCCTCGATGGCCCAGGCCTGCAGCGCGGGGTAGTGCGAGTAGTCGAACGACTCGGTGACCCGGGTGCCTCCCTCGACCGGCTCGAGCTCGTAGCGCCAGCGGTGACCACCCAGGTGGCGCCAGGCGATGAGCCGTCCCTCGTCGAACTCCACGACCCGGTTGGTGATGCGGTAGGGCAGTCCCATCCGCATCGACATCCCGAACTGCGCGCCCTGGCTCAGCCGCTCGGGCCCGCTGACCGACTCCAGCACGGTGCCGGAGCCGTCGATCCGCGCGTGCTGACGCGGGTCGACGACGATGGCGAAGACCACCTCGGGAGGGGTGGCGACGATGATCGACTCGGACACGACGCGGGGTGACATGACGGTGAGCCTAGTGAGCCACCAGTCCCGTGCGCGGTGCGTCCTACAGACCGTGGGCACAGCGCATTTCCGTACCGTCGGGCACGACGCGCCGTACGCACCGTCGGGTACGACGCGCACCCCTTACCGCCGGGTACGACGCGCACCCCTTACCGTCGGGTACGACGCGCCCCCCGTACCGTCGGGTACGACGCGCCGTACGCACCGTCGGTGGCGTCAGCCGCGGGTGGCGTCCTCGACCTCGGCGATGACGCGACTCAGCTCGAGGTAGGTCTCGAGGTCGAGCTCGCCGCGGGCGCGCCACTGCTCGACCTCGCCGCGGGCTCGCGCCGTACCGGGAGGGGTCAGCAGCTGCGGGCGGCAGGTCAGTGACGGGCCCGCGGAAGCAACCGACGCCGGAGGCTGGACAGGGTCCGGGGTCGGCAGCCCAGCGGGGACGGGCAGCGGGGTGAGGCGGCCGAACGGCCGAGCCCGTCGGCGCAGCAGCACGGCGGCGACGCCGCCCGCTCCGAGCGTCGCGGCGACCTGGGCGCCGGTGAGGGCAAAGGGGTGGGGGTGGACCACCGCGACAGCGGCGGTGAGCATCGAGTGCATGGTCATGGGGGTGTCCTGTCGTGCGGGCACGGGGCCTGGGGGTGAGGGCCGTGCTCTCTCAAGGATGCAACGAACAGAGCGGGCTGCGGGTTCGGGGAGCCTGAGGATCGGCTGTGGCTGTCTGTGGGGACCGCCGCCCAGCCGACCACGGCCCCGACCAAACGCGTGGTCGCGGGAGATCTCAGACCGGCACCGGCCTCGGCAGCCCCAGCAGGTCGAGGCCACGGGCGAGGACCACGGCCGTCGCCGTGGCGAGCGCGGCGCGGGCCCGGTGCGTCGCGGTCACCGGGTCGTCGAGGCGACGTGGGACCACGCTCTCGGCGTCGAGCCAGTCGTGGGTCCGGCCCGCGAGGACGGCGAGCCGTCTCAGCAGCGGCGTCGTGTCGCCGGGCCGCGGCAGCGGCGTCGTGTCGCCGGGCCGCGGCAGCGGCGTCGTGTCGCCGGGTCGCAGCAGCACCGTCGTGTCGCCGGTTGGTGCCGTCCGGGCGACGTCGTCGGGGAAGGCCGCGAGCGCCGTGAGGAGGGCACCCTCCGCGAGATCGGTGAGCAGGGCTCCCACCGGACCGGGCTCGATCCCCTGCGTCGCAGCCAGG
>JBBRNQ010000310.1:0-1914 GCA_038230235.1 Actinomycetales bacterium
GAAGCCCCAGGGGTACCCGAGGCCCGCGGTGACGAGGCCGCCGGTCACGGCCGGCCCGACGATCGAGCCTGCCCGGCCGATGCCCGAGGCGAGACCCAGCGCTGTGCCGCGCACGGAGGCCGGGTAGACCCGCTCGCCGTGGCAGCCCATCAGACCTAGGCGGGCCGCCACGGCAGGGCTGGTCAGGCGACGCGCTTGGGGGGCGCGGTCTCCTGCGTCTTGGCCGGGTCCTTCTCGATGATGTCGCCGAGCACGTCGTCGATCCTGGTCATGAGCTCGGGCTCGAGCGTGACGCCGGCCGCCTTGACGTTCTCACCGACCTGCTCGGGGCGCGAGGCCCCGACGAGAGCCGCCGCGACGTTGGGGTTCTGCAGCACCCAGGCCACCGCGAGCTGCGCCATGGTGAGACCGGCCTCGTCGGCGATCGGCTTCAGCCCCTGCACGCGGTTGAGCACGTCGTCGTTCATGAACCGCTTGATCATGTCGGCGCCGCCCTTCTCGTCAGCGGCGCGCGACCCCTCAGGAGCTGCCTGCCCAGGAAGATACTTTCCGGTCAACACCCCCTGGGCGATCGGCGACCACACGATCTGGCTGACCCCGAGCTCCTCGCAGGTGGGCACGACCTCCGCCTCGATCACGCGCCACAGCATGGAGTACTGCGGCTGGCTCGAGATGAGCTGGAAGCCGAGCTCCCTGGCCAGGGCGACACCGTCGCGCAGCTGCTGCGCAGTCCACTCGCTGACCCCGATGTAGAGCGCCTTGCCCTGGCGGACGATGTCGGCGAAGGCCTGCATCGTCTCCTCGAGCGGCGTCTCGGTGTCGAAGCGGTGCGCCTGGTAGAGGTCGACGTAGTCGGTCTGCAGCCGCTGCAGCGAGCCGTTGATCGACTCCATGATGTGCTTGCGCGACAGGCCGGTGTCGTTCTTGCCCGCGGGGCCGGTGGGCCAGTAGACCTTGGTGAAGATCTCCAGACTCTCGCGCCGCTCCCCCTTCAGGGCGTCGCCGAGCACGGTCTCCGCCTTGGTGTTGGCGTAGGCGTCCGCCGTGTCGAAGGTGCTGATGCCCGCGTCGAGGGCCGCCCGCACGCACTGGGTCGCGACGTCGTTCTCCACCTGGGACCCGTGGGTCAGCCAGTTGCCGTAGGTGATCTCCGAGATCTTCAGTCCGCTGTTGCCGAGGTATCGAAATTCCATGCCTGCACCGTATGCCGCGACGTCGCCCGCGTCACACCCAACCCATCTCGGCGTAGGGGTCGGACCCTTGGATGACCGTTTCGTGGCTCAGGCGTCCGTCGACCGCCCGGATGAGGAAGAGCTCGTCGGTGTCGGCCCGTACGCCGGCCACGGCCCCGTCGAGCGCGTGGTCGAAGGTGAACCCGGAGAAGTCGTCGCCACCCACGTCGCGAGCCAGCGCCCGAGGGCCGAGGCCGTGGTCGAGGAGGAACCGGATGGCGAGCAGGGCGTCGTTCGACCTGTCCTGGCGGTGCCACGAGAGACAGCAGCCGTCAGGGCACGGCCGCCAGTCGAAGACCCCCCACGGGACGTCTCGGGCCGCCGGGAGGACCACCGATCCACCGGCCGCCTTCATGGCCCGCTCCCACTCGGCGCGGGGGTTCATCGGCACCCGGAAGGGGTCGCCGTGGGGGCCGCCGTGCCAGGCGGCGAAGGCCTCCAGCCACTGGACCTCCACCGCGTTGAGCGGTGGCGTGATGTCGAAGTGGCCGATGTACGTCGTGTTGTAACCCATGAGTCCTCCTTGTCGGTGGACCTGAGAGTGACACAACGGCCGCGATCACCATGAACGCTATCCACAGCCCAATTAGTCTGTGGACAAACGATTCTGGTCGCTCGAAGCGTGCCACGATCAGCTCATGACCAACCGTGAGCGATGGGACGTCGCCAACCCCCAGAAGAC
>JBBRNQ010000311.1:0-1881 GCA_038230235.1 Actinomycetales bacterium
GCGGTCGGTCTCGTCCTGCCCCGCCTGCTGAAGATCGCCCCGGTCCTCAGCCCGATCGCCGCCCTCTGCCTGGCCGCGATGATGGTCGGTGCGGTCGTGGTGCACGTGCGTCGCAAGGAGCCCCCGACCCCGGCCGCCGTGCTCGCGGTCCTGTCGGTCGTCACAGCGGTGCTGGGCTTCGCCACCGCCTGACCTGCCGGCCCCGGAGCCCGGCGCTCAGCCGGCCTCGGCCCCCGGGGTGATGTCCCCGTCGACGGTTACAGTCCGAGGACCAGCCGTCGAAGAGGAGCCACCGTGACCACCCTGACCGACCGTCCCCACACCGCCCTGCTCGTCATCGACGTCCAGACGGGCGTCGTCGAGCGCGCCCACGACCGCGACGCGGTGGTGGCCAACATCAGTGCGCTGGTCGACCGGGCCCGCGAGCAGTCGGTGCCGGTGGTGTGGGTGCAGCACTCCAGCGATGACCTCGTGCAGGGCACTGACAAGTGGGCGTACGTGCCCGAGCTCGTCGCCCGTGACGACGAGCCCGTGGTCCACAAGCGCTACGGAGACTCCTTCGAGGACACCGACCTCGCGCAGGTCCTCGCCCAGGCAGGCGCCGGGCGCCTCGTCGTCACCGGCGCCCAGACCGACGCCTGCATCCGGTCCACCCTGCACGGCGCCCTCGTCCGTGGGTACGACGTCACGCTCGTCACCGACGCCCACACCACCGAGGACCTCAGTGCGTACGGCGCGCCCACCCCCGACAAGGTGATCGCCCACACCAACCTCTACTGGGCCTACCAGACCGCCCCCGGCCGCAAGGCCGACGCGGTGCCCACCGCCGACGTCACCTTCACCGCCGGCTGACCCCTCTCATGGCCCGCGTCCTGGTCACCGGCATGTCCGGCACCGGCAAGTCGACCCTGCTCGCGGAGCTCGCCACGAGGGGGCTCCATACGGTCGACACCGACTACGGCGCATGGGTGGTCGCCGACGGCACCTGGGACGAGCCCCGGATGACGGCGCTCCTCACCAGCGACGACTATCTCGTCGTTGCGGGGACGGTCGAGAACCAGGGGCGCTTCGCCGACCTGTTCGAGCACGTCGTGCTGCTCAGCGCTCCCGTCGACGTGCTCGTCGAGCGGGTCGCCCATCGCCCCACCAACCCCTACGGCCGCACCCCGGAGCAGCAGGACGAGATCCGACGGTATGTCGTCGAGGTCGAGCCGCTGCTGCGCCGCAGCGCGACCCTTGAGCTCGACGGCCGGCGACCGGTCACCGAGATCGCTGACGCGGTCGAGCCTCTCGTGCGCTCGCCGCGGCCGGGCGCACTCGCGACGTGAACGGCGCAGAGTCGGGTAGATCGCGCCAAAGCGGGTATGCCTCTGCCTGTGCCGGGTCAGTGCCGACCTCCGACGCACACTCCACCAACATGCCACGGAGGCCCCCATGTCCACCGACGCCATCGTCATCCTGCGCGACGACCACAAAGAGGTCCGCGCACTCTTCCGGGAGTTCCAGAAGGACGGCACCACTGACCGCCGCAAGGGCACCATCGTCGAGAAGGTCATCGAGCTGCTCACGGTGCACACCTACATCGAGAACGAGATCATGTACCCCCAGGTACGCCAGCTGCTGCCCGAGCTCGAGCAGGACGTCCTCGAGTCGTATGAAGAGCACCACGTCGCCGATGTGCTCGTCGTCGAGCTCATGGCCCTCAAGCCGGGCGACGAGCGCTTCGAGGCCAAGACCACGGTGCTCATCGAGAACGTCACGCACCACATGGACGAGGAGGAGCAGGACTGGTTCCCCAAGGTGCGGGCCGGCCTGGGCCGCTCCACGCTTCAGGACCTCGGTCAGCAGCTGCTCGACGCCAAGAAGACGGCGCCGCGCTCA
>JBBRNQ010000312.1:0-1868 GCA_038230235.1 Actinomycetales bacterium
GGGATCGGCGAGGTCATCGTGGGCCCGCTCGGCAGCCTCCAGTCCGAGAGCGCCATCAACCGGGCCCTGCAGGACACCCGCACCACGACCTGGGACGCCGTCACCGCCGTCTGGTCGCACATCGGCAACACCGAGATCGTCATCGGGGTGTGCGTCGTCATGGTCGGCGTGGTCTGGGCCCTCACCAGGAGCTTCTGGGTCGCCGTGATCCCCGCCATCGCGATCACCCTCCAGGCCTCGGTGTTCGTCGCGGCCACCACACTGACCGGTCGCCCCCGCCCCGACGTGCCCCACCTCGACCCGGCGCCGCCCACGTCGTCGTACCCCAGCGGGCACGTCGGCGCCTCCACCGCGCTCTACCTCACGCTCGCCCTGCTCTGCCAGCGGATCCCCCACCGGGGGCTGCGTCGGGTGCTGACCACCGTGTGCCTCGTCATCCCGCTGCTGGTGCTCTACGCCCGGCTCTACCGCGGCATGCACCACCTCACCGATGTGCTCGTGGGGATGGCCAACGGCATCGTGTGCGCCGGCCTCGCCTGGGGCTGGCTGAAGGACCGGCAGACGACGCGTGCAGCGTCTCGGGGAAAGCGCGCTCAGACGTCGGCGTGACGGGCCCGGAAGAACGAGTAGACGCCGTAGGCCGCGAGGCCCAGCGACACCACGACCAGCAGCACGGCGCCGTACGGTGCCTGGAGTACGGTGTGCAGAGCCCCGTCGAGACCCTTGGCCTGCGCCGGCTGCGACCGCGCGGCGGCGACGACGAAGAGCCCACCGACGACCACGAGCGCCACCCCCTTGGCGATGTAGCCGTACCGACCGGCGGCCTCGGCCAGCTCTCCCGGGTGGCTCTCGAGGTCGGCGAGGAACGACTTCTTCCACCCCTTCACGACGTGGAAGACGCCCACGCCCACCACGACGAGCCCGACGGCTGCCACCAGGAGGCGACCCATCGGCTGGGCCATGAGCTTGGCCGTGACGTCGACACTCTGCTTGCTGCTCGAGTCGCCACCCGCCCCCTGGGCGTAGCCGAGAGCGCTGACGGCCAGCACCGCGTAGGTCACGGCCTTGGCGGCGGCCTTGACCCGGTCGCCCGCCTTGCGGTTGGTGAAGATCTCGGTCACCTGCCACACGCCCAGCAGGGCGAAACCCACGACGGCCACCCACAGCGTCCCCCGCCCCACGCTCGTCCCGGCCAGGGTCTGCAGGGCTCCCGACGAGTCGGCGCTGCGGCCGCCTCCACCGGTGGCGAGCTGGAACCCCAGCCAGGCGATCAGCAGGTGGAGCACGCCGTTGACGGCGTACCCGAGCCGGGCGCCGTACTCGATCGCCGGGTGGTCGTTGGCACGCTGGGCGGTCTGGGCGACGTCGGTGGAGTCCATCGGGGCATTGTGGCGTACGGAGCACTACCAGCGCACCAACCCACCAGCGCACCCGCCCCGGCCACGCCATACTGCGCCTCCCGCGGGTGCGCGTGGGGCAGGATGGGTGGGTGCGCAGCCTGAAGGAGGTCCTGAGCGAGCCCGCTGGCAGCGACGGGCCTGCCAGGAGCGACGGACCCGCCGGCGACGCCGGGACCGCCGGGAACGCGGCGGTGACCGGCCGGGACGGAGCCGCGCGCGAGGCGTCGTCCGTGATCGAGGTGAGCGAGCCCACCACCCCCGAACGGGTGCGCCGGCCGGTCGACCTGCTGCGGCTGGTCGTCGTCGCCGTGGTGCTCGTGGTCGTCATCGTCCTGGCCGACCTCGCCGTCGGCACCACGGGAGCGCTGGAGAGGGACCTCTCGCTCGTCACCGACGGCACGTCGCCGATCCTGCTGCAGGTGGTCGGCTGGCTCGCCGGTCTGGCTGTCGTCCTCCTTCCCGTCGTGA
>JBBRNQ010000313.1:0-1829 GCA_038230235.1 Actinomycetales bacterium
CCGGCTTCGATCTCCTCCTCGACCGCAACCACCGTTTCGTCTCCGAGCGGTTTCCTGGCCCGATGGCCCTCATGCCTCGACTGCGGACGACCGTGATCGGCTGCCTCGATCCCCGCGTCGACCCCGCGCACATCCTCGGGTTGGAGGTCGGCGACGCACCGGTGATCCGCAACGTCGGTGGCCGCGTCACTCCAGCGGTGCTGGAGATCCTCGACCTCCTGGCGCTCGGCTTCCCCACGCTGCTGGGCCCCACCCGTGACGAGGACAAGGGTGACCTCGTCGTGCTGCACCACAACCAGTGCGGGATCACCAGGATGCAGGGCAACCCGGAAGAGCTCGCGAGGTCGTTCGGTATCCCCGTCGACGAGCTGGCCGCCAAGGCGGTCGGTGACCCGCACGCGTCCGTGGTGGTGGACGTCGACGTCCTGCAGCGTCACCCCGGCATCGCCAACTCCTACCGAGTCACCGGGCTGTACTACGACGTGACCACCGGCTCGGTCGAGCAGGTCGTCGCGCACGAGGCGTGGGCGTGAGCACCGCTGGCGGGGGCGACACTCACGAGCGCGGGCGACCGACAGGGAAGGGAGAACGATGAGCAAGCCGACGATCCTCGTCACGGGTGCGACCGGCAAGACCGGTGGCGCGCTCGTGGGTGAGCTGCTGTCCGAGCAGTACCCCGTACGGGCGCTGGTCCGTCGCCGCGACGCCCGCAGCCAGGCCCTCGAGCAGCAGGGAGCCGAGATCGTGGTCGCGGACATGTTCGACTACGACCAGCTGCTCACCGCGCTGCGTGGAACGCAACGGGCCTACTACCTGCCGATCTTCCACCCGTACATGATCCAGAGCGCCGTGGCTTTCGGCGTCGCGGCCCGCGAGGCCCGCCTGGAGTCCATCGTCCAGATGGGTCAGTGGCTCTCTCACCGCGATCATCCGGCGATCATGACTCGACAGACCTGGCTGGCAGACCACATGCTCCCGCACCTCACCGGCGTGGCCCACACCGTGATCAACCCGGGTCTGTTCGCCGACAACTTCCTGCGCACGATGGACTTCGCGGCCCTCCTCGGGATCAACCCCGTGCTGACGGGTGGAGGCCGCGCTGCGCCCATCTCGAACGAGGACGTGGCGCGAGTCGTCGCCGCCGTGCTGAAGGCCCCGGAGGGGCACGCGGGCCACAGCTACCGACCGACAGGACCTGCGCTCCTGTCGGGCCGGGAGATGGGCGGGATCATCGCCCAGGTCGTGGGTCACCGGGTGGTCTCGGTCGACCTCCCCTACTGGATGTTTCGCAAGGTCGCGCGGCAGCAGCACATCGACCCGCTCGAGATCAGCGGCTTCCGCCACTACGTCGACGAGATGCGGCGCGGCACCTTCGAGCTCGACGGCGGCGTCACCGACGTCGTCCAGGAGCTGACGGGCGCTCCCGCCGAGAGCTTCGCCACGACCGCGCGCCGTTACGCAGCAATGCCTTTCGCCCGGCAGACTCCGAGCAACAGACTCAAGGCCGCCCTCACCTTCGCCCTCACACCCCTCTACCCGGCCTACAACCTCAACCGCTGGGACCGGCAGAAGGGCTTCCCCATGCCACCCACACCGACCCTGTCCATCCAGGACGCACGCTGGCGAGAGGAGCACGCCCTCTTGATGGCCCGGCCTGCGCGAACTGCCTGAGGGGCCGGCAACCACCACGACCCCGGCGCGCCCGGAAGACGCACCTGCGACGATTCCGGTGTGATGGGTCTGAGCATCGAGGTCAGTGAGGCGGCCGCGTCGACCCCTGCGCTCGTCCGTCTCTTCGACGACTACCGGGCGCACTACGGGGAGCGGCC
>JBBRNQ010000314.1:0-1815 GCA_038230235.1 Actinomycetales bacterium
CCCGAATCGGCAACCGTTGTCAGCAAGTGCACAGGACACGTAGATTTTTCCCGCATCGCGCACGGCGAGGAGAGCCCACCTGCGAGGGCAGTCACAGCCGGGCTGAGCGCCCGCTTACCCGACAGTAGAGTGACCGGCATGACCGTGCTCCAGATCATCGCCGCTGTGGTGAGCATCGCCGTGGCCCTCGTCGGCACGGCACTGCTCGTCCTCGTGGTGAGACGCTTCGTCGCCACCTTCGGCCTGGGCCAGCCGGCGCACCGTACCGACCGACCGGGTGCTCGCTCGGCGACCCTGGTGCGCGAGTTCCTCGGGCACACGCGGATGTCGCGCCTGCCCGTGGTCGCGACCGCGCACTGGTTCACGATGATCTCGTTCGGTGTCCTGTTCTTCACCCTGCTCACGGCCTTCGGCCAGCTCTTCTCGCCGACCTTCGCTCTGCCGCTCATCGGTCACTGGGTGGTCTACGAGTGGGTGACCGAGCTCTTCGCCTGGACCGGTCTCGCGGGCATCCTGCTGCTGATGGTCGTGCGGCAGCGCCAGCACCCGCGCAGCGCGCCGGGTGAGGGTGGACGCCGCTCGCGGTTCTACGGCAGCAGCTTCTGGCAGGCGTACTACGTCGAGCTGACCATCCTCGGTGTCACCGTGTGCATCCTCGCCCTGCGGGGGCTGGAGTACGCCCTCGGCCGCGTCGACGGCGAGAGCTCGGCGACCTCCGCCCACTACCCGGGCACGGCGTGGATCGGCGACCTCTTCTCGGGGGCGAGCCTCGGCACCATCGAAGCCGTCGTGGTCGTCGTGGCGGCGGTGAAGATCCTCATCTCCTTCGCCTGGATGATCACCATCGCGCTGACCCCGACGATGGGGGTCGCCTGGCACCGCTTCCTGGCGTTCCCCAACATCTGGTTCAAGCGCCACGCCGACGGCCGCACCTCTCTCGCCGAGCTCCAGCCGATCCACGTCGACGGCAAGCCCCTCGACTTCGACCAGGTCGACGAGCTCAGCGAGGACGTCGCGCTGGGCGTCGGCAAGGTCGAGGACTTCACCTGGAAGGGCCTGCTCGACTTCTCGACCTGCACCGAGTGCGGTCGCTGCCAGAGCCAGTGCCCCGCGTGGAACACCGACAAGCCGCTGTCCCCCAAGCTGCTCATCACCACCCTGCGTGACCACAGCCACGCCAAGGCGCCGTGGCTGCTGGCGGCCGACGAGGCCCGCGAGGGCCTGTCGGCCACGGTCAAGGCGGCCGCCTCGCCCGAGCTGCTGCTCATCGGCGACACCGGGTACGACGTGTCCGCACCCCTGGGGGCCTACAACCCCCACGGCCCTGACGCGGTCATCGACCAGGACGTGCTGTGGTCGTGCACCTCGTGCGGTGCCTGCGTCGAGCAGTGCCCGGTCGACATCGAGCACGTCGACGCGATCGTCGACATGCGCCGCTACCAGGTGCTCATCGAGTCGGCCTTCCCCGCCGAGCTCGGCGGGCTCTTCAAGAACCTCGAGAAGAACGGCAACCCCTGGGGTATGGCGCCGCGCATGCGCCTCGACTGGGCCAAGGACCTCCCCTTCGACGTCAAGATCGTCGGTCAGGACGTCGAGGACCTCACCGAGGTCGACTACCTCTTCTGGGTCGGCTGCGCCGGCGCGCTGGAGGACCGGGCCAAGAAGACGACGCGGGCCGTGGCCGAGCTGCTCGACAGCGCCGGCGTCACCTTCGCCGTGCTCGGGGAGGGCGAGTCGTGCACCGGTGACTCCGCCCGCCGGGCCGGCAACGAGTTCCTCTTCCAGATGCTGGCCACGCAGAACGTCGAGGTGCTC
>JBBRNQ010000315.1:0-1801 GCA_038230235.1 Actinomycetales bacterium
CCACCCCGAGGCACCGACCGCGGGACGCCTGCCCGGCACCCGCGGGTCAGGACCGGTCGGGACGACCGGGCCGACTCAGAAGACCGGGCCGACCGGGGCGCCGCGGCCCTCGATGACGGCGCAGACGCTGCTGCTCGGTGGGGGCGCGCTGCTCCTGGTCATCGCCTCGATCGTCTTCGCGGCGGTGGCGTGGGGTCAGCTCGGTGCCTGGGGTCAGGTCGGACTGCTCGTCGTGGTGGTCGGCGCGCTCGCGTCCGCGGCCCACGGGCTCCGGCACTCGTACCGCTCGACCGCCCAGACGCTGGCAGCGGTGGCCGCCGCCGTGGCCGCGGTGGGCTTCGTGGCCGCCCCCCGGCTCGGCCTCGGAACGTCGTGGATGCGGGACCGCGAGGCGGCGTGGGGAGCCCTGGCGATGCTCGGGGTCGTGGCGCTCAGCGCCGCGTTCAACAGGCTCTCCGACCTGCGCGCGTGGCGGCTGGCCGCCGTGGGGGCGACGGTCCTCGCCGGTGGGGCCGGGTGCCTGGCGGCCTCGGGCGCCGGGAGCAGGCCCGCTCCGCTCGCGGTGGGGGCCCTGGCCGTCCT
Organism: Actinomycetales bacterium; assembly: GCA_038230235.1. Lineage (GTDB taxonomy): Bacteria > Actinomycetota > Actinomycetes > Actinomycetales > Dermatophilaceae > Lapillicoccus. The sequence continues at coordinate 583 of JBBRNQ010000315.1, forward strand.
CAGTGCCGGGGTGGTCCTGACCGCCGGCCGGAGGGGCGAGCGACCAGTGGGCTCCGGTGAGACGGTGGGCAGCGACCTGAGGCTCGTCGCAGCGGGCTTGGCGGGCGTCGTGGTCGTCCTGTCCGTGACCGCGTACGGCGACTCCTCCCGCTACTGGTCGTGGGCCCTGTCCTGGGCTCTCGTCGCCGGGTCGGCCGGTGCGTGGGCGAGCCGGCCGCTGGTCGGCGGATCCCCCGGCACCGGGCTGCGTCTGGTTGCCGGTGCGGCCGCCGCGCACGTCCCGGTCTTCGCAGCGGCCGCTGTCGTGGTGGGCGGTCGGGGCCAGGTGCACGTGCCGGTCGCTCTCGTCGCCGTCCTCGGCGCCCTCCTGCTCACGGCGACAGTGCTGCCCGTGGTCCGTGCCCGACACCTCGTCCCGGCGCTGTCGGTCGCGGCGGGGACGGTGTGGCTGCTCGGCCTGCCGATGCTGGCCACTGCCGCGAACGACCGCTACCCGTTCGACGCCACCACGGGCCCGCTCCCCGAGCTCTCCGACCGGGTCACGGTGGGTGCCGGTGACGTCGAGGGCTACGTGGGCGTCGTCGCCGCCGCGCTCTTCCTCGTCGCGGTGGTCGACGCCCTCCACCGTCAGCACACCTGGCTGGGCCAGCTGGCCTGGGTCGGCGCCTGCGCGGGCACCGCTGCCACCTGGGTGCGGCTGGGCGACACCGGTGGCGCGCCGCTGGAGGCGTTCACCCTGCCGTCGGCGGGCCTGCTCCTCGCGGCCGGTGCGGTCGCGCTCGTCGGGGCCAGCCGAGAGCCTGGTCCACCGCCGGGCTCGGGACCCGCGTCGCTCCGCGACGGCTTCGCCAGGGCCGGGTCGATGGTCGTGCTGGGACCGGCGCTCGCCATGGCGTTGCTGCCGTCAGCCGTCGTCACCCTGGGCGAGGCCGCGGCGCAGGAGCCACCGACCCGCGCTGTGGCCACGATCGCGGCAGCCGTCGTCGTCGCCCTGGCGGGGGCCCTGCTCCACCTGCGGGCCGCCCTCTTCGTTGGTCTCGCTGCCCTGGTGGTCACAGCGGTCGGGCAGGTCGCCAGCGTGTCCAGCCTCGTGCCGCGCTGGGTCGCCATCGCCGTGGCGGGCGCGCTGCTGCTCGGTGCCGGCTTCTCGATCGAGGTCCTCGCGCGGGCCGGTCGGCGCGTCTGGCGCTACGCCGGCGAGCTCGACTGACGGGCTCGA
>JBBRNQ010000316.1:0-1784 GCA_038230235.1 Actinomycetales bacterium
CAGGCGGTCGAGGGGCAGCAGACGACCTCCGAAGGTGCGCAGCGGCGCTCGGCCCACTCCAGCGGCATACGCGTCGTCGAGCAGGCGCATGGCGACGGGGTAGGCGCGCTCGAGGTCCTTCAGGGCCTCACCGGCCGATCCGGAGCGTTGGCCGTACATCGCCGCGAGCACGGCGATCTTGGCGGCCGGACGCTCCACCCGCAGCCTGGCCGCGACCGGGGCGTAGAGGTCGTCGGCCGCGCTCGCCTCGGCGAACGCCCGGTCGCCCGAGACCGCGGCGAGCACCCGGGGCTCGACCTGCCCGAGATCGGCTCGCACGAAGACGTACCCGGGAAGGGCGGCCACCGCCGGGCGCAGGGGAGAGGGCAGGTTGTGCAGGCCGTTCTGCGCCGTCATCCGCCCGGCGGCCCCGTCGCAGGCGCTCCAGGTGCCCCGCAGCCGGTCGTCGGGACCGACGTGCTCGTCGAGCCATCGGTAGCCGTACGTCGTCGCGATGCGCTCGTCCTTGCGCCACCGGAGCAGGGCCTCGACCAGGGGGTGGGCCGCAGCGAACGGCTGGAGCACGTGCGCCCGGGTGTTGGGCACGACCACCCCCACGGCGGCGAGGAGCTCGCGGACCTGGAGGGCGTTGCGCAGGTCGACCGACTCGCGCCCCGGCGCGTGTCGCAGCACCGCCCGGTCCCGGGCGGTCCGGATGCGGGCAGCGTCCGCTTCGTCACGAGGTCGCGGGCCGGCGCTGAGCTCGATGAGCCGCAGGGCTGTCGGCCGGTCGAGCGGGAGGCCGTCACGCTCCAGCTCGACGCAGAGCAGAGCAGCTGCCGACTCGGAGTGCACCGTGCTCGTCGCCCGGCTGCCCAGCGCCCCGACGAGCAGGGCCTGACGCTGCCCCAGCTCGGCGAGGGCCCCCGCCGCCGCCCGCAACCGGGCCGGGGTCGTGGCCCAGCTCGCGGCGAAGGCATCGGGCCGCAGGTGGCCGTCGGCCAGGACGGGTGACTCGGGATCGTCACCACCGCCACGCGGGTGGGCGCCAGGGGCACCGGGGACGCCGGGTGCGGGCTCGGCACGAGCGAAGTCGAAGAGGTCACCAGAGCCCGTGGTGGGCACCGTAGAAGGGTCGAGCCCCATCGCCACGGCCCAGGCCAGCGACGGCCCGGCCGCCCACCCCCCGTGCAGGATCCGGTGCGCCTCGGCGACGTCCCAGAGCCGCTGCACGTGCACGGCGGGCCCGACCAGGACCGCGGCGGCGGCGCCGGCCGAGGTCACGAGGAGCCGGACCCCCCCGGTGCGCTCGCGGTCGACGACGAGAGCCGCGACCTGCGCGACCGGCGCGACCACGGCGTCGGCTCCCGTGCCGAGGACCGCCAGGTCGCCGACGCACAGGAGGGGGATCACTGCACCAGTGTCGCCGACAGCGACAGCCGACGGCCGGCTCCACCCCGGGTCGTCGCGGCCGCGTCGCGGTGCGCGCCAGCTGGACGAGGGTCACGAGCCACGACCGGGCGAGGACGCCGGCCGCTCCGTTCCTCTTCCCCGACTCCCACGTCCGGTTAGCGCTAGATCTGGCCCCGGTGGCCCAGCTGCACGACGACGACGGTCAGCACGTCGTCCTGGACGGTGTAGAGGATGCGGTAGTCGCCGACCGTCACGCGCGGGAGACCCGAACGAGCGACGAGCGCCTTGGCTCCGGGGGGCCGCGGGTCCTCCGACAGCTTCTGCATGGCTCCTCGCAGCCGGGCGCGCACCTGGTGATGGACGTCACGCAGGGCGCGGGCGGCCTTGGGCAG
>JBBRNQ010000317.1:0-1763 GCA_038230235.1 Actinomycetales bacterium
CCAGAAGGGCGACCTCTCCGGGGCGACGACCCGGGCCAAGGACCTCGAGGTCTCCTGGGACAGCGCCGAGGCGGCGATGAAGCCGGCCTCGCCCAGCGACTGGCACACCATGGACTCGGCGAACGACGACGTCTTGACCAGCCTGCGGGCCACGCCTCCCTCCGCGGCGGACTGCACGACCGCACTGACCGCGATGCAGTCGGTCATCGCCACCATCGAGCACAAGAGCTGACCGGGCTCATCGCCGTCTGGTCAGGTCTGCCCTCCCAGAGCCCATGCGGCACCGGGAGGGCAGAGGAGATGGCCATGCCGCCGGAGAGGACACTGTCCGGTATGCGAGTGCTGTTGGTCGAGGACGACCCGATGGTCGGGGCCGCCCTCAAGGGGCGGCTCGAGGACGACGCGTACGCCGTCGACTGGGTGACCGCGGCGGAGCCCGGGCTCGAGAGCCTGCTCACTCACAGGTACGACGTCGTCCTGCTCGACCTTGGGCTACCGCAGGGGGAGGGCGCCAACCTCCTCGCGGCGTTGCGTCGTCGCGGGGACCACACGCCGGTCATCGTCGTTACCGCCCGCGCCGAGGTGACCTCGCGCATCACGAGCCTCGACCTCGGCGCCGACGACTACCTCGTCAAGCCCTTCGACTCGGCCGAGCTGCTCGCGCGCATCCGCGCGGTGCTGCGTCGCCGCGGCGACGAGCACGGCGACGCCGTGCTGACGAACGGCCGCGTCAGTGTCGACGTGACCCGTCACCAGGCCTGGCTGACCGACAGCTCCAACAGCTCCGACGGGGGCAACGAGTCCGACGAGGCGCAACGCACCAGCATCCCCTTGTCACGGCGCGAGTTCGCGGTCCTGCGGGCGTTGTTGACCCGGCCCGGGACCATCCTGTCGCGCGAGCAGCTGGAGCACCGGGTCTACGGGTGGGGAGGCGAGGTCGAGAGCAACGCAATCGAGTACCTCATCCACCGGTTGCGGGCCAAGCTGGGTGCCGACGCGGTCCGCAACGTCCGCGGGGTCGGCTGGACCGTCCCGCGCGACCCTGGTGGGGCGTCATGACTCAACGGCCCTTCACCTCCCTCACCGCGCGGCTCTCGATCGTCCTCGTGGCGGTGACGCTCGCGGTCGCCGCGGCCACGGCGGTCTGGTCCTACCGCCAAGCCCTGGAGGTGGCGCGCAGCCTGCAGGACGACATCCTCACCCAGGTCGCGACGATCGCCGCCACCACGACGGCGACCTCCGCCGACGGGCGACCAGACCTGCGGCCCCTGACCAACCGGTCTGCCGACATCGACCTAGCGACCCTGCCGCAGTCGGGGGTGCCCGCATCCACCCCGGAGGGACTGCGGACCCTGACCGTCGGCGGCCAGCAGCTGCGGGCGGTCGTGATCCGCCGCTCGAGCGGCGCCGCCCTGCTCGTCTCCCAGCCCCTCGACGTTCGCGACCAGATCGCCCAGGACGCGGCGCGCACCACGGTCCTGCCCCTGGCGATCCTCATCCCCGTCCTCCTGCTCAGCATCGTGCTCGTCATCCGGAGGGTCCTCCGACCTGTCAACCGTCTGGCCGAGCAGGTCCACCATCGCCCCAGCACTGACCTACGCCCCATGGACTCCGAGCTCGCACCATCCGAGCTGCGGGGCTTCCTCGTGGCCCTGAACACCCAGCTCTCTCGCGTCCGCGCGGCCACGGACCACGAGCGCCTGTTCATCTCGCAGGCTGCCCACGAGCTGCGCACCCCCCTGACGGCCATGTCGCTGCAGCTC
>JBBRNQ010000318.1:0-1740 GCA_038230235.1 Actinomycetales bacterium
CCGGCCGCCATGGCGGCTGGCGATGCACTGAGGACAGCCAGTACCGCCAAGACGGTGCTCACAGCTGCGGTCCTGCTCATGGTCTGGGCCTTCCGTGGCCCGTGACGGCCTGGTCTGCCCCGCCTGGTGGCGAGAGCTCACTGCGTCCAGCCTGCTGCCGGCAATGGTCGGTGCGACAGTGCACGTCCGTCGTACGACCACCCTCGTCCCCTCGTGCTGGGCCGGTCCCCAGGGTGGGCGGATCGGCCGAGGCTGGGGCGGATAGCCTCCAGCGGTGCGCATCGCCACCTGGAACGTCAACTCGCTCCGCTCCCGCATCGACCGGGTCGAGGCCTTCCTGCTCCGACACGACGTCGACGTGCTGGCCCTGCAGGAGACCAAGGCCAAGACCTCGCAGATCCCGCTGATGGGGCTGCAGGCGGCCGGTTACGAGGTCGCGGCGGCGGGGGTCAACCAGTGGAACGGCGTCGCCGTGATCTCCCGCGTCGGTCTCACCGACGTCGAGATCGGCTTCCCCGACCAGCCCGGGTACGGCGACCCGCTGGTCACCGAGGCGCGCGCCATCGGCGCCACCTGCGGGGGCGTGCGGGTGTGGTCGCTCTACGTGCCCAACGGGCGCAAGGTCGACGACCCGCACTACCACTACAAGCTCGACTGGCTGGCCCGGCTCGAGGTGGCCGCACAGGACTGGCTCGCCGAGCCGACCGTGCTCGTCGGCGACTGGAACATCGCCCCGCGCGACGAGGACGTCTTCGATATCAAGGCGTTCGCCAAGGACACCCACGTCACCCCGCCGGAGCGGGCCGCCTTCGCGGCTTTCGTCGACGCCGGCTGGGTCGACCTGGCGCGGCCCCATACGCCGGGGCCGGAGGTCTACACCTACTGGGACTACTACCGCCAGCGCTTCGAGCGCAACCGCGGCATGCGGATCGACTTCCTGCTCGGGAGCCCACCGGTGGCGGCGCGGGTGACCGGAGCCTTCATCGACCGCGACGAGCGAGCCGGACAGGGCGCCAGCGACCACGCCCCCGTCGTCGTCGACCTCGCCTGAACTGAACTGAACTGAACAGTCCGGGGCGATATTTCGCTCTTGGGTAGTCGAAGAATCACCCCCGGGACCCCCATTTAGGGTGATTCTTTGGCTACCCAAGAGCGTGCGCTCGGGGGCTGTGGATGAGTCCGGGGGTCGTCAGCGCTTTTCCGTCAGGCTTTCTCCATGGATCCTCGGCCCTTGCCCGGTCTGCTGCGCGGCGAAGCGTTCACCATCCTGGGCGGGACGGTCGCCGGAGTCAGCAAGGCCAGGATGCTGCGTGGTGACCTCTCCCGACCCACGTACGGAGTGCGTCGCGACGGCCCACCGTCAGACCTGACCGAGCTCGTCACCGCCACAGCCCTGGCGCTGCCACCCGACGTGGCCTTCTCCCACACGACGGCGGCCGGGCTGCTGGCGCTACCCCTCCCGAGCGATGCGGGCGCGCCCCTGCACGTGATGCGGACCAGTGGCCGCACCCGGATCCGACGGGCCGGCTGCGTAGGCCATCTCGGACTGGAGCGCCGCGAGCTCGCCATCCACTCGGGTCTGACGGTGGTCAGTCCCGCCGATACCTGGGTCGACCTCGCCGACCTCCCCCTCGACGACCTGGTGGTCCTGGGCGACGCCATCGCCTCGCGCGATCGCAGCACCGACTCGCTCGTCAAGGCCATCGCCCGCCGGGATCGTTGCCCGCAGAGGTCACGCGC
>JBBRNQ010000319.1:0-1699 GCA_038230235.1 Actinomycetales bacterium
CCGCGACGAGGCGGTGACCCGGCTGCTGCGCTGCCTCGGCGTCACCCGCTGGGCCGACGAGGTCGCCGACGCCAGACCGTATGCCGCGTGGAGACCGTTGCGCGACAACGCCGCTGCCGCCGCCGGTCACCTCGACGACGACGAGCTGGCGGAGGCCCTGGCCGGGCACCCGCGCATCGGCGAGCGAGCCGGCGCCGGGCACGACGCCGCGCACTCGGCCTCGGAGCAGTCGGGGGTCGACCCGGCCGACGCCGGTGTGGCGGCGCGGCTGGCCGCCGGCAACACGGCATACGAGGCACGCTTCGACCGGGTCTTCCTCGTGCGCGCCAAGGGGCGCGACGCGACCCAGATCCTGGGCGAGCTGACGCGGCGCCTGGTGAACGACGACGCGGCCGAGCGCATCGAGACCCTCACCGCCCTGCGCGACATCGCCCTCCTGCGCCTGGAGGCCAGCCTCGAGGAGACCCTGCCGTGAGCACCCTGAGCAGCCACGTGCTCGACACCGCCGCCGGCCGACCGGCCGTGGGGGTGGCCCTCACCCTCAGCGCGTGGGACGGCACCGTGCTCGGCGAGGCGACGACCGACGCCGACGGCCGCGCCACGCAGGTCGGGCCGCCGGTGCTGCCCCCGGGCGACTACCGGCTGCACTTCGCGACCGGCGCGTGGTTCGCCACGACCGGGACCACGGCGTTCTACCCCGAGGCGGTCGTGGCGTTCACGGTCACCGACGGGGCGGAGCACTACCACGTACCCGTCCTGCTCAGCCCGTACGGCTGGTCCACCTACCGCGGCAGCTGAGCCGAGCCCGCCGCATACGGGGGCACGTGCCCGCGAATGCGCGCCCGGGAGGGGGTACCCGCCGCATACGGGGGCACGAGCCCGCGAATGCGCGTGGCCCCCGCCGCAACAAGCCCGTGACGTGTCCGGGTTATCCTCGGCCTTCACGGCGTGACAAGGAGCGGACATGAATGTGCAGGTCTCCCCGGACGCGACTTCCGGGTCCCTCCCCGCAGACGCGCCCCACGTGACCGTCAACGGTGCCTCGTACCCCCTCACCGATGTCCCCGTGCACACCTCGGCCCTCGACTTCGTGCGCGGTGTGGGTCTCATCGGTGCCAAGGAGGGCTGCGCCGAGGGAGAGTGCGGCGCCTGTTCGGTGCTCGTCCTGCGCCCCGCCCCTGACGCGGGCTCCAGCCGCTGGACGGCGCTCAACTCCTGCCTCGTACCCGCGGCGAGCCTCGACGGGCAGGAGGTCGTCACCGCCGAGGGTCTCGGCCGCGGCGCGGACCTCCACCCGGTGCAGCACGAGATGGCCGTACGGGGTGGCTCGCAGTGCGGCTACTGCACGCCCGGCTTCGTCTGCAGCATGGCTGCGGAGTACTACCGACCGGAACGGACCCCCGCCCCAGCACCCGCCGAGCCGGACGCCCAGCCTGACCCCCAGCGGGACGCGGAGCACGGGCCCAACGGCTTCGACCTGCACGCCCTCTCGGGCAACCTCTGCCGGTGCACCGGCTACCGGCCGATCCGGGACGCCGCCTGGGCGCTCGATACGCCGGCCCTCGACGACCCCATGGTGACCCGCGCATCAGGTCCGTCGCCCGAGGCCCGCCCGACCCGGCTCACCCACGGCGCAGCGACCTTCGTGCGTCCGACCACCGTCGCCCAGGCCACGGCGATGCTCGCCGAGCACCCTCAC
>JBBRNQ010000320.1:0-1692 GCA_038230235.1 Actinomycetales bacterium
GCGGTAGGTCGGCTGGTCGGCGAGGAAGACCCACGCGAGGGCGAACATCACCAGTGGGCCGACGAGCCAGTTCAGCACGAGTGACGAGACCAGCAGCCGCCGGTCCCCGGTCACCGTGCCGAGCTCGCCGTAGCGCACCTTCGCCAGCACGGGATACATCATCAGCAGCAGCCCCAGCGCGATCGGCAGCGACACCGACCCGATCGACACGGCCTGCAGGGCGTCGTCGAGCCCCGGTACGACGCGCCCCAGCAGCAGCCCCAGAGCCATCGCCGCGACGATCCACACCGGCAGGAAGCGGTCGAGCGTCGAGAGCCGGGCGAGCACGGGTGCGGCGGCCGGGTCGCTCGTGGTCGTCATCCCGGGTCCTTGCCCGGGAGTCGGTACGACGTGCGCCCGCCGGTCAGCACGCGCGCCTCGACGGCGTCTGGTGGCTGGCCCGGGCGACCAGCGCGAGCGCCGCGCTGGCGTCGTCGAGAGCGCCGGGCGTGAGCCGGTAGTAGGTGAAACGGCCGCACGGCGAGGTCTGCACCAGCCCGGCCTCACGCAGGATCCGTAGGTGGTGCGACACGAGGGTCTGCTTGGCGTCGAGCATCGCCTGCAGGTGCGTCGTGCACAGCTCCTCCGCCGCCAGGGCGGTGAGGATCCGGCGGCGCATCGGGTCGGCGACCGCGTCGAGCACGGGCCCGGCCGCCGCGAGGTCGGGGACGCTCAAATCAGTCTCCGTTGATATCAACACATGCTGATGAGACCATGTTGGCGACCCCGCGTCAACCCAGGGCCCCGGAAGCCGCGGAAGGTGCTGCCACCCCGCCTTTGACACGTGCTCGCAGGTCTGGATCGGGGACCGTGCTGGGTGCATACTCGACCAACGCTTCTCGTCCAAGGAAGTGACCCATGCGATCGCACGTCAATCAGACGACCTTCGTCCAGTACTTGTACGTCCGACCGGGGGAGAGCGACCTCGACGTCGCGGACCTCTTGCAGGACCGCCGTGACACACAGTCTCTGGGTTCTGCCCTCCAGCGACAGCTGTCCTCCACCCCTCTGCTCTTCTTCCACGAGACCTACCACTACTGGCAGGGACTGAGGCTCCCGTTCCTCTACCGTTTCGCGGTGTTGTCCCACCGGTTGATCTGGCAGGCGTATGGAGCCCTGGCCAAACAGGGACAACCGCTGGGTGCCCGCACCATCCTGCTCCCGGAGCTCCACCGGCTCGCGCTGCACGAGCGCATCTCCTGGTTCGATCACGGACCCGTCTCCTACCTCGTCTACCGCCCGGACCCCACCGCGTCGGCCGGCGCCACTGCGTCCTGGGAGGTCTCACCCCAGGATCTGCTCGAGACCGCAGCCTCCGTCTCGGAGTTCCAGGTGACCAACGACCAGGAGACCCGGCAAGACCCCATCGCCTTCCAGCGGTGGTGCAAGCGCCACCCCGCCTACCTGGACGCCTACCTGATCGTCTCGACGGTGCTCGGTCCACGGACGGCGCTCATGGCGGTTGTACCGATCGTCAATGCCGCCTTCGCGACGACGGATCCGGTCCGTGCCTTAGCCTCGCTAATTCACCGGGGTCAGTCTGGGCCGGTCGTCTGCGCTGACGCCGCGTTCTGGGTTGCGGGCGTGCCGTTGTCCCGCGTGGCGCTGCGGGGCGGGTCTCCGGGTGGTGCTCGCTCGTGGATGGACGGGTGA
>JBBRNQ010000321.1:0-1690 GCA_038230235.1 Actinomycetales bacterium
CGAGGTCCTCGACGGCGGCGCGCGGGTGCGGGTCGGCCCGGGAGCGACGGTGCGGCAGGTCAACGCCCGGCTGGTGCGTCACGGGCGCAAGCTCGGGCCCGACCCGGCCAGCGAGGTGGCCTGCACCCTCGGGGGTGTCGTGGCCAACAACTCGAGCGGGATGGCCTGCGGCACGCAGGCCAACACCTACGCGACCCTCGACTCGCTCGTGGTGGTGCTGCCCAGCGGCACCGTCGTCGACTCGGGAGCCCCCGACGCCGACGAGCAGCTGCGGGCCCTCGAGCCCGAGCTGCACGAGGGCCTCGCCCGCCTGCGGGACCGGGTGCGGGGCAACCCCGACTCGGTCCGGCGCATCGAGGCGCAGTTCGCGATGAAGAACACGATGGGCTACGGCGTCAACGCGTTCCTCGACCACACCCGACCCGTCGACGTCCTCGCCCACCTCGTGGTGGGCAGCGAGGGCACGCTCGCCTTCATCGCGTCCATCGTGCTGCGCACCGTGCCGCTGCTGTCCCACGCGATGACCGGTCTGCTGGTCTTCGACGACCTCGCGGGGGCGACCGGCTCCCTGCCGGCGCTCCTCGAGACGGGTCCGGCGACGATCGAGCTCATGGACGCCGCCGCCCTGCGGGTGGGTCAGGCCGACCCGTCGGCTGCGGCCGTGCTGCGCGGCATCGAGGTCGTGCGGCACACGGCGCTTCTCGTGGAGTACCAGGCCGACTCGCTGGAGGCGGTGGCCGCGCTCGCCGAGGGAGCGGCGCCCACCCTGGCCCGCCTCCTGCCGGGCGCCCCGACCGGTCTCACCGCCGACCCGGTCGAGCGGGCCAGCCTCTGGCACACCCGCAAGGGGCTCTACGCCACCGTGGCCGGGGCCCGACCGGCCGGCACGACCGCGCTGCTCGAGGACGTCGTCGTCCCGGTCGTCGCACTGCTGCCGACGTGCGAGAGCCTCATCGGGCTCTTCGAGCGGCACGGTTACGACGACGCCGTGATCTTCGGGCACGCCAAGGACGGCAACCTCCACTTCATGCTCACCGAGCGGCTCGGTGGCGCCGAGTCAGAGCGGCTGCAGCGCTTCACCGACGACATGATCGACCTCGTGCTGGGTGCTGGTGGTTCGCTCAAGGCCGAGCACGGCACGGGGCGGATGATGGCTCCATACGTCCGCCGGCAGTACGGCGACGAGCTCTACGACGTGATGTGGCAGGTCAAGCGGCTGTGCGACCCGGGGGCGGTGCTCAACCCCGGTGTCGTGCTCACCGACGACCCGCAGGCGCACACCCGGCACCTCAAGGCGGCGCCGACGGTCGAGGCCGAGGTCGACCGCTGCGTCGAGTGCGGCTACTGCGAGCCGGTCTGCCCCAGCCGCGACCTCACCACGACCCCGCGGCAGCGGATCGCGCTGCGCCGAGAGATGGCGCTGGCTCGGGAGCGGGGCGACACGGCGACCCTGGCCGAGCTCGAGGCCGACGACGACTACCAGGCCGTCGACACCTGCGCCGTCGACGGCATGTGCCAGACCGCCTGCCCGGTGCACATCAACACCGGCGACCTCATGAAGCGGCTGCGCAGCGAGCGCGTCGGCCCGGTGGCACAGAAGGGCTGGGCCGTGGCCGCCCGCCACTGGGCGGGGGTGACGCGCGTCGGCGCGACCGCGCTGACCGCCACGGCGGCCCTGCCTGCCGCTGTC
>JBBRNQ010000322.1:0-1626 GCA_038230235.1 Actinomycetales bacterium
CTCGTCCACGTCTCCGAGCTGTCCTGGAAGCACATCGACCACCCGTCCGAGGTCGTCGAGGTCGGCGACAAGGTCACGGTCGAGGTCCTCGACGTCGACATGGACCGCGAGCGCGTCTCCCTCTCGCTCAAGGCGACGCAGGAAGACCCGTGGCAGCACTTCGCGCGGACCCACGCGATCGGTCAGGTCGTGCCGGGCAAGGTCACCAAGCTGGTCCCGTTCGGCTCGTTCGTGCGCGTCGACGACGGCATCGAGGGCCTGGTCCACATCTCCGAGCTGGCCGAGCGCCACGTGGAGCTGCCGGAGCAGGTCGTCAACGTCGGTGACGACATCTTCGTCAAGGTCATCGACATCGACCTCGAGCGTCGCCGGATCTCGCTGAGCCTCAAGCAGGCCAACGACGGTGCGCAGCTGGCCGAGTTCGACCCGACGCTCTACGGCATGGCCGCCGAGTACGACGACCAGGGGAACTACAAGTACCCCGAGGGCTTCGACCCGGAGACCAACGAGTGGCTCGAGGGCTACGAGACGCAGAAGGAGAAGTGGGAGGGTCAGTACGCCGAGGCCCACTCCCGCTGGGAGGCCCACAAGGCCCAGGTCGAGGCGGCCGCGAAGGCCGACGCCGAGGCCGCCAGCGGTGGCGACCTCACGACCTCGTACTCGTCCGCCACGGGTGACACCAGCGGTGACGACGACGGTGACGACGTGGTGGCCTCGCGCCCCGCGCCGGTCGTCGAGGGCACCCTGGCGTCCGACGAGGCCCTCGCGGCCCTGCGCGAGAAGCTCACCGGCAACTGACTCACTGACGTCAGCTCGCTGACGACGGCCCGGCCCCTGGTGTGGGGTCGGGCCGTCGTCGTCGGGAGCCCGTGCCGTTGCGTCCGTCGAGGAGGGCTCTTGCCCGCGTCGGCCCGGACGCTAGGGTCGGCGGGTGCTGAGGATCGGGCTGACGGGTGGCATCGGGTCGGGCAAGTCGACGGTGGCGCGGCTGCTCGAGGAGCACGGGGCCCAGGTCGTCGACGCCGACGCCGTGGCCCGCGAGGTGATGGAGCCGGGTGAGCCGACCCTGGCCGCCGTCGCCGAGCGTTTCGGTCAGCACTTGGTGCGGGCCGACGGCACGCTCGACCGAGCCGGGTTGGCGGCGGTCGTCTTCCCCGACCCCGACGCCCTCGCGGCGCTCGACTCCATCACCGGCCCGGCGATCACCCAGCGGATCTCGGCGCTGCGGGCCGTGGTCCCGACCGAGCGGGTGAGCGTGTTCGACATGCCGCTGCTGGTGGAGCGTCGACTGTGGGTGCACGAGCACCTGACGGTCGTCGTCGGCGCAGGGGCCGAGACCCGGGTACGACGTCTCGTGGAGCAGCGGGGTCTGCCCGAGGACGACGCGCGGCACCGGATCGCGGCGCAGGCGAGCGACGAGGAGCGACGGGCGGCCGCAGACGTGTGGCTGGACAACGACGGCGACCGTGAGGCGGTGGTCGGTGCCGTGCAGCGGTTGTGGGTGGAACGGCTCGCGCCGTACGACGACAACCTGCGGTCAGGGCGGCGCACCCGGCGCGAGGAGACCGGCCGGATCCTGCACGACCCCGACGCGACCTGGCCCGCGCAGGCGGCCCGGCTCGTCGC
>JBBRNQ010000323.1:0-1564 GCA_038230235.1 Actinomycetales bacterium
CCAAGATCTGACCAGGCCACCCGTCCCGCTACGTGTCCAGCGGGCGGGTGACGTCCTGCACCAGGTGCTCTGCGAGAGGGGAATCCGGGAGATGCGTCGTTCGTCCGTCACCATTGCCGCCATCGTCGGTTCGGGGCTGCTGCTCTCGTCCGCGCCCGCCCAGGCGGGTCGAGACCTCCATACCGGAGCCGGGGGCCCGACCGGGGCCTGGGGACCGAGCGTGCCGTTCCGGGAGCAGCTCGCGTCCTCGCCGGTTGTCGGTGGGGGGTACCCGGGAGCCCACCCGGCCCCAGGTGGCTGCGTCAAGGGACGCTACGACAGCAACTTCTCGGAGTCGGCCCTGGCTCTGCGGCCGCAGTCCGAGCAGCTGGTCGGCGGGGCCAAGGCGTTCTTCCAGAAGTGGAGCACCTACAAGGCGCAGCACACGGTGTCCTTCGCCTTCGACGGCAGTCGGGTGAGCACCCACGTCGTCGGGGGCTTCGACTGCGTGACGACCGGCACCCAGGACATGCCTGCGTCGTGGACCAACGTGACCGACCCCAACCTGGTGTGGGACACCCGGGGCCGGGTGCACCAGCTCGCCCTGCCCTACAACGCCTACTGGGGGTCGGTGAAGCAGCCCAACGGCAACATCGTCGGCGTGTACTCCGACGACGGCGGGCGCACCTGGGTCAAGGGCAACGGCGGCACCCCGGTGCAGTCCGGCCCGAAGCGCAGCGTCGACAGCCGCTTCTACCTCGACAAGCCGTGGATCACCGCCAACCAGAACCCTTCCAGTCCCTGGCGAGACCACGTCTACGGCGCCTGGGTCGAGTTCACCAACGGCGCACCCCAGATCCGCACGTCGGTCAGTCGCACCCGCGGTGCCACCTGGACGGCACCCCAGAGCGTGCCCACCCCCACCGTGCTCGGCCCGGCCAACCCGTGGCCGATGACCGCCGTCGGCCCGGACGGCGTGGTGCATCTCTCCTACGTGACCTACGGGGCCAGCCGGGTCGACGGCTCCGTCGCGGCCACCCTGTGGTCGGCCCGGTCCACCGACGACGGCCGGACGTGGTCGTCCTTCCGCAGGGTCTCCGCTACCACCACGGTCGACGGGTCGCTCGTGCCGGGGACGACGCTGCACCGTTCGGTGGTGCAGTACCTCGCCGTCAGCCCGGACCAGCCGGGTCACCTCTACCTCGCCTGGAACGAGATGAAGGCGGGGCAGGTCGACATCCGTCTCGCCACCTCGACCGACGGCGGCCTCACGTGGTCAGCACCCGTGCTGGTCAACGACGATGCCGGCGGGGCCAACCAGTTCTCGGCCACCGTCGCCGCGGGCCCGAAGGGTGCTGTCGCCGTGGGGTTCTACGACTTCCGTGCCACCTGCCCGACCGAGGGTGTGGCCATCCTCCCCCGCGACCGCGGCAAGGCCGGCACCTGCATCGGCCTGACCCTCCAGACCTACCGCGACCAGGGCGGCACCCTGAAGCCGGCCGGCCACAACGTGATGGTGTCCCGGCAGCTGTGGGACCCCTACCAGCCGGGGCAGACCCGCGACGGCATCAGCCAGCGGGCCTGC
>JBBRNQ010000324.1:0-1535 GCA_038230235.1 Actinomycetales bacterium
CTGCGCGACGTCGACCTTGGCCAGCTGGGTCAGGATGAAGTAGCCCGCGACGCCGAGTCCGGCGACGGTGACGACCCCGCGGGCGGTGACCCGGCGCAGCTGCACCTCCTCGGCCGCCTCCGCCTGCGGTCGCAGGCGGGTGATCTCGTCACGCAGCTGCCCCAGCAGGTCCTTGTGCTCGCGCAGCGCCGACCGGGTGACGGTGGTGAAGACGATGGGCTGCAGCAGGGGCAGCGCCCCTGACACCACGTCGTCGTCCAGCTCGGCGAGGGCGGTGGTCACCGCGCGGCGGGCCCCCGCCACCAACGCGACGCTGACCAGCAGCTGCGCGGCGTCGATGCGCAGCGCGAGGTCGGCCGCGGCGATGTCACCGCCGCCGCTGCGTCGCAGGCCCGCCACCGGACGCGCCACCGACCCGGCACCCACCGCACCCGATGACCCCACAGCACCCACCGCACCCACCGCACCCACGTCGAGCGGACGGTAGTCGACGGCGGGACCGGCCTCGGGGAGCATGACGATGTCGGGGCCGAGCCCGCGGTGCGCGACCCGCCGCCCGCGCAAGGTGCCGAGGAGGCGCCATACGGAGGTCAGCTCGTCGTCGGTGACCGCCTCGCCGACCTCGAGGAGCGAGCGACCGCGGGGGACGACGTAGGCGATGCAGGCGGAGAACGGGCCCACCTCGGTCACCGCGACCACCCGCGGCGCGAGGACCTCGGCGTCGGCGAGGGTCAGGGCCATGAGCGTGCGGTGCTCCAGCTCGGCCCGCAGGTTGAGCGCGGGGGCCCGGGTGCTCGCCCCTCGCAGGCGCAGCATGCGCAGCA
The DNA here is from genome assembly GCA_038230235.1 of Actinomycetales bacterium. Lineage (GTDB taxonomy): Bacteria > Actinomycetota > Actinomycetes > Actinomycetales > Dermatophilaceae > Lapillicoccus. Next base: position 825 of record JBBRNQ010000324.1, read on the forward strand.
ACCTCCGGCCCGACGCGAAGCCGAAGGTGTCGCGGTCCATCACCCGCACCACGAGCTCGCCGTCCGTCGTCGTCGCGGCGTAGTGCCGCTCGGCGGCGTCGTTGAGCTCGACCAGCTCGAGGCGGGTCAGCCGCACCCCGGCGACCGCGAGGGCCGCGGCGATCTCGGAGCCCGGGGGGCGCGTCGAGACGGCCCCGATGCCGTAGCGGAAGCCGAGGCCGACCAACCAGCCGAGCAGGAGCGACACGAAGACAGCGAGCGAGGTGCTCTGCCCTGACACGAACGTCGTCAGCGCCGAGGAGCCGATGACCACGACCGCGACCGGGGAGACCCAGCGCCGCCCGACGATGTCGGCGACGGTCAGCATCGCGACGAGCGCGACGGCCACGGCGTCGAGCGGATTGGTGCGTCCCTCGCTCATGGGGCGGGTCAGGGCGCCGAGGACGCTGCCGAGGTGCCCGTCGAGGATGAGGTTGCGCAGGGCGACGACCAGGAGCGCGCCGACGCCAGCCGCGGCAAGGGCCTCGACGAGCTGCAGCGGTCGACGCCGTAGGAGCAGGTCGGTGCCGATCACGACGGGAAGGAGGACGACAGCCAGACCGGCGAGCCAGCCGACCACCTGCAGCAGGATCGGCGACGTGCCGTCGGTGACGAGCGAGAGGTCCCTCTCCAGCGCTCCCGTGGTGCCGACGGCGAGGTCGGCCAGGACGA
>JBBRNQ010000325.1:0-1524 GCA_038230235.1 Actinomycetales bacterium
ACGAGAGGTTCCTCCCATGAAGTCGTTCACCAAGCTCTTCGAGTCGATGCTCACCAAGCCGGCCATGCCCACCTGGGACGCCCCGCTCACCCCGATGCCCGCGCCGGCTCTGCGTCTCGCCCCGGTCGGACCGGAGTCGATCTGGACCTGGTGACAGCTGACCACCCGCCACCCGGGCGTCACCTGCCCTGCCTGACCCTCGCCAAGCGCTCCGTGCCGTGACCCCTGAGCGCCTCGACCGGGGTGCCGGCGGCCTGTTCTCGCCGGAGCGTCCTGCGACTACCGTGTCACCATGAGGGATGTGGCCGCTGCGCAGGCACCACGGCGGCTGCCTGTCCTCGAGCTGTTCATCACCCTGACCGTCCTGATTTCCGTTGGCGGGCTCCTGGCCGCCCTGGGGCGCTTCGGACTCCCGTCGGGCCTTTTTGCTTTGATGGTTCTATGCGGGCTCGGACTGGTGAGCCACGGGTTCCGTGAGAGCAATGTCGGGCAAAAGGTCGGTCTCTCCTTCCTGAGCATCGTGCAGCTGGCGTCCATTCCCATCGTCGGGCCCTTTGGTGCCGCTCTCGTGGGCGGTTTGGCCCAGGCCCTCGACCCCCGACGTGTGGCGTTCCCGCGGCGACTCTTCAACGCTGCCATGGCGGTCATCCTCGGCTGGTCCGGTGGAGCCACCTACCGTGCCGTGGGCGGCACCTTCGACCTGGAGCGGGTCGGCGTTCCCGGGCTACTCGTGCACGTGGCCCTCCCCCTGCTGATCGCCGACGTCGTGCAGATGCTGGTGAATGCCGCCTTCATCGCCGGGGTCCTGCGGGCCGAGCGCGGTCTGCCCGTCCGGGTCACCTTCGTCAGCATGGTCAGCACCTCCGGGATGAGCTATCTCGGGTACGGCGCCATCGGCTTCCTCTTCGCCGTCCTCTGGGTTCCTGCGGGCGTCGGTCCCTTCAGCGCGGTGCTGATCCTCGCCCCCCTTTCCGTGGCTCGGTGGGTGATCGTCCAGTACGGAGACGAGGTCCGGGCCCACGAGAGTGCGTTGTCGGCGCTGGTGACGGCAGCAGAGACGAAGGACCCCCACTCGGTCGGTCACAGCGCACGGATGGCGATCCTCGTCGAGTGGCTGGTGGAGCCCATGAGTCTGTCGGTGCAGGAAGTGAGCGCCCTCCGGTTCGCTGCCATGCTCCACGACGTGGGCAAGGTCGGCCTTCCGACGCGGCTCGTTCGCCGGCCGGGCGACCTGACCCGTGACGATCTTCTCGTCCTCGCCGGACACAGCAACCAGGGCGCTGACCTCCTGCGTGGCGTGACGTTCCTCGAGGACTCTCTGGAGGGGATCCGGCATCATCACGAGCGATGGGATGGCCGGGGTTATCCCGACGGGCTCGTCGGCGAGGACATTCCCGTCATCAGCCGCATCATCGCGGTGGCTGACGCCTTCGACTCCCTGACGATGGACCGACCCTCGCGAGGGGCCCTCGGTCGCGAGGCAGCCCTCCTCGAGATGCGGTCCCGGGCCACCAGCCAGTTCGA